>NZ_JBHXDC010000003.1:393662-823318 GCF_042725135.1 Streptomyces sp. NPDC060366 | reverse complement strand
GCCCTCACCTCCGTACGGAGGTGAGGGCGGCGGCACGACCTCTTCAGGAAGAAGACACCGCCCCCGAACCGGTGTTGGGGCCGGCACGGGGGCGGGGGTTGTGGGGCCGACGGGCCCGTGCGGCTCAGCCCATGTGCGGGTAGCGGTAGTCCGTCGGGGACACGAGCGATTCCTTGATCGCACGGGTCAGGGTCCACCGCATCAGGTTCTGCGGGGCGCCCGCCTTGTCGTTGGTGCCGGAGGCACGGCCGCCGCCGAAGGGCTGCTGGCCGACCACGGCGCCGGTCGACTTGTCGTTGATGTAGAAGTTGCCCGCGGCGTAGCGGAGCTTGGCCATCGTGTCGGCCGCCGCCGCGCGGTCACCGGCGATGACGGCGCCGGTCAGCGCGTACGCGGAGACGGACTCCATCTGCGCCAGCATCGCGTCGTAGTCCGCGTCCTCGTAGACGTGGACGGCGAGGATGGGGCCGAAGTACTCGGTCGTGAAGACCTCGTTGGCCGGGTCGGTGCAGGCGATGACCGTGGGGCGCACGAAGTATCCGACGGAGTCGTCATAGGTGCCACCGGCGACGATGGTGCACGTCGGGTCGGCGGCGGCGCGGTCGATCGCGGCCTTGTTCTTCGCGAAGGCACGCTCGTCGATGACGGCGCCGATGAAGTTCGACAGGTCGGTGACGTCGCCCATGGCGATGGCGTCGACCTCCGCCCCGAACTCCTCCTTGAAGCCGTCGTTCCAGATCGAGGCCGGGACGTACGCGCGCGAGGACGCCGAGCACTTCTGGCCCTGGAACTCGAACGACCCACGGGTCAGCGCCGTCTTGAGGACACCGCGGTCGGCGCTCGGGTGGGCGACGACGAAGTCCTTGCCGCCGGTCTCGCCGACGATGCGCGGGTAGGAGCGGTACTTCTCGATGTTGCCGCCGACGGTCTTCCACAGGTGCTGGAAGGTCTTCGTGGAGCCGGTGAAGTGGATGCCCGCGAGCTCGGGGTGGTTGAGCGCCACCTCGGACACGGCCAGTCCGTCGCCGGTCACCAGGTTGATGACGCCCTTGGGCAGCCCCGCCTCTTCAAGAAGGCTCATCAGCAGCACGGCGGCGTGCGTCTGCGTAGGCGACGGCTTCCAGACGACGACGTTGCCCATCAGCGCGGGCGCGGTCGGCAGATTGCCGGCGATGGCGGTGAAGTTGAAGGGCGTGATCGCGTAGACGAAGCCTTCGAGCGGCCGGTGGTCGAGCCGGTTCCACACGCCGGTCGAGTTGGCTCGCGGCTGCTCGGCGAGGATCTCGCGCGCGTAGGCGACGTTGAAGCGCCAGAAGTCGATCAGCTCGCACGGAGTGTCGATCTCGGCCTGCTGGATGGTCTTCGACTGGCCGAGCATCGTCGAGGCGGCCAGCGTCTCGCGCCACGGCCCGGAGAGCAGTTCGGCGGCGCGCAGGATGATCGCGGCGCGGTCGTCGAAGGCCATCGCGCGCCAGCCCGGCGCGGCGGCGAGGGCGGCGTCCACGGCGTCCTGGGCGTCCTGCTCGGTGGCGTTGCCGAACGTACCGAGAACGGCCTGGTGGTTGTGCGGCTGTACGACGTCGAAACGCTCGCCGCCGCCCATCCGCTTCTCGCCCCCGATGGTCATCGGCAGGTCGACGGGGTGGTCGGCCAGCTCCTTGAGCTTGGCTTCGAGGCGGGTGCGCTCCGGGGAGCCGGGGGCGTAGCCGTGCACCGGCTCGTTGACCGGCGTGGGGACCTGGGTCACAGCGTCCATGGTTGCCGAATCTCCTTGATCAGTAGACGGTTTACGGTCGACGGTCGTGGGCGGCGGTGGCGCCGTCGTGACGGTGCTCAGCCGCGGGTGGCGAGCGAGCGCAGGAAGAAGGCGAGGTTGGCGGGCCGCTCCGCCAGCCGGCGCATGAAGTAGCCGTACCAGTCGGTGCCGTACGCGATGTAGACACGCACCCGGTGGCCCTCGGCGGCGAGACGGCGCTGCTCGGCCTCCCGGATGCCGTAGAGCATCTGGAACTCGTACGCGTCGGGCCTGCGTCCGGCCCGAATCGCGAGCTCCTGCGCGATCGCGATCAGACGCGGGTCGTGCGTCCCGATCATCGGGTGTCCTTCGCCGGCCATCAGGGTTTTGAGGCAGCGCACGTACGCCTTGTCGACCTCGCCCTTGTCCTGGTGCGCGACGCGCGCGGGCTCCCTGTAGGCGCCCTTGACGAGCCGTACGCGCGAGCCCGCCGCCGCGAGCGCGCGGCAGTCGTCCTCCGTACGGAAGAGGTACGACTGGACGACGGCGCCGGTCTCGGGGAAGCGCTCACGCAGCGTGGAGTGGATGGCGAGCGTCGAGTCGACGGTCGTGTGATCCTCCATGTCCAGCGTAACGGTGGTGCCGATCTCGGTGGCGGCCTCGACGACGGTGGTGATGTTGCGCAGCGCCAGGTCGTGGCCGCCGCGCAGGGCCTGTCCGAAGGAGGAGAGCTTCACCGACATCTCGGCGCGGGCGCCGAGACCCAGCGGCGCGAGGGCCTCGATCAGCTTCAGGTAGGCGTCGCGGGCGTGCAGTGCCTCGGCCGGGTCGGTGATGTCCTCGCCGAGGACGTCCATGGTCACTTCGAGGCCGCTGTCGGCCATGTCCTGGATGACCGGCGTCGTACCGTCGACGGTCTCGCCGGCGATGAACCGGTCCACGACGGGCCTGGTGACCGGCGCGGCCGAGACGACGCGCCGCATCGTGTCGCTGCGCGACGCGGCGAGAATCACGGGACCCAGCACAGGGCACCTCCACGAAAGAGAACGAGCAGGCCGTACGGGGCGCGAACGCCCGGCGACGGCACGGAGAACCACTGTGAAATCTAGGGACCGCTCCGATCCTCTGCCATCGACACCTGTCACGCATCCGTGGCCGGGATCTCAGACATATGTCTGAAGGCGGTGCGAGAATGTCCGGATGAAGGACGATTACCAGGAGCTGGTCGACGAGATCTCGGCGCTGCTCGGCATGCCGCTCACGCTGGAGAACCGGGACTTCGGGCTGATCGCCTTCGGGGTGCACGACAGCGACGACGAGGGCGTGATGGATCCCGTCAGGACGCGGTCGATCCTGACGCGGAAGTCCACCCCCGCCGTGCGCGACTGGTTCGAGGGCTTCGGCATCACCCGCGCGACCGGCCCCGTCCGTATCCCCGCCGCGCCGGACGCCGGGGTCTTCCGGGGGCGGATCTGTCTGCCCGTACGGCACCGGGGCACGGTGCTCGGCTACGTGTGGCTGCTCGACGACACCGGCCGGGGCCTCACGGACGACCGATTGGCGGCGGCCATGGAGGTGACGGGGCGGATCGGGGCACTGCTCGCCGAGGAGGTGCGGGCGGGCGCGGACCTGGCGCGTGAGTTCCGTGCCGTACTGACGGCGGAGCGCGGCTGGCAGCGCGACATGGCGGTGGAGGCGCTGCGTACGGCCCTGGGGCCGGGCGGGGACGGGCCGCACGTGGTGCTGTGCGTCACGCCGTGGCGGGGCGCGGACCCGACGGTGCGCGCGGTGGCGGGCACGGCGGCGCTGTGCACGCTGCCGGA
This sequence comes from Streptomyces sp. NPDC060366, assembly GCF_042725135.1. Lineage (NCBI taxonomy): Bacteria > Bacillati > Actinomycetota > Actinomycetes > Kitasatosporales > Streptomycetaceae > Streptomyces > Streptomyces sp. NPDC060366. The sequence continues at coordinate 819,760 of NZ_JBHXDC010000003.1, read as the reverse complement.
TCTGTCGCTGGCCCTGCTCGTACGGCTCCGCTCGGGCGACGCCCTGGGCCCCGCGCTGGCGGCGACGGAGCGGCTGCGCGACGCCGCGGGCCCGGAAGCCACCGCCGGTGCGGCGACGCCGCGCCGCGGCCTGGCCGAACTCCCCGACGCCTGGCACGAAGCGGTCTCGGCGGCCCACGCCACGGCGGCGCAGCCCCGCTACGGCCCCGTCGCCCAGTGGTCGGAGATCGGCCCGTACCGGCTGCTGACGTCGCTGCCTACGGTCACCGACCCGGCGGTGCGCCCGCTGCTGACGCCCGCGCACACGGACCTGACGCACACGGCGGAGGTCTACCTCGACCACGCGGGCCAGGCGGGCCGTACGGCGTCGGAGTTGGGCATCCACCGCCAGACCCTCTACTACCGGCTGTCGCGCATCGAACAGCTGACGGGCCTGGACCTGGCCGACGGCGAGGACCGGCTGCTGCTGCACATGGCGCTGAAGTCCGCCCGCTTGAAGTCCGCCCGTATGAGGTCGTGAGCCCTGAGGCCCTGGCCCCGAGTTCCCCTTTCGCGCGGTCAGTCGGGCAGGCCGGTCAGGGCGAGGAACTCGGCGCGGGAACGGGCGTCGCTGCGCAGCAGACCGTGGAGCGTGGAGGTGATGGTCGTCGCCCCGGTGGCCCGGACGCCGCGCAGCGTCATACAGGTGTGCTCGGCCTGGATGACGACGCCGACGCCTTTGGGCTCCAGTTGGGTCTGGAGCCAGTCGGCGACCTGCTTGGTGAGTCGCTCCTGCACCTGGGGCCGGCAGGCGAAGTGCTCCAGGATCCGGGCGAGTTTGGACAGGCCCAGGATCCGGTGCCCGGGCAGATAGCCGATGTGGGCGGTCCCGACGAACGGCAGAAGGTGATGCTCGCAGACGCTGCGGAGCGGGATGCTCCGGGCGAGAACGAGTTCGTCGTACCCCTCGTCGTTGGGGAATGTGGTCAGGTCGAAGGGGCGGGGGCTGAACAGTTCGGCGTAGGCGCGGGTCATACGGCCGGGGGTGCCGCGCAGGCTCTCGGAATCGGTGTCGATGCCCAGCGCCTGGAGAAACTGCCTCGCCGCGAGTTCGGCGGCCGTCAGATCCACCCCTGCCACGTCGTGGACGACGCGCAGGGCGGCGGGCGCCACCCGTATCGGCTCCTCGGAGGGAGTGGGGGTGCTGGGCCCTGCGGAGTGGAGTCGCTGGGTCATGTCACATCGTCTCCTCGGAGAGTTTCACTAATCATCATTGGTTTTATTCTGAAGCGCCCAAGCTACCAGGGGCCTGATACGCGAATGACCGGTTAAATCCACACGAATTGGCGTTATCGTGGATACATGAGTTCTGACCCGCCCGCGGCTCTCCCTCGGGCCTCCGACGCCACGGGGGTGGCAGCCGTAGCGGTGCTCGCGGACGAGGTACGCAGAGGGCTGTACGCCTACACCCGGCGCGCCCAGCGGCCCGTGACCCGTGAGGAAGCGGCGGGCCGTATCGGGATCTCGGCCAAACTGGCCGCCTTCCACCTGGACAAGCTCGTCGCGGCCGGGCTGCTGATCTCCCGTTACGACAACCCGGACGGCATCCGCAGGGTCGGCCGCAAGCCCAAGGTCTACGAGCCGGCCGACGGCGACATCCGCGTCAGCATCCCCGAGCGGCGCCCCGACGTCCTCGCCGAGATCCTTGTCGACGCGGTGCTCGATCAACGGCAGGGCGAGGACGCCCGATCGGCGGCGCTGCGCACGGCCCGCGACCGGGGGCGGGACCTCGGCGCCGTGACGCGCGTCGGCGGCCGGCCGGGCCGCCTGGGGCCCGAGCGTTCTCTCACGCTCTCCGAGTCCGTGCTGGAGGAGCGAGGGTTCGAGCCCCACCGACAGGCCCCGACCGAACTGCGGCTGCTGAACTGTCCGTTCCACCCACTGGCCGCCCGGTCGCCGGAGCTGGTGTGCGGGATCAACCACGCCTTCCTCGGCGGCTTCCTCACCGGTCTCGGGGCCGGCGGGATCGACGCGGTCCTCGCGCCCCGTCCCGGACGGTGCTGCGTGGAACTGCGGGCCGCGGCCGACGGTGCGAGCGCGCCCCGTACCGCCACCGAGGCGTGCGCGAAGGAGATCGACACCCGGACCGCGGCGGATCCGGGCGTCACATAGACGGCATCCCGCGAAACGACGCAGGGAGAAGATCATGAGTGCCAACCTGGACCGGCTGAGCGCCGAAGGCGTGGCGATCTGGCTCGACGACCTGAACCGGGAGCGGCTCGCCGCCGGGGAACTGGCCGACCTGGTGCGCGAACAGCGGGTCGTGGGAATCACCAGCAATCCGACGATCTTCGCCAAGGCGATCCGCTCCGGATCCCGCTACCACGCACAGGTCGGTGATCTGGCCCGGCGCGGCGTACGGGTCGAGGAAGCCGTCAGGTCGCTGACCGCGTTCGACGTGCGCTGGGCCTGCGACGTACTGCGACCGGTGTACGAGGCCGGCGACGGGGCGGACGGACGGGTGTCACTGGAGGTGGACCCGCATGTCGCCCACGACACGGCGGCGACGATCGCCGAGGCACGGGCCCTGTGGTGGCTCGTGGACAGGCCGAACATGTTCGTGAAGATCCCCGCCACCGAGGCCGGCCTGGAGGCGATCAGCACCGCGCTCGCGGAGGGCATCAGCATCAACGTGACACTGATCTTCTCCCTCGACCGCTACGACCAGGTGCGGCGCGCCTTCCTCGACGGCATGACCCGAGCACGCGCGGCGGGGCACGACCTGGCGTCCATCGCGTCGGTGGCCTCCTTCTTCGTCAGCCGGGTGGACACCGAGGTCGACGGCCGGCTGGACAGGATCGGTACCCCCGAGGCGCGGGCCCTGCGCGGACGGGCCGCGATCGCCAACGCCCGCCTGGCCTATGAGCACTTCGAGCGGGCCGCCGCGTCCGACGAATGGCGGGAGTTGGCCGCGGCCGGGATGCGCCCCCAGCGGCCGTTGTGGGCCTCGACCGGGGTGAAGGATCCCGCCTACGCCGACACCCGCTACGTCGACGAACTGGTGGCGCCCATGGTGGTCAACACGATGCCGGAGCAGACGTTGCGCGCGGTCGCCGACCACGGCCGCATCAGCGGCGACACCATCCACGGCACATATGAGGCATCCCGGCGGCTGCTGGACGATCTGGAGACCGTCGGAGTGTCCTACGACGACGTGGTGCGGGTACTGGAGGACGAGGGCGTCAGCAAGTTCACCGCCTCCGGTGACGAGCTGTTCGGGCAACTGGACTCGGAACTGCACGCCACGCACCCGGCCGCCGCCTGACGCCGCCGGTCACCGGTCGCCGGTCACCGACCCCCGTGGCCACGGGCATGGCCGCGATCAGACACACCGGTGAACAGCCAACCGCCCCGTGGGCCACCGCCATGAACGACGATGACCTCGCCGCGCGCGCCGCCGACGGGGACCGGATCGCCGAGCGCGCCACCATCGACCTGCGGGCAGTGCCGACGCAGCAGAGGAGAGAGCATGGCCGCCAACCCAGCATTCGTGATCGTCGGAGCCGGCCTGGCCGGAGCGAAGGCAGCGGAGACCCTCCGTGAAGAGGGCTTCGACGGCCCGATCGCGCTGCTCGGAGAGGAGAGCGAGCGCCCCTACGAGCGGCCGCCGCTCTCCAAGGGCTATCTACAGGGCAAGGAGGAACGCGAGACGGCCTTCGTCCACCCTTCCGGGTGGTACGCCGAGCACGACGTCGATCTGCGAATGGGAACCACGGTCACCGCGATCGACCCGGCCGCCCATGAGGTCGCGCTCGCCGACGGCAGCCGTGTCGGCTACGCGAAGCTGCTCCTGACCACCGGTTCCTCGCCCCGCCGTCTGCCGCTGCCCGGAGCCGACCTCGACGGGGTGCTCCATCTGCGCCGGTTCGCCGACAGCGACCGCATCAAGGAGACGTTCGAGTCCGCGTCGCGGGTCGTGGTGATCGGCGCGGGCTGGATCGGGCTGGAGACGGCTGCCGCCGCCCGGGCGGCCGGACTCGAGGTCACGGTCCTGGAGACGGCGGAACTCCCGCTGCTCCAGGTGCTGGGCCGTGAAGCCGCCCGGATCTTCGCCCGCCTGCACACCGATAACGGGGTCGAGCTGCGCTGCGGCGTCAAGGTCTCGGAGATCACCGGCACCGACGGCCGGGCGACCGGTGTGCTGCTGGCCGACGGCAGCCGCCTCGACACCGACGCGGTGATCGTCGGCGTCGGCATCACCCCCAACAGCCAGCTCGCCGCGGCGGCCGGCCTGGAGATCGACAACGGCATCCGCGTCGACGCTTCTCTGCGCACGTCCCAGCCCGACATCCACGCCGCCGGGGACGTCGCCAACGCCTTCCACCCGCTGCTGGGCAAGCACATCCGCGTCGAGCACTGGGCCAACGCCCTCAACCAGCCCCGGACCGCGGCGAAGGCGATGCTCGGGCAGGACGTGACGTACGACCGTGTTCCGTACTTCTTCACCGATCAGTACGACTTGGGCATGGAGTACACCGGCTACGCCGAACCAGGCACGTACGACCAGGTCGTCTTCCGCGGCTCGACGGACACGCGGGAGTTCATCGCGTTCTGGCTGGCCGAGGGCCGTGTCCTGGCCGGGATGAACGTCAACGTCTGGGACGTCACCGACCCGATCCGCGACCTCGTCACCTCCGGCCGGGCGGTCGACGCAAACGAACTAGCCGATACGGACGTCCCCCTGACGGACCTTCTCGGGCGCCCCGCCGAGACCGGCTGATCCGTCGACGGCGCCCCTCGCGGGGCCGCGGGGCATGAGCGGCGCGAGCCCTGGGCGCCGGTCAACTCCCGCACCGTCTTGCCGAGTCGGCGCACGGAAGCGCACGGGACGCGACTCGCCGCGCCGGGCGAGCGCCCTCGCCGATCCGGCCGAGTCGGCGGGGCGACGCTGACGCCGGTCGCCACCGACAGAGCGCCCCGCCCGCAGAGCGGTGGTCCGCGCGGCGCGGCAACGGACACGGGGAAGGGCCCGGGAGAGAATCCCGGGCCCCTCGCCGTGTTCAACGGTCAAGCGCGGCGGATCAGTCGGTCAGATCCACCGAGCGCGCCGAGTTCGCACCGATCTCGTCGGAGATCTCGGCCAGCACCGCCGGCGGCACGTTGTCGTCGACGGACAGGACGACCAGCGCCTCGCCGCCCTCCTCCGCGCGCGAGACCTGCATCCCCGCGATGTTCAGCCCCGCCTCGCCGAGGATCCGGCCGACGGTGCCGACGACACCCGGACGGTCCTCGTACCGCAGGACGACCATGTGGTCGGCCAGGGACACGTCGACGTCGTACTCACCGATCGCGACGATCTTCTGCAGGTGCTTCGGACCGGCGAGCGTGCCGGAGACCGACACGTCCTCGCCCCCGGAGAGCGTGCCCCGCACGGTGACCACGTTGCGGTGGTCGGGCGACTCGCTCGACGTCGTGAGACGCACCTCGACGCCGCGCTCCTGCGCGAACAGCGGCGCGTTCACGTACGACACCGTCTCGTCGACGACGTCCTCGAACACGCCCTTCAGCGCGGACAGTTCGAGCACCTTCACATCGTGCTGCGTGATCTCGCCGTAGACCTCGACATCGAGGCGTACGGCGACCTCGCCCGCCAGCGCGGTGAAGATCCGGCCCAGCTTCTCGGCGAGCGGCAGACCCGGCCGTACGTCCTCGGCGATGACCCCGCCCTGGACGTTGACCGCGTCGGGCACCAGCTCACCGGCGAGCGCGAGGCGCACCGACCTGGCGACCGACACGCCCGCCTTCTCCTGCGCCTCGTCCGTCGACGCGCCGAGGTGCGGGGTGCAGACGACCTGGTCGAACTGGAAGAGCGGGGAGTCCGTGCAGGGCTCCTTCGCGTAGACGTCCAGACCGGCGCCCGCGACGCGGCCCTCCTTGAGCGCGGAGGCCAGCGCCTCCTCGTCCACGATCCCGCCGCGCGCGGCGTTGACGATCCGCACCGTCGGCTTGACCTTGTGCAGCGCCTCGTCCCCGATCAGGCCCAGGGTCTCGGGGGTCTTCGGCAGGTGCACGGTGATGAAGTCCGACACCTCCAGCAGCTCGTCCAGGGAGAGCAACTTGACGCCCATCTGCGCGGCTCGCGCGGGCTGTACGTACGGGTCGTACGCGACGATCTTCATCCCGAACGCGGACATGCGCTGCGCGACCAGTACGCCGATGCGGCCGAGGCCGACGACGCCGAGCGTCTTCTCGCTCAGCTCGACGCCCGTGTACTTGCTGCGCTTCCACTCGCCGTTCTTCAGGGCGGTGTTGGCCTGCGGGATGTTGCGCGCCGTGGCGACCAGCAGGCCGCAGGCCAGCTCGGCGGCGGTGATGATGTTGGAGGTGGGCGCGTTGACGACCATGACGCCGGCCTTGGTGGCGGCGGAGACGTCTACGTTGTCGAGACCGACACCCGCGCGGGCGACGACCCTCAGCTTCTTCGCCGCGGCCACGGCCTCGGCGTCGACCTTGGTCGCGGAGCGGACGAGGATCGCGTCCACGTCGGCGATGGCGGGCAGCAGTTCGGCGCGGTCGGCGCCGTTGCAGTGCCTGATCTCGAAGTCCGGGCCGAGCGCGTCGACAGTGGCGGGCGACAGCTCTTCGGCGATGAGTACAACCGGCTTTTGGTTGGAACGCGAGCTCACGTGGGTCCTCACAAGTCCATTGCGGACGGCCGTCCCGACGGCCGCAGGCGGCGGAGGGTGCCAGGCCCTGGTCCGGGCCTGATCGCGTGGAAGACGCACGACATTGTGGGCCTGACGCGGATGTATGCAGCAGTGTAGTGGTGTCGGCGGCGGGGGTTTCCCGCCTCGGCGGGCAGATCACCCGTACGTGGACGGACCCCGCCGCAAGCGCTTACCGACAGCCGTCCGGCCACCTCGCCGAGGGCCTGACAGCGACCCGTTCGACGGCCGGCCCGGTGCCGGGCCCGCGCTCGGGGCCCGGCACCGTGAACGCCTCAGGCGTCGTCGTTGTCGACCCAGCTCATCAGCTTGCGCAGCTCGCGGCCCGTGCTCTCCAGCAGCGAGTCGCTGTCGGCCTTCTTGTACTCGTTGTACTTCTTCAGACCGCCGTGGTACTCGTCCATCCAGTTCTGGGCGAACGTGCCGTCCTGGATCTCGGCGAGGACCTTCTTCATCTCGGCCTTGGTCTGGTCCGTGATGATCCGCGGGCCGGTGACGTAGTCGCCCCACTCGGCGGTCTCGGAGACCGACCAGCGCATCTTGTCCAGGCCGCCCTCGTACATCAGGTCCACGATCAGCTTCAGCTCGTGGAGGCACTCGAAGTACGCGATCTCCGGCTGGTAACCGGCCTCGACCAGCGTCTCGAAGCCCGCCTTGACGAGCGCGGAGGTACCGCCGCAGAGGACGACCTGCTCACCGAAGAGGTCGGTCTCGGTCTCCTCGCTGAAGGTCGTCTTGATGACGCCGGCGCGCGTGCCGCCGATGCCCTTCGCGTAGCTCAGCGCCAGCTCGAAGCCCTTGCCGGTGGCGTCCTGCTCGACGGCCGCGATACACGGAACGCCGCGGCCCTCCTCGTACTGACGGCGGACCAGGTGGCCGGGGCCCTTCGGGGCGACCATGGCGACGTCGACACCGGCGGGCGGCTTGATGAAGCCGAAGCGGATGTTGAGGCCGTGTCCGAAGAAGAGCGCGTCGCCGTCCTTGAGGTTGTCCTTGATGGACTCCTCGTAGACCTGTCCCTGGATCGGGTCCGGCACCAGGATCATGATGACGTCGGCCTCGGCGGCCGCCGCGGCGGGCGTCACCACGCGCAGGCCCTGCTCCTCGGCCTTCGCCTTGGACTTGGAACCCTCGTGCAGGCCGACCCGGACGTCGACACCCGAGTCACGGAGCGACAGCGCGTGGGCGTGGCCCTGGCTGCCGTAGCCGATGACCGCGACCTTGCGGCTCTGGATGATGGACAGGTCGGCATCGTCGTCGTAGAACAGCTCGGCCACTGGGTCTTCTCCTTGGTGTGCAAACTGGGGTGTCGCGGTGTGAGCCCCACCGTACGGCGGAGCGGGTAAAGGGAGTCTCACGGTCTCGGCATGCGAACCGGGGTGCCGTACGGCTCCGACGGCGCGGGCTCCGCGCGCCGTCGGAGCGGAAGCTACGCGCTGCGGTCGAGCGCCCGCAGGCTGCGGTCCGTGATGGACCGCGCGCCGCGCCCTATGGCGATCGTGCCGGACTGGACCAGCTCCTTGATGCCGAACTGCTCCAGCATCTTCAGCATCGCGTCGAGCTTGTCACTCGATCCGGTGGCCTCGATGGTGACGGCCTCGGGTGAGACGTCCACGGTCTTGGCGCGGAAGAGCTGCACGATCTCGACGATCTGGGAGCGGGTCTCGTTGTCGGCGCGGACCTTCACCAGGACGAGCTCGCGCTGGATCGCGGCGCCGGGCTCGAGTTCGACGATCTTCAGGACGTTGATCAGCTTGTTGAGCTGCTTGGTCACCTGCTCGAGCGGCAGGTCCTCGACGTTGACCACGATGGTGATGCGGGAGATGTCGGGGTGTTCGGTGACGCCCACCGCGAGTGAGTCGATGTTGAAACCGCGCCGGGAGAACAGCGCGGCGATCCTGGCCAGGATGCCGGGGGTGTTCTCCACCAGGACGGAGAGGGTGTGCTTGGAAGACATTTTCGTCGTTCTTTCTCTCGCTCTCGGCATCCGGCTCAGTCGTCCAGGCTGTCGCCGAAGTCGGGGCGCACACCCCGGGCGGCCAGGACCTCGTCGTTGGAGGTGCCCGCGGCGACCATCGGCCAGACCTGGGCGTCCTCGTGGACGATGAAGTCGACCACCACGGGGCGGTCGTTGATGGAGTTGGCCTTGGCGATCACGGCGTCCAGCTCGTCCGGGGACTCGCAGCGCATCGAGACGCAGCCCATCGCCTCGGACAGCTTCACGAAGTCCGGGATACGGGTGCCGCCGTTGGGCTTCGCGTCGTCCGCGCGGCCCGAGCCCTCGAACGACCCGCCGCCGGCCACGTCGGGGCCGCTGTGGAGGACGGTGTTGGAGTAGCGCTGGTTGTAGAAGAGGGTCTGCCACTGGCGGACCATGCCCAGCGCGCCGTTGTTGATGATCGCGACCTTGATGGGGATGTTGTTGAGCGCGCAGGTGACCAGTTCCTGATTGGTCATCTGGAAGCAGCCGTCGCCGTCGATCGCCCACACGGTGCGGTCCGGCTGTCCGGCCTTCGCGCCCATCGCGGCCGGGACGGCGTAGCCCATCGTGCCCGCGCCGCCGGAGTTGAGCCAGGTGGCGGGCCGCTCGTAGTCGATGAAGTGGGCGGCCCACATCTGGTGCTGGCCGACGCCCGCCGCGTAGATCGTGTCGTCCGGGGCGAGTTGGCCGATGCGCTGGATGACGTGCTGCGGGGAGAGACTGCCGTCGGCCGGCTGGTCGAAGCCGAGGGGGTACGTCTCGCGCCAGCGGCTGAGGTCGCGCCACCAGGCGCTGTAGTCACCGACGTTGCCCTCGGTGTGCTCGGCCTGGACCGCCTGGACGAGGTCGGCGAGGACCTCGCGGGCGTCGCCGACGATCGGCACGTCGGCGGCGCGGTTCTTGCCGATCTCCGCCGGGTCGACATCGGCGTGGACGATCTTCGCGTACGGGGCGAAGCTGTCCAGTTTGCCGGTGACGCGGTCGTCGAAGCGGGCTCCGAGGGCGACGATCAGGTCGGCCTTCTGCAGCGCGGTGACGGCGGTGACCGCACCGTGCATGCCCGGCATTCCCACGTGCAGCGGGTGGCTGTCGGGGAACGCGCCCAGCGCCATCAGGGTGGTGGTGACGGGGGCGTTGGTCAGTTCGGCGAGAACGCGCAGTTCGGCGGTGGCACCGGCTTTGATGACGCCGCCGCCGACGTACAGCACCGGCCGCTTGGCCTGGGTGATCAGCTTCGCCGCCTCGCGGATCTGCTTGGCGTGCGGCTTGGTGACCGGGCGGTAGCCGGGCAGTTCCTGGGTGGGCGGCCAGCTGAAGGTGGTCTTCGCCTGGAGGGCGTCCTTGGCGATGTCGACGAGCACGGGCCCCGGGCGGCCGGTGGCGGCGATGTGGAACGCCTCGGCGATGGTGCGCGGGATGTCCTCGGCCTTGGTGACCAGGAAGTTGTGCTTGGTGATCGGCATCGTGATGCCGCAGATGTCCGCCTCCTGGAAGGCGTCCGTGCCGATCGCCTTGCTGGCGACCTGGCCGGTGATCGCGACGAGCGGCACGGAGTCCATGTGCGCGTCGGCGATCGGGGTGACCAGGTTGGTGGCGCCGGGGCCCGAGGTGGCCATGCAGACGCCCACCTTGCCGGTGGCCTGCGCGTAGCCGGTGGCCGCGTGGCCGGCGCCCTGCTCGTGGCGGACCAGGATGTGGCGGACCCGGGTGGAGTCCATCATCGGGTCGTAGGCCGGAAGGATGGCGCCGCCGGGGATGCCGAATACCGTCTCGGCCCCCACTTCCTCAAGAGAGCGGATGAGGGACTGCGCGCCCGTGACGTGCTCAACGGTGGCGGACGAGGGTCCGCCGTTACGGGCGCGCGGCGTCGGGTGGGCCCCGGTGGCCTGCTCGGTCATCGTCATTCTCTTCTCGAGAGCTGAGGGTTTTTGCGGGGGTTTGGGCTGTGCCTGTACAACAAAAAACCCCTCGTGCCGGGAGGCAGGCGAGGGGAGCGCGTCGGTGCGGTCTACAGAGCCGATGAGGGGCACTGCTTCAGCCGACGCGCTGTCCAAGTACGAGAATTCGGGTGCGCATGGCATTGACCCTCCCTCCGACGCGCTACCACTGTCAAGTGGGTGGGACTGGCGTCTCAACATTTGAGCGGACGGAGGGTCGGGTGATCGGTCGGGGGATCATGTCCGGGGTGGCCGCCCGCGTCCGGCGGACGGGCAGCGAGCCGCCGCTCAGCACGGGCAGCGGGGTCGCCCCGGGGAGGGGGAATTCGCCGCGGATCAGCGCGCGGCGCAGCCGGTACTCGTCGAGGGGGCCGGAGAAGGCCATGCCCTGGCCGTGGGTGCAGCCCATGGCGCGGAGCGCGAGAACCTGTTCCGGTACGTCGACGCCGTCGGCCACCGAGACCATGCCGAGATCGCCGGCGATCCGGAGCAGCCCCGCAGTGATCTTGTGCAGTCTGGCCGACTCGACGACGCCCTCGACCAGTCCGCGGTCCAGTTTCAGTACGTCGACGGGGAGCCGGCGCAGCGCGTTGATCGCCGCGTAACCGCTGCCGAAGCCGTCGAGGGCGATCCGTACGCCCAGACGGCGCAGCGCGAGCAGGCGGTGCTCCAGCTCGTCCAAGGACGTGCGCGGGTCGCTGTCGGCCAGCTCGATCAGCAGGGCGCCCGAGGGGAGCCCGTGGCGGGTCAGGAGGGCTTCGATCGAGCCGAGTGGCATGGACCGGTCGAGCAGTCTGCGGGCGGAGAGGCGGACGGTCACCGGTACGAGGTGGCCCGTCCTGCCGCGCTCGGCGGCCTGCTCGACGGCTTTCTCGAGCAGCCAGCGCCCTAACTCGGCGGTGCGGTCGTTGTCGTCGGCGACCCGTAAGAACTCGGCGGGTGTGAAGAGGATGCCCTGGGCGGAGCGCCAGCGGGCCTGGGCGGCGACGGCGGAGACCTGTCCGGTGGACAGGTCCACCACGGGCTGGTGCAGCAGGGCGAATTCGCCGTCGCGCAGGGCCGTGCGGAGCCTGGCGGCCAGTTCGGTCCTGCGGACCACGTCCGCCTGCATCTGGGGGGCGTACAGCTCGACGCGGTCCTTGCCGCCGGCCTTGGCGCGGTACATGGCGAGGTCCGCGTTGCGCATGAGGTGGGTGGGGGTTATCCCGGGTTCGGCGAAGGCGACTCCGATGGAGGCGGCGACGCGGACATCGTTGCCTTCGATGCGGTACGGCTGCGACAGCTTCAGTCGCAACCGGTCGGCGATCTCGTGGACCTGGTACTCCCGTGCGGTCTGGTCGTCGGTGCCGTCGCCGAGGATGAGCGCGGCGAACTCGTCCCCGCCGAGGCGGGCGGCGGTGTCCCCGGCCCGTACCGACTCCTGGAGACGGCGGGCCGCGTTGATCAGCAGCTCGTCGCCGACCTGGTGGCCGAGGCGGTCGTTGACGCCTTTGAAGCCGTCGAGGTCGATGAACAGGACGGCCGTGCCGGGGTCGCCCGCGCGGCGCCCGGAGAGGGCCTGGCGGACCCGCTCGGTGAACAGGGCGCGGTTCGGCAGGTCGGTGAGCGGGTCGTGCTCGGCGTTGTGCTGCAACTGAGCCTGGAGCCTGACACGTTCGGTGACGTCGCGGCTGTTGAGGATCAGGCCGCCCTGGTGCCGGTTGACCGTGGATTCCACGTTCAGCCAGTCGCCGGAGCCGGACTTGAAGCGGCATTCGATGCGGGTGGTGGGCTCTTCCGTAGGAGGAGCGGCCAGGAAGCGGCGCACTTCGCGTTTGACCCGGCCCCGGTCGTCGGGGTGGATGATCGATTCCAGTGCGGCTCCGACGAGGCCGTCCGCCTCGCGTCCGTAGACGCCGGCCGCCGCGGGGCTCACGTAGTCCAGGGTGCCCTCGGGTCCGGCGATCATGATGACGTCGCTCGATCCCTGGACCAGGGAGCGGAAGTGGTTCTCCTTCTGGGCCAGTTCATGGGTGAGCGCGATGTTGTCGACGAGCATGATGCCCTGCCGTACGACCAGGGCGAGGACAACCGTGCAGCCGGTGAGCACCACGACGCGGTCGACCCGGCGGCCCTCGATGACGTTGTACAGGATCCCCAGGGTGCACACGGCTGCGGCGAGATACGGCGTCAGCGCGGCCAGGGAGCCCGCGATCGGTCTGCCGGGCTGCCGGGGGGCGCGGGGCGGCCGCACCGGCTCGGGCACGCTCTCGGCGGCCTTGCGGACGCCCCAGGGCGCGTACGCGAGCAGCAGGGACCCGGCGAACCAGCCCGCGTCGAGCAGTTGGCCCGAGCGGTAGTTCTCCCGGAGCAGCGGCGAGGTGAACAGGGCGTCGCACAGGACCGTGAGGGCGAGGGCGGCGATGGCGGAGTTGATGGCCGTACGGCTGCCGGTCGAGCGCCGGAAGTGCAGGGCGAGCACCATGCTGACGAGCACGATGTCCAGCAGCGGATAGGCGAGGGAGAGCGCCGCGTGAGCGACGGTCTCGCCGTCGAAGTGCGTGGTGTGCGCGAGGGCCAGGCTCCAGGAGAGCGTGAGCAGCGAGCCGCCGATCAGCCAGGCGTCGAGGCACAGGCACACCCAGCCGGCCTTGCTGACGGGGCGTTTGGCGAGGACGAGCAGGCCGACGATGGCGGGCGGCGCGAAGCAGAGGAAGAACAGGTCGGCGAGGGAGGGGCTCGGCACGGGGCGGTCGAGCACAACCTCGTACCAGCCCCAGACCGCGTTCCCGCCGGCGGCCATCAGGGAGGAGAGCGAGAAGAGCAGCCAGGCGGGGCGGAAGCGGCTGTCGTTGCCGCGGGCGTAGAGGAAGCAGGAGACCGAGGCGATGAGGGCGGCGATGCTGAGGCCGAAGTCGCCCATGAACAGGGCCACTTCGGGGGAACCCCAGCCGAGTGCCGCGCCGGTGGCGTAGCCCCCGCAGATGAGGGCGAGGAGGAGTTGCGCGAGGAGGCCGGTGCCGCCTCCGCCGGTGTCGGCGCCGCTGTCGGGGCCGCAGCCGTCCTCCGGGGCGGCGCGGGGGCCGAGGAGCGCCCCGGGGGGGCTCACGGGGCCACCTCGGGGGGTGTCGCCGTCACCGCCGACGCGCCGGGTCCTCGCGCCGTGTAAGGGCGCTCGGGTGAGGTCCGCGTCGGTGAGGTGCGCTTCGGTGAGCTGCACTTCGTCGGGGCCGGGGTCGGCACCCGGCCTTGGGTCGGTGGGTCCGAAGGCCGCCGTGGACGGCCCTTCCGCGTCGGATCGTTCGTGCATCGGCAGTACATCGCCCGTCGCCCCCCTCGGATTCTGATCGCTCCGCCACGTCGCCCCTCGCGCGACGCGGCCCCCAGATCGGGACGATACACCAGACTCGTCACTCAGGGACATAGTTCTTCTACTCTCCGTGACGAGCAGGGGAGTTGTCGTTCCCGAGTGCGGACCGTCGATGGCTCAGCCGGTGGTGAGCACCTCGTTGCGCAGAGCGTCCCCCGCGGCATAGCGGGTGAGTTGGTCGGCGAGCAGACGCTTGGCGCGCGGCATGAATGCAGAGGTGGATCCGCCCACGTGAGGGCTGATGACAACACCCGGAGCATGCCAGAGGGGATGGCCCGGCGGGAGTGGTTCCGGATCGGTGACGTCGAGCGCCGCCTTGATCCGTCCGCTCTCCAGCTCGGCGAGGAGCGCCTTGGTGTCGGCCACCTGGCCGCGCGCGACGTTAACGAACAGCGCGCCGTCCTTCATACGGGCCAGGAACTCGGCGCCCGCCAGGCCCTTCGTCTCCTCGGTGAGCGGCGTCGACACGATCACGACGTCGGCTTCGGGCAGCAGGTCCGGCAGATCGGCGAGTGCGTGCACGGGGCCGCGCTCTGTGGCACGCGCGGAGCGCGCCACGCGCGCCACCCGCGCGCACTCGAAGGGCGCGAGCCGGTCCTCGATGGCGGCGCCGATCGAGCCGTAACCGACGATCAGCACGGACTTGTCGGCGAGCGCCGGGTAGAAGCCGGAGCGCCACTCCTCGGCGTCCTGGCCCCGGACGAAGCCGGGGATGCCGCGCAGCGAGGCGAGGACGAGCGCGACGGTGAGTTCGGCGGTGCTGGCCTCGTGGACGCCCTTGGCGTTGCACAGGCGTACGCCGGGGGGCAGCGAGCCGAGTCCGGGGGCCACGTGGTCGATGCCTGCGGAGAGGGTCTGTACGACGCGTACGGAGGTCATCGCGGCGAGCGGCCGGAGCGCGACGTCCATGCCCTTCATGTACGGGACCACGTAGAAGGCGCAGTCGGCCGGGTCGGCGGGGAAGTCGGGGGCTCCGTCCCAGTGGACGTAGTCCAGGCCGGCGGGGAGCCCTTCGATCTCGTCGGCCGGTATCGGCAGCCATACGTCTGAAGTCATGGTCAGGAGGCTATGCGAAGCCCATGGGGTCGATGAAGGGGCGTTCCACGGACCGGTACGGGCCGGCGCCGGGGTGGAGCGGCGCCGATCGGCCCATGAGGTTAGCTGGAGTGTGTCCGGCGGGAGCGGGCACGCAAGGAAGCGGGAGGGGCTGGGCAGTTGG
Organism: Streptomyces sp. NPDC060366; assembly: GCF_042725135.1. Lineage (NCBI taxonomy): Bacteria > Bacillati > Actinomycetota > Actinomycetes > Kitasatosporales > Streptomycetaceae > Streptomyces > Streptomyces sp. NPDC060366. The sequence goes on along the minus strand of NZ_JBHXDC010000003.1, from coordinate 804,570 downwards.
AGCGCAGGGCGATCGGTGCGGCAGCACTCACGGTGGGCGCCGTCGGACTCGGCTGTATGCCGATGAGCTGGGCCTACAGCACGTCCGAGCAGCGGGGTGACCGTTCGTCGCGGACCGTGCACGCGGCGCTCGACGCCGGTACGACGCTGCTCGACACGGCCGACATGTACGGCCCCTTCACCAATGAACTGCTGCTGGGGCGGGTGCTCGCGCAGCGGCGCGACGACGCGTTCGTGTCCACCAAGTGCGGTCTGCTGGTGGGCGATCAGCACATCGTCGCCAACGGCCGCCCCGGCTATGTGCGCCGGGCGTGCGACGCGTCGCTGCGGCGGTTGCGGACGGAGGTGATCGACCTCTACCAGTTGCACCGGGCCGATCCGGAGGTGCCGGTCGAGGAGACCTGGGGCGCGATGGCGGAGCTGGTGGCGGCGGGGAAGGTACGGGCCCTGGGGCTGTGCGCGGTGGACGCCCGCGCGTCGCGCCGTACCGGCACGGACCGTTACGGGGCGACGATCGCCCTGCTGGAGCGGGTGCAGCAGGTGTTTCCGGTGAGCGCGGTGGAGGCGGAGCTGTCGGTGTGGGCGCCGGAGGCGACGGAGCGGCTGCTGCCGTGGTGCGCGGCGCGGGGCGTCGGGCTCCTGGCGGCGATGCCGCTGGGAAGCGGCTATCTGACCGGCACGCTCACCCCCGGGCAGGGCTTCGAGCCGGACGACGTACGGGCCAGGCATCCGCGCTTCACCGCCGAGATGATGGCGTCGAACCAGCCGGTGGTGGCGGGGCTGCGGCGGGTCGCCGAGCGGCACGGGGCGACACCGGCGCAGGTGGCGCTGGCGTGGGTGCTGGCGCGCGGACCTCAGGTGGTGCCTGTTCCGGGGGCGAAGCGGGAGCGGTGGGCGGTGGAGAACGCTTCGGCGGCCGGGCTGGAGCTGTCGGCGGCGGATCTGGCGGAGATCGCCGCGCTGCCCCCGGCGTGGGGGTCGTGGCACTGATACCGGCCGGATGGGAACCTGGACGCGGGCCGCGGTGTATGAAACGTAGAGACGCAGCCGTCGAAGGGATCAAGACCGTGCAACGTGCTCCAGTGACGGCCGTGTTGGCCGCAGCGGCGCTATTCGTGGTGACCGCGTGCTCGTCCTCCGACGACACGGCGAGTCCGGGAAGCCCGTCGGGTTCCCCGTCCTCGTCGGTGTCCGACGGGTCGACTCCCCCGGACGGCGCGGCGAAGCCGTCGGCGCCGCCCGCGAAGGGCTCGGCGAAGGTGGTGTCCACGCTGACGGAGGGCCTCAAGTCGCCGTGGGGTCTGGCGGCGCTGCCCGAGGGCGATCTGCTGGTCTCCTCGCGCGACGAGGGGACGATCACTCGGGTCGACTCGGAGACGGGCGACAAGACGGACGTGGGCGCGGTGCCCGGCGTCGCTCCCGGCGGCGAGGGGGGTCTGCTGGGCCTCGCGATCTCCCCGTCGTTCGCGTCGGACACCTATGTGTACGCCTATTTCACGACGGAATCGGACAACCGCATCGCCCGGATGCTGTACGACCCGAAGAGGCCGGTGGGCCAGCAGTTGGGCGCGCCCGACACCATCCTGCGGGGCATCCCGAAGGGCAACATCCACAACGGCGGCCGGATCGCCTTCGGTCCGGACAAGATGCTCTACGCGGGCACGGGTGAGACGGGTGAGACGGGCCTCGCGCAGGACAAGAAGTCCCTGGGCGGGAAGATCCTGCGGATGACTCCGGACGGCCAGCCGGCGCACGGCAATCCGGAGGCGGATTCGGTCGTGTACACGTACGGGCACCGCAATGTGCAGGGTCTCGCCTGGGACTCCGACAAGCGGCTGTGGGCGTCGGAGTTCGGCCAGAACACCTGGGACGAGCTCAATCTGATCGAGCCGGGGAAGAACTACGGCTGGCCGGAGGCCGAGGGCAAGGCCGGGAAGTCGGGCTTCGTCGATCCGGTGGAGGAGTGGCGGACGAGCGACGCCTCACCGAGCGGTATCGCCTTCGCCGAGGGGTCCATCTGGATGGCGGCGCTGCGCGGTGAGCGTCTGTGGCGGATCCCCCTGGCGGGCGTGAAGCCGTCGGCCGCCGCCCAGGCCTTCTTCGAGGGCGAGTACGGCCGGCTGCGCACGGTGGTGGCGACGGGTGACGGGGCGCTCTGGCTGATGACGAGCAACACGGACGGCCGGGGCACTCCGAAGCCGGGAGACGACAAGATCCTTCGGGTGGACGTGACGTGACGCGGGCGCCGACCCTGGAGAGCAAGGCGGACCCTAGGGCCTGTGGTTCGGATCAGGCCGGATCAGGGAGGGACCGCGAGCCCGGCAAGATCCGAACGACAGGACCTAGGTGTGTGTCGGCTCCAGGTCGGTGAAGAGGTGGAGGCGGTGGGTCATCGCCGCCGCCTCCGTGCGGCCAGAGACCCCGAGCTTGGCCAGGATGTTGGAGACGTGCACGCTCGCCGTCTTGGGCGAGATGTACAGCTCCTCGGCGATCTGGCGGTTGCTGAGGCCCTCGGCGACCCGGCGCAGGACGTCCTGTTCACGGGGGGTCAGGCCCAGTGAGCTGACGGCGTCGGCCTCCGGGCCGGGCACCGGGGCCGGCCGCGGGGTGGTGGAGAGGCTGATCCGTGCCCGGCCCGCGAGGAGTTCCGTCTCCTCGACCAGATGCCGCGCGCCGAGCCGCTTCGCCGTGGTGTGGGCCTGGATCAGGAGCGCGGTGACCTGTTCCCGGTCCGACGACGCGGCGAGGAGGTCCGCCGCCCAGCGGTGGCGGGCTTCGGCGAGTTCGTACGGCCGTGCCAGCGCCTCGAAGGCGGCCACGGCGCGGGCCCACAGCTTCGGGGCGACGATGCCGTCCGCGCGGGCGAGTTCGGCTTCGAGCAGCAGGTCGTACGCCCGCCAGATCGGGACGACGGCGGGCAGTCGCTTCGCGTGGTCGCGGACGATCGCCAGGATCGCCTCCCGCCCCGCGTCGGCCTCCGGCAGTCCGCGCGCGTCCGCCTCCATCGCGGCGGCCGAGCAGAGCAGCGGCAGCGCGTACCGCTGCATGCCCGGCGGGAAGCCCTGCGCGGCGACCTGTTCGAACTCGGCGCGGGCGTCGGCGAGCCGGCCCTGCCGCGCGGCGCTGACCATCGCCAGCCTGGCCGGTGCGATGACGTGCTGCGGCTGCGGATCGTGCGGACCGAAGACCGCGCGGGCCAGCGTCACTTGGCTCTCCGCCTCAGCGGCGTCGCCGCGCCCGAGGGCGAGCAGCGCGCGCCGTACGGCCACCAGGGCGCGGGCCTTGGGGGCGTGCGCGATCTGGGCCGCATCGTCGATCGCCGCCCGGGACTCGTTCCAGCGGCCGAGCGAGAACAGCGATTCGCTCAGATTGACCCGGACCCAGGCCTCCTTGTCGGACAGGCCCCGCTGATGGCAGAGGGTGATGCCGAGTTCGGCGGCGGCGACCGCCTCCTCCGAGCGTCCCACGCTCTCCAGCGTGGACGGCAGGTTGATGCTGATGCGGCCCAGGATGCCGAGCGTGCCGAGGTTGCCGAGTTCGAAGACACGGTCCCGGACCGCGTACATCTCGGAGAGTCCCTCCTCGATGGATCCCGACTCGGTGGTGAGCCAGCCGCGCGTGTGTCTGGCGTTCAGTTCGATGTGCTCCGCGCCGACGAGGCGCGCGTACTCCACGGCGCGGTCGGCGGCGGCCAGGCTGTTGGGGCCCGGCCGGTGCAGGGCGCCCCAGCTCGCGACGTCGGAGAGGACCGAGGCGTGCACGGCGGACGGCGGCAGACCGCGCACCAGGTCCTGGGCGGTGGCCAGTTCGTCCCAGCCGTCGCCGCGTGTGAGGTCCTGGACCAGCCGTGAGCGCTGTGTCCAGAACCAGGCGGCGCGCAGCGGGTCGTCCACGCTCTCCAGGACCCGCATGGCCTTCTTGGACAGCGCCAGGGCCCGCTCGCGTTCGCCGCCGGAGCGGGCCGCGACGGTCGCCTCGGCCAGCAGGTCGAGATAGCGCAGCGGGGCGCTCGCCCCTTCGGCGGTGGGCGGGTAGACCTCGGTGTCGTCCGGGGGTCTGAGGCAGGCCCGTATGTCCTCGGGCGCGGCGTCCCACAGCTCCATGGCGCGCTCCAGCAGCCGCAGTTGCTCGGCGTGGGCGTAGCGCCGGCGGGCCTCGACGGAGGCGAGCAGGACGACGGGCAGGGCTTTCGCCGCGTCGTGCGCGTGGTACCAGTAACCGGCGAGGCGGGTGGTGCTCTCGTCGCCCCGTACGAGGGAGGGGTCGGCCTCCAGGGCTTCGGCGAGGCGGCGGTTGAGCCGGGAGCGTTCGCCGGGGAGCAGGTCGTCGCTGATGGCCTCGCGTACGAGCGAGTGTCGGAAGCGGTACCCGTCGCCGTCCACCGGGAGGAGGATGCTCGCGCCGACGGCGGCCCGCAGCGCGTCGATCAGGTCGTCCTCGGAGAGCTGCGCGACGGCAAGCAGCAGGGGGAACTCGACGGTGGCGCCGCCCTCGGCGACGATCCGGGCCACCCGCTGGGCGTTCTCGGGCAGCGTCTCGACGCGGACGAGCAGCAGATCGCGCAGGGAGTCGGTGAGTCCGGAGCGGCAGCCCGTCTCGGTGGCGACGGCCAGTTCTTCCACGAAGAAAGCGTTGCCGTCGGAGCGTCCGAAGATCTCGTCCACGAGCTGCGGCGCAGGCTCGTCCCCGAAGATGCCGTGCAGTTGCCGCCGGACCTCGGCGCGGCTGAAGCGGGAGAGTTCGATCCTGCTGACCGTCCGCAGCCGGTCCAGCTCCGCGAGGAGCGGGCGAAGCGGGTGCCGGCGGTGGATGTCGTCGGCGCGGTAGGTGGCGATGACGAGGAGCCGGCCGCGGCGCAGCGTACGGAAGAGATAGGCGAGCAGATGGCGGGTGGAGGCGTCGGCCCAGTGCAGGTCCTCCAGGATGAGGACGACCGTGCGGTCGGCGGCGACGCGCTCCAGCAGCCGGACGGTCAGTTCGAAGAGGCTCGCCGTGCCGTGTTCACCCAGTGCGTCGCTCGCCGAGGGACCCAACTCGGGCAGGATCCTGGCCAGTTCGCCTTCCTGACCGTCGGCGGCGGCGGCGATCTCCTCGGGCAGCAGGCGCCGCAGGCCGCGCAGGGCCGCGGAGAAGGGTGCGAACGGCAGACCGTCGCCGCCGATCTCCACGCAGCCGCCGACCGCGACGACGGCGCCGTCACGGCAGGCCACCGAGATCAGCTCCTCGATGAGCCTGGTCTTGCCGACCCCCGCCTCACCGCCGACGAGCAGCGCCTGCGGCTCGCCCGCGGCGGCGCGGGCGAGCGCTTCGGTGAGTGCGGTCAGCTCCCCGTCGCGGCCGACGAACACGGGACTGACTGACTTGGTCTCCACGGTTCCGAGCATCGCACAGGGGTACGACAGTGCGGCACTCGTTATCGCGGTCGCCGCGTCCACCGGTGGCAGGTGCGGCGACCGCGGATCCGGCATCCTCAGGAGGTCGGGGCGGACGGCCATCTCCGTACGCCCGTCACGCCGCGCTCACGAACCGGCCCCGGTGCGATCCCACCCGCCTCTCGCCCTCGTTACCGGCGTTGCGCGCGGCCTCCTTGCGGGCCTTGCGGACCTGGCGGACCACCCGCCGGTTGTCGGCCTCACGGATCAGCTCGGCCGCCCGCATCTGCTGCATCTCGTACTCGAACATCTCGACTCCCCTGTCACGAACCGCTTCGGCGTCTTGCGATGCCTCAACATTCGTCTCCCAGGGGGTGCGCCCGCATCGGGCGAGTGCCGCATCTTCGCGGCGCCCGGGCCTTAGGCGCACGGGTGGAGGGCCAGACACCGGCCTAAGGCCCTGCCTAGTGCCTCGGGAAGTCCCTCGGAAGGCACCTCAGGCAGCGCCTCAGACGTGTCCGAAGTGCCTCGGAAATGCCTCACGCGCCGGCCGGGCGGATGCCCGTGCGGCGCGTGAGGACAGTGGCTCGCGGCGGTCCATGAGGGCCCCCGGCGGACCCGGCGGACCCGGCGGACCCGGCGGACCCGGCGGACCCGGCGGAGTCGCGTCAGCCGGTGGTCGGCGGGGCGGCCGGGGGCGGCTCGGGCAGGGAGACGAAGACGTCGAAGTACATACCGATCGAGATCAGCAGGGCGAGCGCGCCGAGCGCGATACCGGCGACGGCGAACGGCCGTACCCAGCTCTTGCGCTGCGGCAGGCCGAGCGCCGCGAGGCCGACGATGAGCGCCAGCACGGCGAAGACGCCGTTGGTCAGCGCGGTGGCGTGCCAGGCGTCGCCGTAGATCTCGGAGATCTGCTGCTCCGCCGTGCCGGTCTGGCCGAGCTCGATCTGGCCCACGAGCGTCTCGCGTTCGGCGATCACCTTGCCGGACCAGGTGCCGATGAGTGCGACGAGTGAGAGCAGGACGGAGATGAGCGCCGTGGACGCGGCGGCCAGCCCGCTGGAGGGCGGCGGGGTGTACTCGCCGTCCAGGTCGTCGGCGAGCAGGTCGCCGTCGTCACCGTCGTCCGAATCGGTGCCGGCGCCGTCGGCACGGTGGGCGCCCTCCGCGCCGCCCGCCCCAGGGCTCTCCCCCGAGTCCTTGGCCAGGCTCGGGCCCGGTGCGTCGTTCTTGTCGGCAGCAGCCGGAACGGCGCGCTCCGCCTCGTTGTCGCGGCTTTCGTCGGCGGGCTCTTCTGGCTTGGTCGTGGGGTTCATGCGCCGCACGGTAGGCGGCCCGTATGAGAGATCTATGAGAGTTTCCTCAGGGGGTGTTCCGCCGCAGCTCACGCCACTCGGGAGCCAGTACGGACCAGACCTCCTGGTCCTGCCGGCGGCCGTGGTGGAGGTTGCTCTCGCGCAGAATCCCGTCGAGTCGCAGCCCGAGCCGCTCGGCGACCTTGACGCTCGCGAGGTTGGCCGACGAGGCCACCCACTCCACGCGGTGGATGCCGCGCCGGTCCACCGCCCAGTCGATGAGCACCGTTATCGCGCGGGTCACCAGACCGCTCCCCGTGGCCCCCGGTTCGAGCCAGCAGCCGACCTCGCAGTTACCACCCGGCGCGTCGAAGATCCGGAAGAGCACTCCGCCGACGAGGGTGTCGTCGCGCCAGATCCCGTAGATCCGTCCGGCGTCGGCGGCCTGCTTGTGCGCGTACGAGGTGAGGAACGCCCGCGCCGATTCGAGGTCGGTGACGACGTCGGCGAGCCCGACGTGTTCGGTCACCAGCTCCCTCGCACGGTCCATGTGCGTGAGGAACTCCTCGGCCTGCCACGGCTCCAGCGGTCTCAGTTCCGCGTTGTCACCCAGTGATGTCGCGAACATCGCGCTCCTTCTGTCCGGTGGGCTCAGTTACGGCCCGTACGCCCCGGCACGTGCTCCACACGCTCCGCGTGCTCCTCGCGCCGTGCGGGGATCTTCCCAGACGTACGGCGGTCGGCGGCGGGCGCCTCGATGCTGATCCGCGGCAGCCAGCGGTCCAGCGTCCGCGGCAGCCACCAGTTGGCGCCGCCCAGCAGATGCATCAGGGCGGGCACGAGCAGCGTGCGGAGTACGAAGGCGTCCAGCGCGACCGCGGCGGCCAGCCCGATTCCGAACATCGCGATGACGCGGTCCCCGGTGAGGACGAAGGCGAGGAAGACCGAAATCATGATCACGGCGGCCGAGTTGATCACGCGGCCGGTCTCGGCGAGACCGACCCGCACGGCCCGTCTGTTGTCGCCGGTCTCCAGCCACTCCTCGTACATCCGGCTCACCAGGAAGACCTGGTAGTCCATGGAGAGGCCGAAGAGGACCGAGACCATGATCACGGGCAGGAACGGCTCGATCGGGCCCGCGCTGCCGAGGCCGAGGAGTTCGCTCCCCCAGCCCCACTGGAAGATCGCGACGACGATCCCGAAGGACGAGGCGACGGCGGCCACGTTCATCACCGCCGCCTTCAGTGGGATGCCGACACTGCGGAAGGCGAGAAGGAGCAGCAGACAGCCGAGGGCCACGACGACGCCCACGAAGAGCGGGAGTTTGCCGACGACGGCATCGGCGAAGTCGTCGTAGCTCGCGGTGACTCCGCCGACCGACACCTCCAGGGAGGTGCCCTCCTCGGCACGGGGCAGCACATCCTTACGGAGGCGGTCGACGAGGTCGCTGGTGTGCTCCGACTGCGGAGACGATGCGGGGACGACGGTGAGCAGGGCCGTGTCGCCGCTGCCGTTGAAGACGATCGGCCCGACGGAGGCGACGCCCTCCGACTCGCGCAACGTGTCCGGGAGTTGGTCCATCGCGAGCCGGTCGTCGGCACCGTCCAGTTCGGCGACGAGGGTCAGCGGGCCGTTGACGCCGGGCCCGAAGCCCTCGGCGAGGCGGTCGTAGGCCTGCCGGGTGGTGCTGGTCGCCGGGTTGTTGCCCTGGTCGGAGGTGCCCAGATGGAGCGAGAACGTGGGCAGGGCGAGCACCAGCATCACGACCACGGCGGCGGCGCCGAGCAGCCGGGGATGGCGCTCCACGAAGGAGGACCAGCGGGCGGCGAAGCCGGTGGGCGGCTCGGGCAGCGGACCGTGTTCGGCGAGCCGGGCGCGTTCGCGACGGCTCAGCGCGCGCCCGCCGGTGTACGAGAGCAGGGCCGGCAGCAGGGTGACGGACGCGGCCACGGTCAGTGCGACGGTGAGCGAGGCGGCGATCGCGACGCCGTTGAGGAAGCTCAGCCGCAGTACCAGCATGCCGAGCAGCGCGATACAGACCGTGGCCCCGGCGAAGACGACGGCGCGCCCCGTGGTGACGACGGCCTCCGTGGCCGCCCGGGTGACCGTGAGGCCCTGTTTGAGGCCCTTGCGGTGTCTGGTCACGATGAACAGGGCGTAGTCGATGCCGACGCCGAGCCCGACGAGCAGACCGAGCATGGGCGCGAAGTCGGCCACCGTCATGAGGTGGCCGAGGAGTGCGATGCCCGCGTACGCCGTCCCGACGGACACCAGCGCGGTGGCGATGGGCAGCAGGCTCGCCGCGAGCGAGCCGAAGGCGAGGAAGAGGACCACGGCGGCCATGGCGACGCCCACGATCTCCGCCGTGTGCGTGGTGGTGCCTTCGGTGAGGGCGATGGCGCCGCCGCCGAGCTCCACCTGGAGGTCGTCGGTGGCCGCCTCCTTCGCCGTGTCGACGACAGCCCGGGCCTGGGCGGCGGGGATGTCGTCGACCTGCTGCTCGAAGGTGACGACGGCGAACGCGGTGCGGCCGTCCTCGCTGATCTGACGGGCGCCCTCGCCGTCGTCCGGGCCGGATGTGTACGGCGGCGTCCCGGACCCGTCCGTGAGGGCGTAGGGACTCGTCACGGCGGCCACGCCGGGCAGCTTGGCGATCTCACCGAGCGTGACGCCCATGCGCAGTTCGACGTCGTGCGCGCGGACGGAGCCGCGTTCGGTGTGCCAGACCACGGTGTCGCTGTCGCCGCCGCGGCCGGGGAAGCCGCTCTCCAGGAGTTCGACGGCGTGGCCGGACTCGGTGCCGGGTGCCTCGTAGTCGTTGGAGTACGAGGTCCCGGCGACAACGGCACCGGCGGCGGTGGAGCCGAGGGCCAGCAGCCACAGAAGTACGACCAGGAGCCGGTGCCTGACGCACCACCGCGCGACTGCTGCCAACGCTCTGCTCCCCTGTGCGGATCGGAGAGCCCGATTCTGACATCGAATCGTGATCGTTTGACCGTTTGGTGGGGTTCCTCACACAGTGTTGACCTGGTGTTCGATCAACAGGAGGCGAGAGTTCCGTTTCGGTTTCCGGTTCGGCTTCCGGCTTCTTCGGTCGGCTCGCGGTTCAGCCGGAGACGCTCGGCTTCCCGTTCTCGATGTGTCCCATCAGCCGTCGCCGGAAGCCCCGGCCCGCCGTCACCTCGATGTCGTACCAGCCGTGCGCGTCGGCGGCCGAGTGCACGACGCTGCGGCGGCGTCCCGGCTTGACCGTGAACTCACGCTTCCAGTCGCCGAGATCGGCCTCGTCGGCGTAGCCGAGCGAGCGCACCGTGAAGGTGATGGGCAGATCACCCTCATTACGGAGGGTGAGATGCAGATCGCGGTCGTGATGGTCGACGGACGAGGTGACCTCGGCGCCGCCGCCCGCGACGGGGCCGGCGAACTCACGGCGGAAGCCGTTGGGGCCGGTGATCGTGAAGCGGTAGGCGTCGCCGGTGAGGGGCACCGTCCACTGCGCCGTGCCCCTCACGTCCCGGTGCTGCGGGACGTCGAACTCACCCTCGTACGGATAGAGCGCCAAGTGCGCGCTCGCCCGCCCCGTGTTGCGCAGTTCGAGCCGCAGGACGCGCGCCCCGGCGTCGCCCGCCGCGAGGCGGCCGTAGACGTCCGGCTGGTACGGCAGCGGCCTGGCGGGGCGCGTGCCGGGCTCCTGCACCGGCATCCGCTGCACGGTCGGCGGCACGGGCCGCCAGCGCCCGGTGAACGGCGGTACGGGCCCCGGCTGTTCGACGTCCGGGCGTGCCCGGCCCCGTCCGAAGTCGAAGGCGGACGTCAGATCGCCGGTGACGGTGCGCCGCCACGGCGTGATGTTGGGCTCCTTCACCCCGGTCCACGTCTCCAAAAAGCGGACGACCGACGTGTGGTCGAAGACCTGCGAGCAGACGTAACCGCCCACGGTCCAGGGCGAGACGACGAGCAGCGGTACGCGGATGCCGAGCCCCGTCGGGCGGCCCTCCCAGCGCTCGTCGGGGTCGTCCACGGGCGGCACCGGGGGCGGGACGTGGTCGAAGAAGCCGTCGTTCTCGTCGTAGTTGATCAGCACGACCGTGTGCCGCCAGACCTCCGGGTGCGCGCCGAGCGCGTCGAGCACCTGGTAGACGAGACCGGCGCTGGCGACCGGTGAGGACGCGCCGGGGTGCTCGGAGTCGACCGCCGACGGCACCAGGTACGACACCTCGGGCAGCCGCCCGGCGGCCACGTCGGCGCGGAACGCCGCGGCGAGGGTGCCCGACTCGACGCGCCGCAGCCCGCGTTCGAAGAGCGACCGTTCTCGGGTGGTGAGGGACGCGACGCCCTCGTCGAGCGCGGCGAGGAGCCGCGTCCGTACGGCGGGGTCGTCCGTCTCACGCACGGCGGCGTAGAAGGACTCCATGTACGTGAAGTCGCCGGCGCCTTCGAGCTCGCGAGCCTTGGCGAGCGCCTTGCGCGCGATCTTCTTGAAGGAGGTGAAGAACTCGATGTTGTTGTCGGTGAAGTTCTCCCACTCCGTGTACGTCTTCCAGCTCCGCCCGGCCTTCTCCAGCCGCTCCGCGTACGTCGGCCACGCGTAGCCGGGGTGCCTGCCCTCGTCGTACGCGTCGTTCCCGACCGCGCGCCGCCCGTCGGCCTCATGGCCGGTCCAACCGCTCCACAGATGGTTGCGGTTGGGGCTGGTGGAGGTGTGGATCGACGAGTGGTAGGCGTCGCAGACGGTGAAGGTGTCCGCCAGCTCGTGGTGCAGCGGGATGTCGGCGCGGTCGTAGTACGCCATGGTGGCGGCGGTCTTGGCGGAGACCCAGCCGTCCATCCAGCCGTTGTTCCACGCCTTGGCGCCACCGTTCCAGGAGTGGTCGAGGTCGCCTATGTACTGAAGGTCCTTGTGCTGTGCCTCGGCCGCGTCGCGTACGGGGAAGGGCAGGACGGTGGCGTCGTCGTCGCCCCGCGCCGTGGGCGCGGTACTCGGCTGGGCGAACACGGGGCGGCCGGTGGGCAGTTCCACGGCGTTGCGGTCCCCGAAGCCGCGTACGCCCCGCAGCGTGCCGAAGTAGTGGTCGAACGACCGGTTCTCCTGCATCAGCACCACGACATGTCTGACGGCGTCCAGTCCCCCGGCAGGCGCCCCGGCGGCGATGGCGGTCCGCAGGGACGGCGGCAGTACGGAGCCCGCCGCGGCGGCACCGACGGCGCCACCGCCGAGCGCGAAGAGCCGGCGCCGTGAAATGTCAGTGGCCAAGAGATCCTCCCGAGTCAGGTACTACGGCCCGGAAGCTAGCCACCGCAGGTGGCGACGGGAAGACCCGCGGACGGCCCGCCGATGAACGTCCGAGAGTCGCCCCCGCCGGGGCCGTGCCGCACGCGTTCCGGCCGCCGGGTCCGGGCTGATCCGTAGCGGTCGGGACGCCCCGTGGCGCAAGCTGAGCGGGTCCGCCGACCGCGCCTCCCCAGGAAGCCCTCGCGGGCTTCCCGCGCGCGGGGGCCGATGATGAGACCCATGAAAACGAGACCCATGAAGACGACAGGGACAGCCAGCCCATGAATGTCACCGTGTTCGGCGCCACCGGGCGTACCGGGCAAGCCTTCCTCGCCGCCGCCGCACGCGCCGGGCACCGCACCACCGCACAGGTGCGGGACCCGGCTCGGCTCGGCGACGCCCCCGTCGACCGGGTGGTGACCGGCAGCCCCTTCGACGAGAGCGCCGTGGCCGACGCCCTCACCGGCGCCGACGCCGCGGTGATCGCCTTCGGCCTCAAGGGCAACCGGACGACGCCTCTGTACTCACGCGGCACCGAACTGATCGTGGAGGCGATGCGCGAACCGGGCGTACGGCGGCTGATCGTCGTCTCGGAGGCCGGTTACGGCTCGCACGTACGCGGCCTCTCGGGCCGTACCATCGCCGCCCTCTACCGGGCGACGGCCCGCCCCCTCCTGCGGGAACGGGAAGCGCAGGACGCGGTGATCCTCACCAGCGGACTGAACTGGACCGTCGTACGGTCCGGGGTGCTGCACCACGGCCCCGCGCGCGGCAACCGCCCCCGGTCGTTCACGCCGCACCGGGGCCTCGCGCCCCGTACGACCTACGCGGACCTCGCCGACCTCGTCCTGGACGCGCTGGACGACCCCGCGACGTACGGCCGGGACCTGTACCCGTAAGCGGACACGCTCATGGGCCCTCGACAACCTCGCGCAGGTCCTTGGCGTAGTGGCTGATGGCCGCGCGGTAGGAGCGCACCCCCGGGTCGTCACTGGTCGAGGCCAGCAACTCCAGCAGGATCCGCATCGCCTCGTCGTGCTGCCCGGTGTTGAACAGCGCCATCGCGAGGAAGGTCCGCAGGGCGCCGTCGTCGGGGAACTCCGCCAGCCCGCCGCGCAGGGTCACGACGGCCTTCTCGTACCGGCCGAGGATCCGGAACGTACTGCCGAGACCGACCAGCGCGCCGCGTCGGTCGTCGTCCGACAAGTCCGTTCCGGCCAGCGCGGTTTCGTAGTAGGCGACGGCCTCCGCCTCCAGACCCAGCGCGTCGTGGGTCCAGGCGGTCTGATAGGCGATCACGGCATCGCCGGGGTACCGGTCGGCGAGAGCCACCAGCCGCTCCCGGGCCTGCTCCGCCTCGCCGCGGGTGCGCAGTGCGACGGCTTCGGCCAGGAGCCCGTCCCTGCTCGCCCTGCTCTCCGCGTTCTCCGCGTTGTCTGTGTTGTCTGTGTTCACGCCGGGATTGTCGCACCGGGCCAGTTCGTTGCCACCGCTCAGCTCCTGTGCGGCCACACCAGCAGGACCGGGCACGGCGCGTGGTCCACCACGAAGCGGGACTCGGGCCCGAGGCTGTGCGGCCCCGGTCTGTCGGGGTCGCCGTCGCGCGCGCAGATCAGCAGGTCCACGTCCGCCGCCGCGCGGACGACCTCCTCCTGCGGACTGCCGTGCCGGTCGAGCAGTTCGCAGGGCCGGCCCAGGCGGTGCGCGGCCTCCTCAAGGAGGTCGGCGCCCGCCACGCCGGACAGCGCCTGAAGACGGCTGCCGGGGTCGCGCTCGGGCCCGTGCCCACGGCCGAGAAGTCCCGCGTACGCGCGGTGCGCCTCGGCGGCGATCCGGTCGTCGCCCACGTGGAGCAGTACGACGTGGTCGTCCGGCGCTCTGTCCCGCGCGGCGTCGACACACGCGGGCCAGGTGGACGGGCTGATCCAGACGAGGGCGGTTGTCTTCACGTCACTCACAACTGGAGCGTGCCCCACAGGGCAACGGTCGAAGCGATCAGCGTCGCGGGAACGGTGAGCAGACCGAGACGGGTGAACTGTCCCAACGAGGGCGCGGAGTCGTGTTCGTGCAGGACACGGCGCCACAGGAGGGTGGCGAGGGAACCGACGTACGTGAGGTTGGGTCCCAGGTTCACCCCGATGAGCGCGGCGAGTACGGGGCCGGGGCCCGCGGGAGCGACGACGGGCAGCAGGGCGAGGATCGCGGGCAGGTTGTTGATGAGGTTGGCCAGGAGCGCGGCGACGGCGGCGATCACGAGCAGGGTGGTGAGGGAGTCGCCGTTCGGGAGGATCCGGTCGATTCCGGTGTCGAGGCCGTTGTCGACGACGGCCTTGACGACGATGCCCAGGGCGAGCACGAAGAGGCAGAAGAGCGGGGACGCGGCACGGAAGAGGGCGGGGACCGTGGTGCGTCGGCGCCGTAGCGCTCGGACTGCGAGCACGGCCGTACCGGCGCAGGCGGCCCAGAGGGGTTCGATGCCGATCAGGGAGGTGGCTGCGAACGCGACGAGTGTCAGGCCGAGAACGGCGAGCGTGAACGTCGGTACGGCGCGCGGCTCGACCTCCTTGGGAGGGTGCGCCAAGACGGCCAGGTCGGCCGCGAAGAAGCGGCGCAGTACGACGTACTCGACGGCGATCGCCGCGAGCCACGGGAGCGCCATGAGCAGGGCGAAGCGGGTGAAGGACAGACCGCTGGCCGTGAACGCGAGGAGGTTGGTCAGATTGGAGACGGGGAGCAGCAGCGACGCGGAGTTCGCGAGGTGGGTGCAGGCGTAGACGTGCGGGCGGGGGTGGGCTCCGACCCGGCTCGCGGTCACGAAGATGACGGGCGTCAGGAGAACGACGGTGGCGTCGAGGCTGAGTACGGCGGTGGTGACGGCGGCGACGCCGAAGACGCCGCCGAGCAGACGGCGCGGGTGCCCGCCGCAGATTCGGGCGACGATGTCGCCGGCCGCGGCGAACAGGCCGTCGTCGTCGCAGAGTTGAGCCAGTACGAGAATCGCCGCGAGGAACCCGACGACGGGCAGGAGGGTGTGGGTCTGTTCCCATGCCTCGGCGGGCGAGACGGCGCCGAGTACGACGACGAGCGCGGCGGCGGGGAGGGCGACGAGGGCCTCGGGCAGGCCCCTCGGCCGCGCGACGGCGAAGACGAGCACGCCGAGGAGGAGCCCGACGGACACGATCTCGGCGACGAGGCTGTTCACGGGCGGCGCCGGGGGCCTTTCTCGTGGTGCGGGCGGGTGGTTCGGACGGAGCGGTCGCGCGGGCGCACCGGGGCGCGACGCCCGCCCAACTTACGACCCTCGCGCGGGTCTGGCGCGCGACGCCCCCGCAGGGCTCCTTTTAAGAGGCCGGGTGCCTGGGGCTCGGGATCGTCGGCCGGGTTGCGCGGCTCGTGGCCGCGCTCGTCCTCAAACGCCGGACGGGCTGCGAATACAGCCCGCAACGCCCACGGAGCCAGGCCACCGGGAGCCCAGGAGCGTTGACCGGATAACCCGGCACATGGCCGCGCCCGTCCTCAAACGCCGGACCGGCCGCAAAAACAGCCCGCAACGCCCACGGAGCCAGGCCACCGGGACCAGGCACCCGGACCGCGGTTGTCCGCAGACGACGGGCGGGCCGCATGTGCGGCCCGCCCGGAATCGAAGGCCGGTCACCGGCCCCGTGTCAGCCCTGCGCGCCCAGGCGTTCCAGGATCAGTTCGCGTACCCGTGCCGCGTCCGCCTGGCCGCGGGTGGCCTTCATGACCGCTCCCACCAGGGCGCCCGCCGCCGCGACCTTGCCCGCGCGGATCTTGTCCGCGATCGCCGGGTTCGACGCGATCGCCTCGTCCACCGCCGTGCCCAGCGCGCCCTCGTCGGAGACGACCTTCAGGCCGCGCTTGTCGACGACGGTGTCCGGGTCGCCCTCGCCCGCGAGGACGCCTTCCAGGACCTGGCGGGCCAGCTTGTCGTTCAGATCGCCCGCCGCGACCAGTTCCGCCACCCGGGCGACCTGCGCCGGGGTGATCGGGAGCGCCGCGAGGTCCGTGGACGTCTCGTTGGCGCTGCGCGCCAGCTCGCCCATCCACCACTTGCGTGCCTGGTCGGCGGGGGCGCCGGCCTCGATCGTGGCGGTGATCAGCTCGACCGCGCCCGCGTTGAGCATCGACTGCATGTCGTGCTCCGAGACGCCCCACTCCTCGCGCAGCCGCT
Source organism: Streptomyces sp. NPDC060366 (assembly GCF_042725135.1). Classification (NCBI taxonomy): domain Bacteria; kingdom Bacillati; phylum Actinomycetota; class Actinomycetes; order Kitasatosporales; family Streptomycetaceae; genus Streptomyces; species Streptomyces sp. NPDC060366. The sequence goes on along the minus strand of NZ_JBHXDC010000003.1, from coordinate 788,437 downwards.
TACGGCGCAGCCGAGGAAGCTCCGGCAGCCCGCCGCGCAGTTCCTCCACCCACTCGCGCGCGGGCGCGACCGGGACGAGGTCGGGCTCGGGGAAGTACCGGTAGTCCTCCGCCTCCTCCTTCACACGGCCGGACGTCGTGGAACCGTCCTCCTCGTGGAAGTGGCGGGTCTCCTGGATGATCGTGCCGCCACCGTCGAGCACCGCGGCGTGCCGCTGGATCTCGTAGCGCGCCGCCCGCTCCACGCTGCGCAGCGAGTTGACGTTCTTCGTCTCCGAGCGGGTGCCGAACTTTTCCCGGCCGTGCGGGCGCAGCGACAGGTTGACGTCGCAGCGCATCTGGCCCTGTTCCATACGGGCCTCGGAGACGTCCAGCGCCTTGATCAGCTCGCGCAGCTCCGCCACGTACGCCTTCGCTACCTCCGGCGCACGCGCCCCGGCGCCCTCGATCGGCTTGGTGACGATCTCGATGAGCGGGATGCCGGCGCGGTTGTAGTCCAGCAGGGAGTGCGACGCGCCCTGGATACGGCCGGTGGCGCCGCCGACGTGCAGCGACTTGCCGGTGTCCTCCTCCATGTGGGCGCGCTCGATCTCCACACGGAAGATCTCGCCGTCCTCCAGCTGGACGTCCAGATAGCCGTTGTAGGCGATCGGCTCGTCGTACTGGGAGGTCTGGAAGTTCTTCGGCATGTCCGGGTAGAAGTAGTTCTTCCGGGCGAACCGGCACCACTCGGCGATCTCGCAGTTCAGCGCGAGACCGATCTTGACGGCCGACTCCACGCCGATCGCGTTGACGACCGGGAGCGCCCCCGGCATGCCGAGGCAGGTGGGACAGGTCTGCGAGTTGGGGTCGGCGCCCAGCTCGGTGGAGCAGCCGCAGAACATCTTCGTTCTGGTGCCGAGCTCGACATGGACCTCCAGGCCCATGACGGGGTCGTACGTCGCGAGAGCGTCCTCGTACGGGACGAGCGACACGTGTTCAGTGACGGTCACGGTGAAACTTTCCCTCTCTGCGGGCTCTAGCCCAACAGGACGTCGTCGTCGCCCAGCCGCTTCAGCTCGCGGTAGAGCAGAGCGATGCCGGTGACGATGGCGGCGGCGGAGACGGCGGCGTCGATCAGCCGCAGCGTGTCGTTGTCCTCGCGGGCCAGCTTGGCCTGCTTGAGGACGCTGACCGCACCGAAAGCGGTCGTGCCGATCGACAGGTACATGCCGGACTTCGACTTCTTGAAGCTCTTGGCCTTCTTGGTCATTGCGCTCATAGCGACGGTGCCTCCTCCAACAGCGGATGTCCCCAGCGTTCCACGAACGCCGCCTCGACCGCAGCGCCTACCCGGTAGAGACGGTCGTCCTTCATCGCGGGGGCGATGATCTGCAGCCCGACCGGCAGACCGTCCTCCGGCGCCAGTCCGCAGGGCAGCGACATGGCGGCGTTTCCGGCCAGGTTGGTCGGGATGGTGCACAGATCGGAAAGGTACATCGCCATCGGGTCGTCGGCGCGTTCACCGATCGCGAAGGCGGTGGTGGGCGTGGTCGGCGAGACGATCACGTCGACCTGCTCGAAGGCCTTCTCGAAGTCCCTGACGATGAGGGTGCGGACCTTCTGCGCGGAGCCGTAGTACGCGTCGTAGTAGCCGGAGCTGAGCGCGTACGTACCGAGCATGATGCGTCGCTTGACCTCGTCGCCGAAGCCCGCCTCACGGGTGAGGGCGGTGACGTCCTCGGCCGAACGGGTGCCGTCGTCGCCGACGCGCAGGCCGTAGCGCATCGCGTCGAAGCGCGCGAGGTTGGAGGAGCACTCGGAGGGGGCGATCAGGTAGTACGCCGAGAGGCCGAGGTCGAAGGACGGGCAGTCCAGCTCGACCACTTCCGCGCCGAGCTCCTTCAGGAGGTCGACGGACTCGGCGAAGCGCTGCATGACGCCCGCCTGGTAGTGCTCGCCGGAGAACTGCCGGACGACGCCGACGCGCATACCGGCGACGGTGCCGTTGCGGGCGGCCTCGACCACCGGGGGCACGGGGGCGTCGATGGAGGTCGAGTCGAGCGGGTCGTGCCCGGCGATGACCTCGTGCAGCAGAGCGGCGTCCAGGACCGTACGGGCGCACGGGCCGCCCTGGTCGAGCGAGGACGAGAAGGCGACCATGCCGTAGCGGGAGACGCCGCCGTAGGTGGGCTTGACGCCGACCGTGCCGGTGACGGACGCGGGCTGGCGGATGGAGCCGCCGGTGTCCGTGCCGATGGCGAGCGGTGCCTCGTACGCCGCGAGGGAGGCCGACGAGCCGCCGCCGGAGCCGCCGGGGATACGGGTGAGGTCCCAGGGGTTGCCCGTGGGGCCGTACGCGCTGTTCTCCGTGGAGGACCCCATGGCGAACTCGTCCATGTTGGTCTTGCCGAGGATGACGACGCCGGCTTCCTTGAGGCGCCGGGTGACCGTCGCGTCGTACGGCGGGATCCAGCCTTCGAGGATCTTGGAGCCGACGGTGGTGGGGATGCCCTCGGTGGTGAAGATGTCCTTCAGCGCGAGGGGGACGCCTGCGAGCGGGCCGAGCTTCTCGCCCCTGGCCTTCTGCTCGTCCACGGCGCGGGCCTGCGCGAGGGCGCCTTCGCGGTCGACGTGCAGGAAGGCGTGGACCTTCTCGTCGACGGCCTCGATACGGGCGAGGTGGGCCTCGGTGACCTCGACGGCCGTCAGCTCGCCGGAGGCGACCTTCTCGGCGATCTCGGCGGCGGTGAGCCGGATGATGTCGGTCTTGATGTCCGTCATGGCTGTTAGTCCTCCCCCAGGATCTGCGGCACCTTGAAACGCTGCTGTTCCTGGGCCGGGGCGCCGGAGAGCGCCTGCTCGGGGGTGAGCGACGGGCGTACCTCGTCCGCGCGCATGACGTTGGTCAGCGGCAGCGGGTGCGAGGTCGGCGGAACGTCTTGGTCGGCGACCTCGGATACGCGGGCGACCGCGCCGATGATGTCGTCGAGCTGACCGGCGAAGTGATCGAGCTCTTCGCCCTTCAGCTCCAGACGCGCCAGCCGTGCGAGGTGGGCGACCTCCTCGCGCGTGATGCCAGGCATGCAGCGTTCCTCTGGGTGAGTGTCGGGATTTTGACCCAATCCTATGGGGCGCGGCACCGTGCCCACGAAACGGTTTCCCGTATCCGGGCCCCGGCTACGGCCCGGGTCTCGATCCCGGCCCCCGGTGGGGTGCCGCGCGGGCTACTGGACCACGCGGCTGGAGGGGCCCGAGGCGTCGGTGCGCGGGGGCTCCAGGGCCGGTGCGGGCGGCGGGCGGTGCCAGCCCGTCTCGCCGCGGGCGAGCAGCCAGGACGTCGCCTCGTGCGGGGGCATCGCGGCGGCCACGAGCCAGCCCTGGACCGCGTCGCAGCCCAGATCGCGCAGTCGCTCCCAGGTCTCGTCGTCCTCGACGCCCTCGGCGACGACCACCAGGCCCAGCGAGTGGGCGAGGTCGATGGTGCAGCGGACGATCTCCGCGTCCTCGGTGTCGATGGCGAGGCGGGCCACGAACGAGCGGTCGATCTTCAGCTCGCTCACCGGGAGACGGCGCAGATGGACCAGCGACGAGTAGCCCGTGCCGAAGTCGTCGAGGGACATCTTCACGCCGTGGCCCGTCAGGCCCGCCAGGGTGTCGGCGGCCCGCTGCGGGTCCTCCAGCAGGACGTGCTCGGTTATCTCCAGTTGGAGCGAGCCGGCCGGGACGCCGTGCCGGGCGAGCCGCGCGGCGACCGCGCCGGCGAAGCCCGGTGTGTGGACGTCACGCGGCGAGACGTTGACGGCCACCGGGACGAACAGGCCCTGGGACCGCCAGCGGGCGACCTGGCCGAGGGCCGATTCCAGTACGTACTCGGTGAGATGCGGCATCAGACCCGAGGACTCGGCGATCGCGATGAACTCGTCCGGGGGCACCCTCCCCCGGTCCGGATGCACCCACCGTACGAGCGCCTCCAGGCCGACGACCTGGCCGTCGAAGCGGACCTTGGGCTGGTAGTGCAGCTCCACGTCGCCCGCGTCGAGCGCGCGCCGCAGATCGCCCAACAGGCCGAGCCGGTCGGGGGTGTTGGAGTCGCGCTTGGACTCGTACACCTCCACGCCCGTACGGTCCCGCTTGGCCTGGTACATCGCGACGTCGGCCCGCTGGAGCAGCCCTTCGGCGTCCACCGCGTGCTCGGGGTAGACCGCGACGCCGGCGCTCGCCTCCAGGACGAGCGTCAGCCCGTCCAGATCGAGTGGCGAGGACAGCTCCGCCGCGAGATGGCGGGCCACGCGCTGCGCGCTGGTCGTGGAGTCGACCAGCGGCAGCAGTACGGCGAACTCGTCGCCACCGAGCCGCGCGGCCTCCGCCCCGCGCGGCAGGGCCAGCTTGAGCCGGTCCGCTATCTGCAACAGCAGTCTGTCGCCCGCGAGATGACCGAGCGTGTCGTTGACCGAGCGGAACCGGTCGAGGTCGATCAGGACGAGTGCGGAGCGCGCGCCGAGGGTCTTGGCCTCCTCCAGCGCCGTCCACGTCCGCTCGAGGAGCCACTGCCGGTTGGGCAGCCCGGTCAGCGGGTCGCGCAGCTGCTCCTCGGCTCGCGCCCTGGCGATCCAGAGCGTGGAGTCGAGGGCGATCAGCGGGACGGCGAACAGCGGCAGCACCACCGGCCGGGACACGGCGACCACACAGATCAGCGGGGTGATCCCGAGCAGCGCGACGGCGAGCAGGCCCTGCCGCAGGAGCGCCGTGCGGGCCACGGTCGGCAGGCCGCCGCCCTGCGAGGTCTGCGAATACCACAGGAGCAGCCGGGTCACCAGCAGATACGCCCCGGCCGCCAGGACGATTTCGGGGACGGTGCCGATCCCCCAGTGGAGGGGCCGCCCCGGCTCGGCGACCGTCGGTACGTCGCCGAAGGCGAGCAGGACCAGCGCCGCGGCCCCGATGCCGAGGATGTCCGCGGCGCCGTGCAGCGCGCCCTGGCGCCAGCGGTGTCTGCGGGCGATGCCGACCAGCACCACGACCGCGAGGCTGACCAGTCCGGCGGCCACCCAGCCGTACAGGAGCAGTACCCCGAGGGTGAGGGCGGCGCCGGAGCCCGTGCCGCCCCACCAGCGGTCGCGGCCGAGCGCGACGAGATGGCCGACCACGATGCCGGTGAGCACGGCGAGCGACCAGCCCGTGGCGCCGTCCGGGAAGAGGGCCCGGCCGTCCCGCACATCCAGGGAGATGCCCAGTGCCAGCACGGCGGCGGCGAGTCCCACCACGACGAGGGGCACTCTGGCCGACATGCCTCCAAGTCCCGCGAATCCACGCGGGCGTGAGACCGGGGCGGCGCTCTCGGTCGGTTTCATTCCCGTCCCTCTCACAGCCGGCGGTGCCGTTACCACGCGATGGCACGTTGTCATGCCACCACGGCTGATTTCCCACACGCAGCCGTGCACGACAGGCGTACCCCTCAACAGTAGGCCGCGAACGGCGTCGGCGGGCAGCGCTCTACCGCTGTTGCCCGAATGCAACCCGCCCTTCCGTATCCATCTGGTATGCGTCCGAACGGGTGACCTACGAGGGCCTGTTGTGCCCGTTCGGTCAGCCGGTCCCGCTTTCGGCAGACGTGTCGTCAGCCGTCCGGGGGACGTCCTTGGCCGGTTCCGGCGCACCGCCCTCAGGGGCCTCGGGCGCCTGTACCGCGGCCTCTCGCGCCGCTTCGGGGCCGTCGGCGAGCAGCACGGCGAACCCCGCCTCGTCGAGCACCGGCACCTTCAGCTGCATCGCCTTGTCGAACTTGGAACCGGGGTTCTCACCTACCACTACGAAGGCGGTCTTCTTCGACACGGCGCCGGTGACTTTCGCTCCGAGCGTCTGGAGCGCCTCTTTCGCGCCATCCCTGGTGTGATTTTCCAATGTGCCCGTGACGACCACGGTGAGGCCCGCCAGCGGGCGTGGACCCTCGTCCTCGCCGCCGCCCTCGTCCTCCATCCGGACCCCGGCCTCCCGCCACTTGCGCAGGATCTCGCGGTGCCAGTCCACCTCGAACCACTGCTTGAGCGAGGCCGCGATGGTCGGACCGACGCCCTCGACGGCCGCCAGCTCCTCCTCACTGGCCTGCTCGATCCTGTCGACGGACCGGAACTCCCGTGCCAGCGCGACCGAGGCGACCGGTCCCACGTGCCGGATGGACAGCCCCGCGATGATCCGCGCCAGCGGGCGCTCCTTGGCCGCCGCGATGTGCTCCAGCATCGCCAGCGCGTTCTTCTTCGGCTGGCCCTCCTGGTTGGCGAAGACGGTGACGACCTTCTCCTCGCCGGTCTCCGGGTCGCGTTTGGGCAGACCGCTGTCCGCGTCGAGCACATACGCCTTGATGGGCAGCAACTGGTCCACGGTGAGGGTGAAGAGGTCGCCCTCGTTGAGCAGCGGGGGTGTCGACGGCTCCAACGGCTTGGTCAGCGCCGCGGCGGCGACATAGCCGAAGTTCTCGATGTCCAGGCATTTGCGGCCACCGAGATAGAACAACCGCTCGCGCAACTGAGCGGGGCATGAACGGGCGTTGGGACAGCGGAGGTCGATGTCGCCCTCCTTCATGGCCTGCAATTCCGTGCCGCAGTCGGGGCAGACGGACGGCATCTCGAACTCGCGCTCGCTGCCGTCCCGCAGATCGGCGACCGGGCCGAGGATCTCCGGGATGACGTCGCCCGCCTTGCGCAGCACGACCGTGTCACCGATGAGGACGCCCTTGGCCTTCACCACCTCCTGGTTGTGGAGCGTGGCGAACTCGACCTCGGAGCCCGCGACATGGACCGGCTCGACCACCGCGTACGGAGTGACCCGCCCGGTGCGTCCCACGCCGACCCGGATGTCGACCAGCTTGGTGTTGACCTCCTCCGGCGCGTACTTCCAGGCGATCGCCCAGCGCGGGGCGCGGGAGGTCGAACCGAGCCTGCCCTGAAGGGAGATCTCGTCCAGCTTGACCACGACGCCGTCGATCTCGTGCTGGACGGAGTGCCGGTTCTCACCGAAGTAGGTGATGAACTCCCTTACTCCCGCGAGGTCTTCGACGACCTTGTTGTGCTGGGCCGTCGGCAGGCCCCACTCCTCCAGCAGCTCGTAGGCGTGCGACAGGCAGTCGATGTCGAAGCCCTCGCGCGCGCCGATGCCGTGCACCACCATGTGCAGCGGGCGCGACGCCGTGACCTTCGGGTCCTTCTGGCGCAGCGAACCCGCCGCCGCGTTGCGCGGGTTGGCGAACGGCTTGTCACCGGCCGCGACCAGCCGGGCGTTGAGCTCCTGGAAGCCGTCCATCGGGAAGAAGACCTCGCCGCGGATCTCGACCAGCTCCGGGACGCGGTCGCCCTTCAGTCGGTGCGGGATCTCGGCGATCGTACGGACGTTGGGCGTGATGTCCTCGCCGGTGCGGCCGTCCCCGCGGGTCGCGGCGCGCGTCAGCCTGCCCTGTTCGTACGTCAGATTGACGGCGAGTCCGTCCACCTTCAGCTCGCACAGGAAGTGATAGCCCGGCGCGCCCACGTCGCGGGCCACGCGCTCCGCCCAGGCTGCCAGCTCCTCGTCGTCGAACGCGTTGTCCAGCGAGAGCATGCGCTCGCGGTGCTCGACCGCGGTGAACTCCGTCTCGTACGCCCCCGCGACCTTCTGGGTCGGCGAGTCGGGCGTACGCAGCTCCCCGTACTGCTCCTCCAGCGCCTCAAGCGCGCGCAGCAGCTTGTCGAACTCGCCGTCGCTGACGACCGGCTGGTCCTTCACGTAGTAGCGGAACCGGTGCTCCTCGACCTGCTCGGCGAGGTGCGCGTGTCGCTCCCGCGCCTCCGCGGGCACTGCCGTCTGCTGTTCGCCGGCCACCGTTTCGTCCTCCCGTTTCACCGCGATCACGGCGAGCACCGCGATCAGCGCGACCCATGTCTTGCCGATGTCACTCAGGGTTGTCCGCGAGGGATCGCGCCGCCCTGACACAGTGCGCCATGGCGGCACGGGCATACGCGGGCGAAGCGCCCGCGAGCCCGCACGACGGGGTGATCACCACGGACTCCGCGAGAGTCCCCGGATCCAGCCCCAGCCTGCGCCACAGCGTTCTGATACCCATGACGCTACCGCCCGGGTCCGACAATGGGGCGTCGGTGCCCGCCACGACCCCGGCGAGCAGTTTCACACCGCCCTCCACCGCCTCACCGATCGGCTCCTCGTCACGCTCGGTGAGCAGAGAGAAGTCGAACGACACGGCCGCCGCCTCCGCGCGGCGCAGCAGCGCGAACGGCACGTCGGGGGCGCAGGAGTGCACGACGGCGGGGCCGTCGTTCGCCCTCATCACCTGGCGCAGCGCGTCCTCGACGACCTGGCGGTCCACCGCCCGGTGGGTCCGGTAGCCGCTGGCCGTCCTGACCTGCCCGCGCAGTACGGCGGTGAGGGACGGCTCGTCGAGTTGGAGCACGGGCGTGGCGCCGGGCACCCTGCGCCGTACGTCGGCGAGATGCGCCGTCAGGCCCTCCACCAGCGATCCGGCCAGGTCGCGGCAGGCGCCGGGGTCGCTGAGCGCCGACTCGCCGTTGCGCAGTTCCAGCGCGGCGGCAAGCGTCCAGGGGCCGACCACCTGGACCTTGAGCGGGCCCTCGTACCCCTGGCTGAACTCTTCGAGCGCGTCCAGGTCCTCGCCCAGCCAGGAGCGGGCCCGCCGGGTGTCGCGGCCGGGGCGGTCACCGATCCGCCAGCCGCTGGGCTCCACGCGGGCGAAGACCTCGACGAGCAGGCCGGCGGTCCGCCCGATCATGTCGGCGCCGGGGCCGCGCGCGGGCAGTTCGGCGAGGTGCGGGAAGTCCTCGAAGGTACCGGTGACGCCCTTGGCCGTCTCGCGGGCGTCCTCGCCGGGCATCGACCCGACACCGGTGGCGGCGCCCCACAGGGCCTTCGCCGGGGCGCCGGTCCCGTTGCTGTTGTCGGTCTCTCTGTCGTTCTCGTTCATCGTCCCGGCCGCACCGTCAGGTCGTTGATCTCCGCGTCGCGCGGCAGGTCCAGGGCCGTGAGGATCGTCGTCGCGACCGACTCCGGGTCGATCCAGCGGGAGGCGTCGTACTCCTTGCCCTCCTGTCCGTGCACCTTGACCTGCATGGGCGTGGCCGTACGGCCCGGATAGACGGAGGCGACGCGGATGCCGTTCGGCCGCTCCTCCTGACGGAGGGCGTCGGCGAGCGCCTTCAGGCCGTGCTTGGAGGCGCCGTACGCGGCCCATCCGGCGTGGGCGATCAGCCCGGCGCCCGAGTTCACGAAGATCACCTGGCCCTGCGAGGCGCGCAGTTGGGGCAGGAAGAGGCGGGTCAGCTCCGCGGGCGCGACGAGATTCACGTTCAGCTGGGTCGTCCACGCCTTGGGGGTCAGCTCGCCGACCGGGCCGAGGTCGACGATGCCCGCGATGTGCAGGAACGAGTCCAGCCGGTCGGGGAGTGTCTGGTGCGACAGCGCCCAGGAGAGCCGCTCGGGGTTCGTGAGGTCGCCGACGAGCACACCGGCGCCGGGGTGGGCCGCGGCGAGTTCCTTGCCCCGGCCGGCGTCGCGGGCGAAGAGCAGCAGGTCGTCGCCGCGGTCGTGCAGCCGGCGCGCGACGGCGGCGCCGATGCCGGAGCCCGCGCCGGTGATCAGATGGGTAGCCATGGGGTCATGTTCGCATCACCCCATGGCGCGGTCGTACGGTCCCGCCCCCGTCCCGCAGCGGCCCCGTCGCGGCCCCGTCGGCGGTCAGCGGACGCCGGCCGACTCCTCCAGATAGGCGAGGGCGCCCACCGCCTCCTCCGCGAAGAAGACCAGCTCGGTCAGGGGCAGGGGAAGGAAGCCCTCGCGGTCCATACGGACGAACTGTTCCTTGAGTCCGTCGTAGAAGCCAGCCGTGTTGAGCAGCACCACGGGCTTGTCGTGCATGCCGTGCTTCTTCAGTTCGAGGATCTCGGTCGCCTCGTCCAGCGTGCCCGTGCCGCCGACCATGATCACGACGGCGTCGGACTTCGAGAGGAGCAGCGCCTTGCGCTCGGCGAGATCCTTGGCGATCACCATCTCGTCGGCCCGCTCCCGCACCGAGGCGCCCAGGAAGCCGACGGAGACGCCGACGAGCCGCCCGCCCGCCTCCTCCACCCCGTCGGCGACGACCTTCATCAGGCCGACGTCCGAACCGCCCCAGACGAGCGTGTGACCACCTTTGCCGAGGAGTTCGGCGAATTCCCGGGCGGGGCCGGTGTAGCGCTCGTCGAGGTCGGCGGCGGAGAGGAAGACGCAGATATTCATGGATCCACGGTATCCGGGTGACCTCCTTGGGAAGAGGGCGTGCCCGGCCGTTGCTGACGGTAGAAGGGACCAGCGTCACACCGGCCTCAACAGAGGGACCGAGTTCACCGAAGGAGCGGATCGCCATGGCCAAGGGCCACACCATCACCGTCGAGCAGGGCACGGAGCGCGTACGGGTGGTACGCGACGGACAGGTCGTCGCGGAGAGCCGCCGCCCGCTGCTGCTGCACGAGACCGGGCTGCCCGTCCGTTACTACCTGCCGCCGCAGGACGTGCGTACGGAGCTGCTGAGCGCGTCGGACACCACGACCCACTGCCCGTTCAAGGGCGACGCCTCCTACTGGTCGCTGCCCGGCGCGCCGGACCTGGTCTGGGCGTATCCCGAGCCGAAGGACGAAGTGGCGCAGATCAAGGACCACTTCTGCTTCTACGAGACAGAGGTCGTCGGCGGCTGAGCGGCGGGCCCGGCCGGGCCGCGAGGCGGTGCCGGAGGACCGGCCGGAAAAAACTTCTCCGATTTCCGTTCACCGGCGATGAGTTCCGGTGAGCCCGCCGGTCCATAAGCGTATGGACCAAGTGGGCAAGGCGGAGTCGGGTGACGGCACCCTCATCGCGTACCGGCGGACGAGCGGCGACGGACCACCGGTGATCATGGTGGGAGGGGCGTTCAGCACGGCGGAGGCGGAAGCACCGCTGGCTGCGCTCCTCGCACCGCGCTTCAGTGTGATCACCTACGACCGGCGGGGGCGCGGCGGCAGCGGCGACACGGCGCCCTACGCGGTGGAGCGCGAGGTCGAGGACATCGCCGCCCTCCTTACGGAGGCGGGCGGCAGCGCCTCGGTGTACGGCATGTCGTCGGGCGCGGCCCTGGCGCTGGAGGCGGCTGCGGCGGGGCTGCCGATCACCCAACTCGCCGTGTACGAGCCTCCGTACGACACCGTCGCGGCGGATGTCACGGACGGCGCGGCGTACACGGCGCGGCTCGACGACCTGCTGGTGCGGGGGCGGCGGGACGAGGCCGTGGAGCTGTTCCTGTCGATGGTCGGGGTGCCGCCCGACGTGGTGGCGCGGATGCGCCGGGCGACGATGTGGCGGGGCATGACGGCGCTGGCGCACACCCTCGCGTACGACAACGCCGTGATGGGTCCCGGCCCGGTCCCGACGGAGCGGCTCGCGCGGATCACCGCGCGGGTGATGGTCGTGGACGGGGGCGCGAGCCCGCCGCCCATGCGGGTGGCGGCGCGGGCGGTGGCCGCCGCGCTGCCGCGTGGGCGGCACCGCACCCTGACGGGCCAGGTGCACGAGGTGGCGCCGCATGTGCTGGCGCCGGTCCTCGCCGAGTACTTCGCCGCGGCGGCGTGAGCACGATGACACCGGGACCGCCAACGCCGAGAACGGTGACCGGCGGCGTGCTCGCCTCGCACGCCCGCTACCGGCACGGGCGCGTGGGCTTCAGCGGATCGCGCCGTCCGGCAGCACCGCGTGCACGCCCCACACCTGATTGGCCACCTGCGTCACCCGCAGATCGACCATCGTACTCGCCAGAGCCAGCGCCGTCCCGCGCTTCACCCCGTACAGCGACGTCATCCACGTCAGCATCGCGTCCAGGGCCCGCGCCGAAGCCTCGTTGAGGTCCGCGTCGAAACCGAAGGTGATCCGGCCCGCCGGGGTGATCGCGTGCGGTGTCGGGATCGGCGGGGAGGTCTGGAGGCCGACGGTGAGGCGGGTCGTCATACCGCATTCGACCGCCGTGCCGGATACCTCGCCGTCGCCCTGCGCGGCATGGCCGTCACCGATGCTGAGCAACGCGTCCGGCACGGTGACCGGCAGGAACAGGGTTGATCCGGCGACCAGTTCGCGGCAGTCGATGTTCCCGCCGCCGAGGGTGCGGGGCGGGGTCGTGGAGTGCTCGCCCGGTTCGTCGGGGGGTGTGCCGATGACGCCGAGGAAGGGCGCGAGGGAGACCGTGTGACCGTACTGGTCGGTCCCGGTGCCCTTGTTCGCGTCGAGGTCCCACAGCAGCCACTCCGCGTCCTCGGCGGTCATGCCCAGCCGGCGCGCGAGCGGGGTGTCGGACGTCGCCGCCGCGGTGAAGCCCCAGTCGTCGGGGCGCAGTGACTCCAGTCGTACGGAGAGGGCCATGCCCGGCTCGGCGCCGCGTACGGCGATCGGGCCCACCAGGCAGTGACCGCGCCGCTCGTCGAACATGCGCGCCACGTTCTCGTCCGCCGTGCGCCGGCGCTCCAGATGGCCCGTGCAGTCGAGCGTGTGGACGGTGAGGGTGTCCCCGGGGTCGACGGTCAGCACCGGGGGCAGTTCGCGCGAGAAGACGTCGCTCACCGTGCCGGGCACGGAGTCCAGGATGTGCTCGGCCACGGGGGCTTCCTTCCGTCGGAGCGGCGGGCGCGGTCGGTACGGGGTGATCGGTACGTGCGGCGCGGGGCGGTGGGTACATACGGTGCGGGCACGGCGCCCGTGACCGGTGTCCCGCCACCGTAGTCCGCCCCGCGCTCCGGCCCGTGACAACCCCCACGGGACGCCACCGCGCGGCCGGGGGCTGGGAGTCCCCCGGGCCGCGCGGTCTCGCGTCAGCCTCGGCGTACGGTGAACTCCGCTCGGCGTACGCGCAGTACGGTCCGGCCGCCCTCGGTAGAGGTACGCGCGCCGTCGCACCGCGCCGCGCCCTCCACCACGACCACCGATTCCCCGCCGGCAGCGCCGAGCGCGCGGAACGTCGCCCGGCCGTCGGCGGCGCCGGTGAGTTCCGCCGTCGCGTACGCGATGCGCAGGCCGCCCGCGGTCAGGCCGAGCGGCAGGATCGCCGCCGTACGACCGGGCAGGTGCAGCTTCTCGCCGCCGAAGAGGGGCTTGCCGTTCTCCGTGACGGTGAAGTCCTGGTCGTAGCCCGAGGAGACGTTGAAGGCGTGCAGCAGCCGTCCGCGCTCGTCGTCCGCCGTCGTCAGCAGGAAGACTCCCGGATCGGTCGCGCTGTGCCGGAGGGCGGGGGCGGCGTCCAGGGCGCGGAAGGCACGGTCCCAGAAGGTCAGGTCGCACTGGTAGTCCGTGGTGATCACGACGGCCCGCCCCCGCCCGAGCGGGATGTCGAAGCCGCAGCCCTTGCCCGTGGACAGCTCGCGCAGCACGGTCGTGCCTCGCGAGGGCTCGCACAACTGGGTGCGTGACAGCCGTACTTCGGGGAGCGGCGCCGCCCAGCCGTGCGCGGTGACGGAGAGCCAGAAGCGGTTCGCGTCGGTGAGCGTGGTGCCGGCCTTGAGGCCCAGCGCGTCCGCGAGGACGGTGCAGCTCTTGTCGGCCATGTCCTTGACCGGCAGCCTCCCGGACAGCAGCAGCTTGCCGCCCGCCTCGGTGTAGCGGACCAGGCGCCGCTGGAGTTCGGCCCCCAGGTGCTCTCCCGTCGCCAGCGCGAGCACCGGTACGGCCTTCGGGTCGAGATCGCCCGCCTGGAGGTTCACGCTCCGGTAGCGGAAGCCGCCGAGCAGCATCGCGCGGGCCAGGGAGCCGCGCGGGCCGGCGCCGCGCGTGTTCACCGCTTCGTCCAGTACGCGCTGTACGGACGCGAGCTTCGGCGGGTGGTACTCGGTCAGATAGTGATCGGGTACGAAGCCGAGCACCACGTCGTCGTACGTCGCGCGCATCGGCGCGAGGACATCGGCGAGACCACCCATCGCACGCACGGTCTGCCGCGTCGGCGCGTAGCTGACCCCCGGCCGGCCCTCCGGATCGACCGGGGCGGCGAAGCCGTGCCGCTCGCCCGTGATGCCGATCCGGTCGTTCCCGTCGCCCGTCGGCTTGTCGAGCTTGGGGTTGAACCCGCCCGCGAACAGGTAGTAGTTGAGCATTTTGGCGCCCTGCGCGATACACAGACGGGTCTTGAGATCGACGCCCGACGGGCTGGTCTGGCTGTCCAGGTTCTGACCGTAGTCGGCGTGGCCGGCGTCGAACTCCAGCGCCGTGACCGGCTGGTCCTTGTCGTTGGTCGCGTCCATGAAGGCGTTGATGAGATACAGGTCGGTGACATTGCGCAGGGTCAGGTCGCCGAGGTAGAAGTCCGCGCCGGAGATCGTCCCCTCGATCCCCCCGTAGGTTTCCATCAGTTGGCTGATGCCGATGGGGAACGGCTCGGCGCGGCTGTCAGAGGTGCCGTGGATGTTGATCACGAACGGGATGCCGGTGATCCCGTACTCCTCTGCGGCCGACCGCAGTTCGGTGACGTAGCGCGCGAAGCGGCCGCGCATGAAGCGGCCGAGATCGTGCATCAGGGCCGCGCCGTACGCCTCTTCCGGGTTACGGATCGCCTTGCGCCGCCCGGCCAGGTCCTCGCCGGTGAAGGGGTAGCGCTTGGCGAGACCGTCGCCGTACTCCTCGCGCAGCCAGCCGTCGAAGTCGGCCGTCAAGTGATCGGTGAGGTCGGGTGAGTTGCTGACCCAGGCCAGCATCCCGATCTCGTTGTCGAGCTGTACGGAGATGACGGGGCCGCCACTGCCGTGCAGCCGCTCCGCGAGTACCGGCATGACCGCCGCGTACCAGTGGCGCATCTCCTTGAGGAACGCGGGCGCGAGGTAGTCGACGGTGGGTGTGGTGGCGGGAGCGTCGTTCCAGCCGGTGGAGACGATCTCGGGGTGGTCCTTCCGCACCCGCTCGGGGACGCCCTCGCCCTTCAACTCGGCCATGGTGAAGGGGCCGGGGCGGGCTATGAAGAGGAAGCCGTTGCGGTGGCAGAGGTCGATGAAGGCGCCGAGGTCGCGCTCGGGGCGGGTACGGCCGGTGACGTCGATGGTGCCGTCGGGCAGTTCGTGCCACATCCAGGGGATGTACGTGGCGATGGTGTTGAGGCCGGCGGCCTTGGCCTTGTCGAGCCTGGACTGCCAGTCCGCCTTCTTCAGCCGGAAGTAGTGGATCTCTCCGGCGAGTACAAGCGCGGGCTTGCCGCCGACGAGGATCTGCTTGTTCCGGTACGAGACCGCGCCGGCCGGTGCGGTGTCGCCGGGCGGGGCAGGGGCGACGGGGGCCGCCGGGGCGGCCTGGGCCTCCTGCACGGACAGGCCCGCGGTGGCGAGCGTACCGAGGGCGGCCCCGCCCAGAACGGTGCGGCGGCGTGGGGCGGGGGCATGCGTCATGGCGTCGTACTTCCTTGGGGGGAGAGCAGAACGGGGGCGGCTCGACGGAGTGGGGGCGTCATGTATGCGCTGTCTGTATGCGCATACATGCACCCTGGAGCAGCCCCTCACGGGCCACAAGAGTCCGCTTGATTACGCTTGGGTAACGGGCGTGACAGGCCGAAGCCCCCGCGCGGCGCGGCCGACTCTCCTCAGGAGGCGGCCCTCCAGGAGCCGACGGGGCAGGTCAGCCGATCAGCGGGCAACGCGAATCGCGTCGGTGGGACGGCGAGACGGGTCGGGCCCGTCAGCCGGCGAGGGCTCCCGTACGGCGCTCCGTCGTCGCGATCGTGGCCGAGCCGACCACGCGGGTGCCGTCGTAGAGCACGATCGCCTGGCCCGGAGCCACGCCTCGTACCGGCTCGGCGAACTCGACGTGCAGGGTGCCGTCGACCAGTTCGGCCCTGACCGGCGTCTCGTCGCCGTGGGCGCGCAGCTGCGCCGTGTAGGCGCCGGGCCCGGACGGGGCCGTGCCGCCGCACCAGCGGGGCCTGATGGCCGTCAGGGCACCGACGTCGAGGGCGGCGGCGGGGCCGACCGTCACGGTGTTGTCGACGGGCGAGATGTCCAGCACGTAGCGCGGCTTGCCGTCCGGTGCCGGGTGGCCGATCCGCAGGCCCTTGCGCTGGCCGATGGTGAAGCCGTGCGCGCCGTCGTGGGTGCCGACCTTGGACCCCGACTCGTCCACGATGTCCCCCTCGGCCTTGCCCAACCGGGCGGCGAGGAATCCCTGGGTGTCGCCGTCGGCGATGAAGCAGATGTCGTGGCTGTCGGGCTTCTTCGCGACGGCCAGGTCGCGGCGCTCCGCCTCCGCGCGGATCTCGTCCTTCGTGGTGAGGGTGTCCCCGAGCGGGAACATGGCGTGCGCGAGCTGGCGCTCGTCGAGCACGCCCAGTACGTACGACTGGTCCTTGGCCATGTCGCTCGCGCGGTGCAGCTCACGCGCCCCGTCGGGGCCGGTGACGACCGTCGCGTAATGGCCGGTGCAGACGGCGTCGAAGCCCAGCGCGACGGCCTTGTCGAGCAGCGCCGCGAACTTGATCTTCTCGTTGCAGCGCAGGCACGGGTTCGGGGTGCGGCCCGCCTCGTACTCGGCGATGAAGTCCTCGACGACATCCTCACGGAAGCGCTCGGCGAGGTCCCATACGTAGAAGGGGATGCCGATGACGTCGGCGGCCCGTCGCGCGTCGCGCGAGTCCTCGATGGTGCAGCAGCCCCGCGCGCCCGTACGGAACGACTGCGGGTTCGCGGAGAGAGCGAGGTGGACGCCGGTGACGTCGTGACCGGCTTCTACGGCGCGGGCGGCCGCGACGGCGGAGTCCACACCGCCGGACATGGCGGCGAGCACACGGAGGGGGCGCTGGGGTGTCTGAGTCATAGCCCCACAAGCGTAAGGGTGCCGGGGAACCAGAGTCGCGCGAGTATCCGTTGTCGGTCCATGGGCAAGAGGAAGCGGGGCGCCGCGAGCAGCGGTGCGGGCGGTGACACCTCCGGTGCGGAGAGCTCCGGCACGGGCGGGGCACCGGCCGGAGACGGATCGGGGATCGGGCGGCGCAGGCTGCTGATCGGCGGCGCGGCCGTGGTGGTGGGCGGCGGGGCGGCGGCGATCGTGGCGGGGCAGGACCAGGCGACTCGGCTCTGGTACCGGGTGCCGGGGGTGGAGAAGCCGCGCAAGCCGGGTGAGCTGGATCACGCGGGCGCCGAGTGGGTGGCGGCGTCGTCGGCGAACTGGCGCCGGGCGGACCGGCCGGACGACTACACCGTGGACATGGTGATCATCCATGTCGTGCAGGGCAGCTACAGCACGGCCCTCAAGGTCTTCAAGGACCCCGCGCACCAGGCGGCCACGCACTACGTGGTGCGCAAGGACGGGCACGTGGCGCAGATGATCCGTGAGCTGGACGTGGCGTACCAGGCGGGGAACCGCGCCTACAACGAACGCGGTGTCGGCATCGAGCACGAGGGGTTCGTGGACCGGCCGGAGGACTTCACGGACGCGATGTACCGCTCGTCGGCGCGGCTGACCGCGGGCATCTGTGAGCGGCACGGGATACCGGTCGACCGGAAGCACATCATCGGGCACGTGGAGGTGCCGGGGACGGACCACACGGATCCCGGGCCGCACTGGGACTGGGACCGCTACATGAAGCTGGTGCGGGCGGCGCGGGCGGAGCTGGAGACGGCGGAGGCGGCGGGGTGAGCCCGCGGGGCCGTCCGCGGCGGCGGGCCGTTTCGGCCTCAATCGCCGGCCGGGCTTAATTGGCGCGGGCCGGGGGCCGTGGGCCGCTCCGGGGTCATGCCCGGACGGCGTGATTTACGCCGCGTGCAACGCTCGTTGGCCTCAGAGGAACCGGGCTGTCCACGCACCACAAATCAACCCAAGTGTCCGGCCACGACCCCTGCGCGTCCCCCTTCCAACCCGCAGGAGGGGGACGGCAGTCGCTGACCGTTGCGGTCGCCGGCGTGAGGGGGGCGGGGTCGCAGGAGGGGTGTGTTCGGACACTTGGGCTGATTTGTGGCGCGTGAACAAGCCGGGTCAGCAGATCCAACGAACGCGGCACGCACCGTAAATCACGCCGTCCGGACATACCCGTCCGGAGACCCCGCACCCCGCCCACGACCGACAACCGCAACCACCCCCAGCCCGGCCGGCGATTGAGGCCACAACGGCCCGCAGACGCAGGCGCGGACAGGCCCTAACTCAGGCCGGCCGTTCGCGCCCGTTCCACCGCCGGGCCGATCGCCGAGGCGACCGCTTCGACGTCAGCCTCTGTAGAGGTGTGGCCGAGGGAGAAGCGGAGTGTGCCGCGCGCCAGTTCGGGGTCGGTGCCGGTGGCCAGCAGTACGTGGCTGGGCTGCGCGACCCCCGCCGTACAGGCCGATCCGGTCGAGCACTCGATGCCCTGCGCGTCCAGCAGCAGGAGCAGGGAGTCGCCCTCGCAGCCGGGGAAACTGAAGTGGGCGTTGGCGGGGAGGCGGTCGACGGGGTCGCCTCCGAGGATCGCGTCCGGCACGGCCTTCAGTACGGAGGCGATCAACTCGTCGCGCAGGGCGCCGATGTCGCGGGTGAACTCGCCCCGTCGTTCGGCGGCGAGCCGCCCCGCGACGGCGAACGCCGCGATCGCGGGGACGTCGAGGGTGCCCGAACGCACATGGCGTTCCTGGCCGCCGCCGTGCAGGACGGGGACGGGGGTGTACTCCCGGCCGAGGAGAAGCGCGCCGACGCCGTAGGGGCCGCCGATCTTGTGACCGGTGACGGTCATCGCGGCGAGTCCGGACGCGGCGAAGTCGACCTCGGTCTGGCCGAAGGCCTGTACGGCGTCCGAGTGCAGCGGGACGCCGAACTCGGCGGCCACCTCGGCCAGTTCGCGTACCGGGAGAATCGTGCCGATCTCGTTGTTCGCCCACATGACGGTGGCCAGCGCGACGTCGTCGGGGTTGCGCTCGATGGCCTCCCGCAACGTTCCCGGGGAGACCCTGCCGTAGCGGTCGACGGGCAGGTACTCGACGTTCGCGCCCTCGTGCTCGCCGAGCCAGTCGACGGCGTCGAGGACGGCGTGGTGTTCCACGGGGCTGGCGAGCACGCGCGTCCTGGCCGGGTCGGCGTCGCGGCGGGACCAGTAGAGGCCCTTCACGGCGAGGTTGTCGGCCTCCGTACCGCCGGAGGTGAAGACGACCTCGCTGGGCCGCGCGCCGAGGGATTCGGCGAGCTCTTCGCGCGCCTCCTCGACGGTACGCCGGGCCCGCCGCCCGGCGGCGTGCAACGAGGACGCGTTCCCGACGTCGGCGAACCGAGCGGTCATCGCCTCGATCGCCTCGGGAAGCATCGGGGTGGTCGCGGCGTGGTCGAGATAGGCCATGGTGCTGACGATTCTACGAGCCGTGCCGGGTGGGGATCGCCGTGGGCGGGGGTGGCGGCGGCACGGGCCCCCCGGACGGTGCTCGCGGTCCCGGTCCGGTACCGGTCCGGCCCTGGTCCGGCCCTGGCCCGGTCCCGGTCCGGCTCCCGGTCCGGTCCCTGATGGGGGCGGTACGGGTGGCGGGACCCGCCACCGGAATGATGGCGGCATGACCGGTCGCAGCAGGAGAGCCGAGATGTTCGTCACCACCGGGCCGGACCGGCGGTCCGACACCCGGACCACCGGCGACGAGCGCGCGATGCTCAGGGACTTCCTCGGGGCCCAGCGGGCCACGCTGGAGATGAAGTGCGGTGGCCTGGGCCTGAGGCTGTCGCAGCGCGCCGTAGGCCCGTCGACGCTCTCGCTGCTCGGCCTCGTGCGGCATCTGGCGGACGTGGAGCGCCGCTGGTTCCGGTGCGTCATGGCCGGGGAGGACGCGCCGCCCCGGTTCTCCTCCCCGGCGCACCCGGACGGGGACTTCGACGGCGCGGTCCCCGATCCGGACGTGATCACCGCCGCGTGGCGGACCTGGCGCGCGGAGGTGGCCTTCGCAGACCGCTTCGTCGCGGCGGCGCCCGGCCTGGACGTCGTGGGCGAGGACGCGTGGCGCGGCACGGTGTCGCTGCGCTGGGTGCTGGTCCACATGGTCGAGGAGTACGCCCGGCACAACGGCCACGCCGATCTGCTCCGCGAGCGGATCGACGGGGCGCGGGGGCTGTGAACTGTCGCGGGGCGCTGTCCCGCGTCCGTGCTCCGGGGGGATGTCCGAGCCGGGAATCAGGGCCTGTCGTTTGGATCAGGCCGGATCAGGGAGCGCCCGCCGCGCCGGCGGCTGATGTCCGCGTTGGTGCGTGCGGTCGCAAGGCGGAGGAGGGAGACAACGCGGGGCGTTGGCGACCGACGACAACGCGGCGGGCGCGCGTGCCAGGGACCGCGAGCCCGGCAAGATCCGAACGACAGGCCCTAGCCTGGCGCGCATGGATGGATGGACTCTCGACCGCACGTTCAACAGCTCCGCCGGTGAGGTCCGGTGGGCCGCCCTCGGGCCCGTCGGCGGGCCGCCCGTCGTGCTGCTGCACGGGACGCCGTTCTCGTCGTACGTGTGGCGGGGCGTCGCGCGCGCCCTCGCGGGGCGGCACCGGGTGTACGTGTGGGACATGCCGGGGTTCGGCGCGTCGGAGATGCGGCAGGGGCAGGACGTGTCGCTGGGCGCGCAGGCACGCGTCTTCGGCGAACTGCTGGCGCACTGGGGGCTGGAGCGGCCCGCCGTCGTCGCGCACGACTTCGGGGGATGCGTCGCTCTGCGCGCGACGCTGCTGCACGGCGCGGCGTACGAACGGCTGGCCCTGGTGGATCCCGTGGCGCTCGCGCCCTGGGGCTCGCCCACGTACCGGCTGCTGGGCGAACACGGCGATGTCTTCTCGCGGTTGCCGACCGAGCTGCACCGCGCGCTCCTGCGGGAGTACGTCGGCTCGGCCAGCCACCCCGGGCTGCACGCCGACATCCTGGACGCGCTGGTGGAGCCGTGGTGCACGGAGGCGGGGCAGGCCGCGTTCTACCGGCAGATCGCGCAGAACGACCAGCGTTTCACCGACGAGATCGAGGGCCGTTACGGCGAGTTGGAACTGCCGGTGCTGATCTGCTGGGGCGAGGAGGACACCTGGATCCCGCCGGCGAAGGGCCGGCAGCTCGCCGAGCTGATCCCCGGTGCCGAGCTGCGTCCCGTCGCGGGCGCGGGCCATCTCGTACAGGAGGACGCCCCCGCCGAACTCACCCTGGCGCTGGGCGACTTCCTCCGTACAGCTCGGTGACAGCGGCCGCGGCCCCGGCGAGTACGTCGCGGGCCTCGGGCGGTGACAGCACCTCCACGTTCTCGCCGAAGGCGAGCAGCGCGCGGACGGCCCGCAGTTCGGTGAAGGCGAGGGTGACCCGTGCCCACTCCCCCGACGCCTCCATGACCGGCTCCTCGTCGGTCAGTTGGGCCGCCTGGATACGGAGGAACATGTCCAGCCGTGCGACGCGGACCCGGGCGGTCACCTCGACGGCGGTCGGGCGCAGCTCCACCTTCCGGCGCAACGCCTCCCAGACGTCGCCAAGTTCCACGCCCTCGCGGCGGAGTACGGCGGCATCGGTCAGGGTCGCGCGCCGCACGCGGTCGGCGCGGTAGAGACCGGGCACGCCCCGGTGGTCGGCGATCAGGTACCAGACGCCCGCCTTGAGGACGAGTCCGTACGGGTCGACCGTGTACGTCCTTGCTTCCGTGGTGCCGCTGTGCCGGTAGGTCAGCCGCAGCCGGCGGTCGGCGAAGACCGCCGTGTTCAGGATGTCCAGGTCGACGGCGGGCCGCCCGGCGCGCATCCACCGCTCCGGGTCGACGATGATGCGGCGGCTGGTCTGTTCGGCCGCGGGGCGGTACGGGGCGGGCAGCGCGGCCATCACCTTGCGCAGGGCCGAACCGAGCGCCCGGTCGAGACCGAGGGCGGAGTGGGCGCCCTCGGCGGCGAGGACGAACAGGGCGCGGGACTCGTCGGCGGTCAGGCCGGTGACGTCCGTACGGAAGCCGGGCAGCAGGGCGATGCCGCCGTGTCTGCCGCGTTCGGCGTAGACGGGGATGCCCGCGGCCGACAGCGCCTCGACGTCGCGGTAGACGGTGCGTACGGAGACCTCGAGGCGCTCGGCCAGCTCGGTGGCCGGCACGAGCCCTCGCGTCTGGAGCAGCAGCAGGATCGAGAGGAGTCGGTCGGCCTTCACCCGGCCAGGATCGCCCACGGGGGCGCGGACCGCGCGGGCCGGGGTACGGACTCCCGTATACGCGGCGCCCGGCTACCGCGCTCCGGGGACCCTGGGTGCCCGTGGTGCCCTGGCCAGTTGGCGGGACTGGGCAACCAGCCGGTCCGCGCTGTCCCAGACGTCGGCGTCCTCCTCCAGATAGCCGCCCGCCAGGTTCCGCGTGGTCACGAAGACCCTCAGCGGTCCGGGAGCCGGGCGGCACCGGATGTGCGTGGTCAGTTCGACCGTCGGGGTCCAGCCGGTGAGGCCGAGGTCGAAGGCGGTCGGCGGGAACGAGTCCACCGTCAGCAGCAGGGAGAGCGGGTCGGGCTCGCGCGGGTCGGCCAGCGAGAACCAGCCGCGCACCTCGCCCTTCCCCGACGGCTCACCGACCGCCCAACCCGTGGTCTCGGGAGCCAGCTTGACCACCACGCGCCGGGTGAAGCCGGAGTCGGCGGGGAAGGCGGCCGGGCCGTCCTCCGTACCCAGGCACTCCTCGGGCGGCGGCAGCGTGGGCGGCTTCACCGAGGTGCGGACGTCGTCGTCGAGGGAGTCCAGCGCGCCGTACGCCGCGAGGACCCGGACGCGTTCGACCTCCGTGCCGTCGGGCTCGTACTGGAAGAGCGACGCCTGGCCGGTGGCGAGGGTGCGTCCGCTCCGTACGGTCTCGGTCCGCACGACGGCCGGGCCGGGGCGGGACGGGGTCAGATAGTGGGCGGTGACCGTGAAGGGGTCGGGGTGCGGCAGGGCGTCGCGCAGGGCGCGGGCCACGATCGCCAGCAGATAGCCGCCGTTGACGGCGGAGAGGATCGCCCAGCCCTCGGAGAGGTCCGCGTCGTAGACACCCGGTTCGCGGAGGGTGACGGAGGTGTCGCGGTCGAACTCGCTGTCCGCGGTGGATGCCTGCGCTGCCTGTGCCATGAGAAGCACGGTACAACAATGCATTACTGAGCGGTAGCTTATATGTTCGGTCCCGTCGGCTCCTCGGCCGCCGTCGAGCGGCGGTTGTACGCGCGCGGCGCCCGCCAGTGGAAGCGCATCGCCAGCAGCCGCAGCGCGAACGCGGTGACGACGGCGAGTCCGCTCGTCAGCCCGTTCAGCGCGTCGAAACGGATACAGACGACCACCATCGTCGCCCCGACGATCGCGGGGACGGCGTACAGATCACGGTCCCAGCGCAGCAGCGACGGCACCTCGTTGGCGAGCACGTCGCGCAGGACACCGCCGCCCGCCGCCGTGGCGAGCCCGAGCGCGGCGGACGCGGTGAGGCCGAGCCCGTACTCGTGCGCTTTCACCGTGCCGGTCACACAGAACAGCCCGAGCCCCGCCGCGTCGAAGACGTTGACCGCGCCCTGGATGCGCTCGACATGCGGATGCAGGAAGAACACCAGCACGGTGGCCACCAGCGGCATGGTGAAGTACCCGAGATCGGTGAAGGCCGCCGGCGGTACGGCTCCGATGATCAGGTCCCGGATCAGCCCACCGCCCAGCCCGGTGACCTCGGCGAGCACGGCGATGCCGAAGACGTCGAAGTTCTTACGGACGGCGAGCAGGGCGCCGGAGATCGCGAAGACGAAGATGCCGGCGAGGTCGAGCGAGTGCTGGACGGAGGGGCTGAACAGTTCCTGGAACACCCGACAGTTCTACCTGGGGCGGGTGAACGCCGGACAGGCGCCTGCCGATGGGCGACCGCGACGGCCGGGGCGGGGCCGCGCCCGGCCCGCCCCGTCACCGGTTCGTCGGGGCCCGCCTCAGACGGGCTCCGACACCGCCTCTGCCCCGGCTCCGTCCCCGGCCCCGGTGTCCGTCACCGCCTCGATGCCCGTCGCCCTCGTACGCTCCACCGTGCCCGCCTCGATCTCCGCGGCGAAGTGGCACGCCACCCGGTGGCCGTCGCCCAGAACCGTCAGCTCCGGGCGCTCCGTCGCGCACCGGGTCTCCTGCTTCCACGGGCAGCGCGTGTGGAAGCGGCAGCCGGCCGGCGGCGCCGCCGGGGAGGGGAGGTCGCCGCGGAGCAGGATCCGTTCGCGGTGGTCCTCCACCTCCGGGTCGGGCACCGGTACCGCCGACATCAGCGCCTTCGTGTACGGGTGCCTCGGCTCGGCGTACAGCGCGTCGCTCGGGGCCTCCTCGACCAGGGAGCCCAGATACATGACCCCGATGACGTCCGAGATGTGGCGGACCACGGCCAGGTCGTGGGCGATGACGAGATACGTCAGACCCTTGGACTCCTGAAGTTCCTCAAGGAGGTTGATCACCTGCGCCTGGATGGAGACGTCGAGCGCGGATACCGGCTCGTCGCAGATGATCACGTCCGGTTCCAGGACGAGCGCCCGTGCGATGCCGATGCGCTGGCGCTGGCCGCCGGAGAACTCGTGCGGGTAGCGGGAGAGCGCGTTGGTCGGCAGGCCGACCTCGGCGAGGATCTTCTTGATCCGCTCGCGGCGCTCCTCCTGGTCGGCGCCGATACCGTGCGCCGCCATGCCCTCGGAGAGGATCGACTCGATGTTCTGCCGGGGGTTGAGGCTGCCGAGCGGGTCCTGGAAGACCATCTGGAGGCGGTGCCGGATCTTGCGCATCTCCTCCTCGGGCAGCTTCGCCAGATCCGTGCCGTCGAAGAGGACCTCGCCCTCGGTGATGTCGACGAGGCGCAGGACGGCGCGGCCGAGGGTGGTCTTGCCGCAGCCCGACTCCCCCACCAGGCCGTACGTCTGGCCCGCCTCGACCTTCAGCGAGATACCGTCGACGGCGTACACATGACCGACGGTACGGTCGAAGAAGACGCCCTTCTTGACGGGGAAGTGGACCTTGACGCCGTCGAGTTCGAGCAGACTCATGAGGAGACCTCCGCCGTGGGTTCGACCGGATCGATCGGGTCGGCCGCCGCCACCCCGGCCGCCGCGTCGGCGGGTGCCGCCGGCAGGACCGGGTTGACGCAGCGCACCTGGTGGCCGGGCGCACGCGGTTCGGTGAGTTCCGGGGTGCCCGTCAGGCACTCCATCGTGTAGAAGTCGCACCGCGGCGCGAACGCGCAGCCGTCGGCCCACGCGATCTTGTCGTTGATCGAGCCGCGGATCGGCCTGAGCGGCTCACCGCGCGGTGCGTCGAGGCGCGGGATGGAGCCGAGCAGGCCGTGCGCGTACGGATGGGTGGGGTGCGCGAACAGTTCACGGCGGCCCGCCGTCTCCACCGCGCGCCCCGCGTAGAGCACGTTCACCTGGTCGCACAGCCCGGCGACGACGCCGAGGTCATGAGTGATCATCAGGAGCGCCGTGCCCTCCTGGTCCACCAACTCCTTGAGGAGTTCGAGGATCTGGGCCTGGATGGTGACGTCGAGCGCCGTCGTCGGCTCGTCCGCGATCAGCAGGCGAGGCGCGCACGCGACCGCCATGGCGATGAGCGCGCGCTGCCGCATTCCGCCGGAGAGCTGGTGCGGGTACTCCTTGAGCCGCCTGTTCGGGTCGGGGATGCCGACGCGGTCGAGCAGCGAGGCGGCCTCCTTACGGGCGGGCTCGCCCTTCAGCCCTCGGTGGCGGGTCAGGATCTCGGTGACCTGGATGCCGATGGGGACGACCGGGTTGAGCGAGGAGAGCGGGTCCTGGAAGATCATCGCGATCCGGCTGCCGCGCAGGTCGCGGATCTTCTTCTCGTCCATGGACAGCAGGTCCGCGCCGTCGTACTCGGCGCGCCCGCCGACGCTCACCCCCTTGCGCGGGAGCAGACCCATCAGGGCGAGAGCGGTCACGGACTTGCCGCAGCCCGACTCGCCCACCAGGCCCACGACCTGGCCCTCGGCGACGTCGAAGGAGACGCCGTCGACGGCCCTGGTGTCGCGTCCCGTGCCCCGGCCCGTCGCGTGCCCGGCAAAGGTGACCGACAGTGCGTCAACTGAGAGAAGTGACATGGGACTTCAGCCTCGCAGCTTCGGATCGAGAGCTTCCCGCATCGCCTCACCGAGCAGCGTGAAGCCGAGGGCGGTGACGATGATCCCGACCGCCGGATAGACCGACATCATCGGCGCGTTGTCGAAGAAGCGCTGTGCCTGTGACAGCATCACGCCCCACTCCGGGATCGCCGGGTCCGGACTGCCGAGGCCCAGGTAGGACAGGGCGGCGGCCTCGATGATCGCGGTGGCGAGGCTGAGCGTCGCCTGGACGATCACCGGGCTGAGCGAGTTGGGCAGGATCTGGGTCAGGACGATACGGCGCTTGCGGATGCCCACCGCCTTGGCGGCCAGCACATAGTCCGAGTTGCCCTGCGCGAGCATCGAGCCACGCAGCAGCCGTGCGAACACCGGCACTTGGACCACGCCGACCGCGATCATCACCGTGGTCAGCGACTGGCCGAGCACGGCGGCGACGGAGACCGCCAGCAGCAGCGAGGGCAGCGCCAGCATCATGTCGGTGACGCGCATGATGACGGTGTCCACGCGCTTGCCCGGCTCCCCGCCGAGCGTTGCCGCCGCGCCCGACACGGCGCCGACGATCGCGCCGGCCACCAGGCCGATGAGCATCGACACGACGCCGACGAGCAGGGTCTGGCGGGCACCGACGAGCATCCGGGAGAACTCGTCGCGGCCCAGATGGTCCAGGCCGAACCAGTTCTCGCCGCGAGGTCCGACGAAGCGGCCCTGGTTGGGGAAGACCTCGCCGCGCCAGTCCTGCGCGGTGGGGCTGTACGGGGCGAGCCACGGGCCGACGATCGCGATCAGCACGAACAGGCCGATCACGATGCCGCCGATGATCGCGGTCTTGCTGGTGCGCAGCCGCCGGAAGGCCTCGCGCCACAGCCCGGCGCCCGAGGTGGCCTCGGTCCGCTCGGTGAGCTGCGCGAGCCGGTCGATCTTGTCGGCCTTCTTCGTCATGTTCGGGATGGCGTTCACGTCAGTGCACCCGCACTCTCGGGTCGATGAGGCTGTACGCCACGTCGACCAGCAGATTGATCAGCACGTACACCAGCGCGATGAAGAGGATGAACCCGACGAGCACGGGATAGTCGCGGGCGTCGATCGAGGTACGGATGAACTGCCCGATCCCGCCGAAGCTGAAGACCGACTCGGTGAGGACGGCGCCGGAGAGCAGGCTGCCGGTCAGCAGACCGACGGCGGTGATCACCGGCAGCAGCGCGTTGCGCAGGACGTGCCGGCCGCGTACGACACGCTTCTCCAGGCCCTTGGACTCCGCCGTACGTACGTAGTCCTCCCCCAGCACTTCGAGCACGCTGGCCCTGGTCATCCGCACGATGACGGCGAGCGGGATGGAGGCGAGCGCGACGGCGGGCAGCACCAGATGCATGATCGCGTCCCAGGACGCGTCGAACTCGCCGGTCAACAGGCCGTCCAGGACGGCGAATCCGGTGACCTTCGTCGCGTCGATGCCGGTCGACAGCCGGCCGAAGCTCGGGAAGATCCCGAGGCTGACGGCGAACAGCCCCTTGAGGAGCAGCGCCAGGAAGAAGACCGGGATACAGATGCCGAGCAGCGAGCCCGAGACCGCGCTCACATCGAGCCAGCTGCCGCGGCGCCGGGCGGCGAAGTAGCCCAGCGGGACGCCGACCACGACCGCGATGAGTATCGCGGCGACGCTGAGTTCGACGGTCGCCGGGAAGCGCAGGGTGAATTCCTCCCACACCGGCTGGCCGGTCTGCGTGGAGGTGCCCAGGTCCAGTTCGAAGATCCGTTTGATGAACCGCCAGTACTGGACCCAGACCGGCTCGTCGAGCCCCAGCGCCCGGTTGATCCGGGCCACTTCGGCATCGGTCGCCCGCTCGCCCAGGATCGCCGAAGCGGGTCCGCCGGGCAGCCGGTTCAGCCAAAGGAAGAGCAGAACCGACAGACCGAGCAGGGTGGGTATCAGCTGTAGCAGTCGTCGTGCGACGAGTCGCAGCACCCCGCGTGCCCCTTTCTCATTGCGTACTCCTGGCGTTGTTCATCTGTGTTCGTCCGTCTGTGTTCAGGTCGTCCGTGTGTGGGACGGGCCGTCAGCGAGACGGGTCCGCCCGGTCGCGGTCGGGACGTGCTCCGCGACCGGGCGGACCCGGCGTGCGCGCTGTCCTTACTTGAAGGACACCTCGGCGAAGTACTCCTGCGTCAGCGGGGAGACCTTCGGCGGGTTGACGTTCGCGGCGAACGCGATCGCCGGCGGCGAGGAGGAGATCGGCACACCCGGCAGGTACGCCATGATCGTCTCGTTGGCCTTCTTGTACAGGTCCGTCCGCTTGGCCGGGTCGGTCTCGATCGACGCGGCCTTCAGCGCGTCGAAGACGCCCTTGTCCTTGAAGCCCCACTGCGTGTCGAACTCGGCGAACCAGGTGCCGATGAAGTTGTAACCGTCGTTGAAGTCACCGGTCCAGCCGAGCATGTGCAGTGCACAGCTGCCCGCCTCGGTGGCGTCCAGGTAGTCCGGGGCCCACTTCATGGGCTTGGGGGTGACGGTGATGCCGGCCTTCTCCAGGTCGGCCTTCATCAGCTCGAACATGTCCTGCGGAGCGGGCATGTACGGGCGGGTGACCTCGGTCGGGTAGCAGAACTCGACCTTCAGGGCGCTCTCACCGGCGTCCTTGAGCAGCGACTTCGCCTTGGCGGTGTCGAAGGGGTACGTCTTCACGGCGTCCGAGTAGCCGGCGACCGTGTCGGGCATGAACTGCGTGGCGGCGACTCCGCCTTCGGGCAGCTGGGTCTTGACCAGGTTCTCGCGGTCGATGGCGTGCGCGATGGCCTGCCGGACCTCGGGCTTCTTCAGCGCCGCGTTCTTACCCTGGCTCATGCCGACGTAGAAGATGTTGAAGACGTCACGCGTGGGGACCTGGAACTTGCCGTTCTCCAGCGTCTTCACATCGGCGGGTGCGACGAGGTCGTAGCCGTCGATGTCACCGGCCTGGAGGGCCTGACGGCGGCCGTCCTCGGTGTCGATGGTGCGGAAGACCAGATTCTTGATCTTCGCCTTGGTGCCCCAGTAGTCGTCGTAACGCTGCAGCGAGACTTCCTTGTTGCCCTTGTTCCACTCGCTGATCTTGTACGGGCCGGTGCCCGCGACCGTGCCGGCCACCTGGCTGTACTTGGGGTACGTGATCGCGTCACCCTTGGCGGTGGCTTCCTGCTTCGCGTACTCCTTCAGGGCCTTCGGCGAGTGGATCGCCAGCGCCTGGAGGGAGAAGCCGCCCGGCAGGTTCGCGGAGGGCTCGTTGACCTCGATGACGGCGGTGCTGTCGTCAGTCGCGGTGCAGGACTTGTAGTTCGCCTTCGGCGTCTCCGGGTCCTCGTTCTTCGCGAAGCCGCCCATGATGGTCTGCCAGTAGTAGGAGACCGCGCTGGACTGGTAGGTGCCCGTCCAGTTGAACCAGTAGTCGTAATTCGCGCACACGGCGGCGGCGTTGAACTTCTCGCCGTCGTGGAAGGTCACGTCCTTGCGGAGGTTGAACGTCCAGACCGTACCGGCCTCGTTGCTCGACCACTTCTCGGCGAGGCCGGGGGCCAGTTCGCTGCCGCCCGACTCGTGCTCCAGCAGCGCCTCGAAGGCCTGACGGGTGACCCGGAAGGTCTCGCCGTCGCTCGCGAGCGCCGGGTCGAGCGAGCCGGGGTCACCGGGGCCGCCGAAGACGAAGGTGTCCTTCGCGCCGCCCGAGTCACCTTCCCCGTCGCGCTCGCTGGAGCAGCCGGTGGCGATCAGCGTGACGGCCAGGGCCGTAACGATCGCTCCAGCGGCTCGGGACTTGATTATTCGCATGGTCCACCCCAGGGGTCCGACGAGTCAGGGCTCGGTCTTGACGGCCGAACATTACAGTCAAGAAAGTGCCAAATGAACAGGTCGCAATGCGGAGTTGCAGACCTGAGATCCGGACACTCGACAAATGACCCGACTCCGGGACATCTCACCCCTACGGGTCAAGCCGTGCCAGGTGAGCCGCAGTTGGGTGGGCGAACCGGGTGAACCTCTCGTACGACGCAGAAGCCCCCGGTCCGCATGGTGGACCATGCTGACCGGGGGCGTGCGTCTCTGTGCGGTGCGGGGCGGGCTACTCCTTGGCGAGCCCCTTGGGCGCCTCGGAGGTCTCCGAGGAGGTGGCCCGGGCGCTCCCCGCGGGGGTCTCCTTGGAGGTCCCCGACGCGGTGGCCCCCGACGCGGGAGCCTCGGAGGTCTCGGCAGCCGCGGCGGCCCCGGTAGCCACCGCGTCCCCCACGAGCGCGATCGCCTCGCGCGCCGACGCGAGCACGTTCGTGTCGTCCGGAATCTGGTCCGGCGCGTTCTCCGGGTGGTGACAGGCCGCCTCGTGGCCCGGCTCCAGCTGGATCAGCGGCGGCTCCACCGTCCGGCACACCTCCGTCGCCTTCCAGCAACGGGTGTGGAACCGGCAGCCGCTGGGCGGCGAGATCGGCGACGGCACGTCGCCCTTGAGCAGGATCCGCTCGCTCTTGACCCCGCGCCGCTTCGGGTCCGGCACCGGCACGGCGGACAGCAGCGCCTTCGTGTACGGGTGCATCGGCCGCTCGTACAGCGACTTGCGGTCCGACAGCTCGACGATCTTGCCGAGGTACATCACGGCGATCCGGTCCGAGACATGGCGGATGACCGAGAGGTCGTGCGCGATGATCACGTACGTGAGCCCCAGCTCGTCCTGGAGGTCGTCCAGCAGGTTCACCACCTGCGCCTGGATCGACACGTCCAGCGCCGAGACGGGCTCGTCGGCGACGACCAGCTTCGGGCTGAGCGCCAGGGCCCGCGCGATACCGATGCGCTGGCGCTGGCCGCCGGAGAACTCGTGCGGATAGCGGTTGTAGTGCTCGGGGCTCAGACCCACCAGGCCCAGCAGCCGCTGGACCTCCTTCTTGACCCCGCCCTCGGGCTCCACCTTCTGGAGCTTGAACGGCGCGCCGACGATCGTGCCGATCGTGTGGCGCGGGTTCAGGGACGAGTACGGGTCCTGGAAGATCATCTGCACGTCACGGCGGAGCGGACGGATCTTGCCCGCCGACATGTGCGTGATGTCGTGGCCCTGGAACTCGATGCGCCCGGCGGTCGGTTCGTCCAGCCGCGTGATCAGCCGGCCCATGGTCGACTTGCCGCACCCGGACTCGCCGACGATGCCGAGCGTCTCACCGGCCTGGACGTCGAAGGACAGCCCGTCGACCGCCTTGACGGCGCCGACCTGGCGCTGCAACAGCCCCTTCTTGACGGGGAAGTGCTTGACCAGCCCCTCGACCCTCAGCAGGGGCTCACCCGCCTTGTCCTTTACCGCTTCTACCGGCCTGTCCGCCACAGCGGGATCCTTTGCGTTGCTCACGGCGTCGGCGCTCACAGCTTCGGCGCAATCTCTTCGGTCCAGATCTTGGTCCGCTCCTCCTGCGACATATGACAGGCGGAGTGGTGCCCGGTGCCGACCTGCTTCAGCTCGGGGCGCTCCGTGCGCGTGATGCCGCCCTTGGGCACATCCGCGTACGGGCAGCGCGGGTTGAAGGCGCAGCCCTCAGGCACGTTGATGAGCGACGGCGGCTGGCCCTTGACGGGGATGAGCCGGTCGGTCTGCTCACGGTCGATCCGGGGCATCGAGCCGAGCAGACCCCAGGTGTAGGGGTGCTGCGGCTCGTAGAACACCTTCTCGGCCGGTCCGCGCTCGATGCACCGGCCGCCGTACATGACCAGCAGGTCGTCCGCCATCTCGGCGACGACGCCCAGGTCATGGGTGATCATGATGACGGCGGAGCCGAACTCCTTCTGCAGATCCCTGATGAGGTCGAGGATCTGCGCCTGGACGGTCACGTCCAGGGCGGTCGTCGGCTCGTCGGCGATGAGCAGTTCGGGGTTGTTGACCAGGGCCATCGCGATCATCGCGCGCTGGCGCATACCGCCGGAGAACTCGTGCGGATAGCTGTCCACGCGCTTGTGCGGCTCGGGGATGCCGACCCGGTCGAGCATCTCGACCGCCCGTGCGCGGGCGACCTTCTTGCTGACCTTGTGGTGGACGCGGTACGCCTCCACGATCTGCGCGCCGATGCGGTAGTACGGGTGCATCGCGGACAGCGGGTCCTGGAAGATCATGGCCATCTTCCGGCCGCGCAGCCGCCGTACATGGTCGGGGTCGGCCCCCACCAGCTCCTCGCCGTCCAGCCAGACCTCGCCGGATATCGCGGCGTTGGCGGAGCGGTGCAGGCCCATCACGCCGAGCGAGGTGACCGACTTGCCGGAGCCCGACTCACCCACGATGCCGAGGGTTTTGCCGGCGTGGACGTCGAAGCTGACGCCGTCGACCGACTTCACCAGACCGTCATCGGTGCTGAAGTGGATACGGAGGTCGCGTACGGAGAGGAAGGGCTCGCCGAGGCCACCGGAACCGGGGGCCCCGGCGGCCTTGGAGACCACCGGCTCGCCCGGCGCGGAGGCGGGACCCGGAACCCGTACGGCGGACTGCTCCTTGGAAACCTCGCTCACGAGTACCTCACCCTGGGGTCGATGGCGGCGTACACCAGGTCCACCAGCAGATTGCAGAAGACGATGAAGAATGCGGCGAACAGGGTCACGCCCATCACGATCGGCAGGTCGGCGTCCTTCACCGACTGGATCGCGTACGAGCCCATGCCCTGGAGGGAGAAGACCTGCTCGGTGATGACGGCGCCGCCGAGCAGCAGGCCGAAGTCCATACCGAAGATCGTGACGATGGGCGTCAGCGCGGACCGCAGTCCGTGCTTGGCGACGACCGTGCTCTCCCGCAGACCCTTGGCCCGCGCCGTACGGATGTAGTCCTCCCCCATCACTTCCAGCATGCCGGCCCGGGTGAGCCTGGCGTACAGGGCGGAGTAGAGGAAGGCGAGGCTGCACCAGGGGATGATCAGGTTCCAGGCCCAGTCCGCCGGATTGTCCGCGAACGGGACGTAGTTGACGCCGTCCGACCACAGTGGCCACTGGACGGTGAACAGGGCCAGACCGAGCATGCCGGTGAAGAAGATCGGCAGCGAGACGCCGGCGAGGGCCAGCGTCATGGCGAGACGGTCGAAGATCGAACCGCGCTTGAGCGCCGAGAGGACGCCGATGGCCACACCGGAGAGCAGCCAGATCACCGCGGCACCGATGGCCAGGGAGAACGTGATCGGCACCCGGTCCATGAGCTCGGGCCAGACCTCGACGTGCGTCTTGAACGAGTAGCCGAAGCAGGGCGCGTTGCACATGGACGGGTCGGGGCCGAAGTTGTACTCGGCGCCGACGAAGATGCCCTTGATGAAGTCGTAGTACTGCGTGTAGAGGGGCTGGTCGAGCCCCAGGTTCGCCTTGACGGCGGCGATGGAGTCGGGGTTGGCGTCCTTACCGACGTACTGGACTGCCAGCTGGTCGATCGTCTGCCCACCGAGCCGTGGAACAAGGAAGAAGATCGCGAAGGTGACTGCGCTGACCACCAGCAACAGCATTACCGCGGCGATCACGCGTCGGATGATGTACGCAGTCACAGCCGATCGGCGCCGGGTCCGCCGGCCGGGGTTGACCCGGCCGGCGGACCCGAAGCCTTCACCTGCCTTTCAGGCATTTCGGGGGGTTGGGAAAGCTCTACCGCTGGATTAGGTGGTGGAGCCGATCAGCAGGTAGTCGTACATACCGAGGTACGCCTGGGTCACGGTGACGTTGGTCGCCGAGTCCGGGCGGTACAGCAGGTTCTTGCGGTAGATCAGCGGCACGGCCGAGGCGTTCTCCAGGACGAGCTTGTCGACCTCGCCCCACGCCTTGGTGCGGGCGGCGTCGTCGGTCTGCGCGATACCGTCCGACAGCGCCTTGTTGATCTTCGGGTCGTCCAGCTCCATCAGGTTGTTGCCGCCCGAGGGCTTGATGGCGGAGCCGTTGACGATCTGGTCGAGGAAGCCGAAGCCGGTCGGCCAGTCGGCGCCCCACGCCATCATCATCATGCCGAGCTTGTGCTCGTGGACGTAGCTGGGGACACCGGCGAAGTTACCGAAGTACTTGCCCGACGGGTACTGCTTGATCTCGGCCTCGATGCCGACCTTCTTGAGCGAGGCCTGGATGGCGGTCGCCATCTGCACCTCGTCGGGACGGTCGGAGCGGGCCGTCAGGTTGGTCTTGAACCCGTTCGGCTGACCGCAGTCCGCGAGCGCGGCCTTGGCCTTCGCGACGTCGCCCTTGTTGCCCTCGGTCTGGTACAGGTCGAACTTCTGGTACCCGTTGACCGTCGGCGGGAGCAGCGTGCTCGCCACGTCGCCCTTGGTGTCGCCACCGAGCGCGGCCTGGACGGACGCCTTGTCGATCGCGTAGTGGACGGCCTTGCGGCAGTCGGCGTTGTCGAAGGGCTTCACCTTCGTCGACAGCGCGAGGTACGAGGTGGCGCCGGCGTACGAGTTGTCCGTCTTCGCCTTCTCGCTCTGCTTGGTGAGGACCTTGGGCTGGGTCTTCGTCTGAAGGCCGGTGCCCGCGGCGTCCACCGTGATGTTGTCGCTCATCAGGTGCTGGTCGACCGTGGTCGGGTTGACCTTGAACTTGATGGTGATCTTGTCGGCGAGCGCCGGGCGGATCGGGTCGGTGGCCTTGTCCCAGTGCGGGTTGCGCACGAGGGTCGCGCTGCGGCCCTCGTTGTACGACTCGAACTTGTACGGGCCCGACGACGAGATCGCCTTGACGTACTCGGCGCCCTTGTCCTTCGCCTGCGGCACGGGGGCCGTCTGCGAGAAGGTCGCCAGGTAGTCGAAGTCGGCGAACGGCTTGTTGAGCTTGAAGACGATCGTCTGGTCGTCCGGGGTCTCGATGGACTTCAGACCCTCGGCGGACTTGTCCTTGTACGGGCCCTTGTACTTGTCGCCGCCCTCAAGGTAGGCCTTGAAGTAGGTGGGACCGTGCGAGAGGGCCTCGGGCGCGAAGTTGCTGCGCTCGATCGCGTACTTGACGTCCTTGGACGTGACCGGGCTGCCGTCGTCGAACTTGACGCCCTTGCGGAGCTTGTACGTCCACGTCTTGGCGTCCGCGCTCGGCTCACCCAGCGACTCGGCGAGGTCGGGGACGACCTCCAGGCCTTCCTTGCCGGCGGCCGGCTTGAAGGTGGTGAGCGTACGGCCGTACAGGCGGGAGAAGTTCTGCACCCAGCCGTAGTAGGTGTTGCCCGGGTCCAGGGAGTCCGGCACGTCCGAGTGCTCGAAGGTGACGGTGCCCCCCTTCTTGTCGGACTTGTTGACGACCGACGTCAGACCGGCGTCGATGCCCGCCCCGCCGCCCTTGCTGTCGTTGTCCTTGCTGTCCGAGCCGCCGCACGCCGACGCGCTGAGCGCCAGCACGATGGCTGTCGCCAGGACAGCTGTCGCTTTCTTGGTCTTCATCCTGAGGAAAGCCCCTCTATCAATGGATACGGCACGGAGCTCAAGGTCGGCCGCTGTGGATGGTGCCGGGTGGAACCGGGGGTCACTTGCTGCGGGGGTCGAGTGCGTCACGCAGCCCGTCACCCAGCAGATTGAATGCCAGCACGGTGATGAAGATCGCCATGCCTGGCACGAACATGTAGTGCAGATCGACCTCGTACAGGTCCACCGCGGTGGTGAGCATGCCGCCCCACGAGGCTTGCGGCGGGGCGATACCCACTCCGAGGAAGCTGAGACCGGCCTCGAAGAGGATGTTGGTGGGGATCAGCAGCGTCGAGTAGACGAGGATCGGCGCGACGAGGTTCGGAAGCAGTTCCCGGAAGAGGATGAACGGCCCTCTGGCGCCCAGACTCCGGGACGCGTCGACGAACTCGCGGCGCCGCAGGCTCATGGTCTGCGCGCGCACGATCCGGCCCATGTAGGGCCAGTTGAAGAAGCCGATCACGAAGATCAGCACACCGATCCGCAGGGGAAGTCCGCTGAGCCCGAACGCGCCGTCCTGGAGGGCGGCGGAAATCGAGATCGCGAAGAGCAGCAGCGGGAAGGCGAGGAAGGTGTCCATCAGCCGGCTGACGACGGCGTCGACCCAGCCTCCGTAGTAACCGGCGATGACGCCGAGGAGGGTACCGATGGCCACGGAGAGCAGGGTGGCTCCGGCGGCGACGAGGAGCGAGACCCAGGAGCCCTCGATGATGCGGGCGAGGAGGTCACGGCCGAGACCGGGCTCCACGCCGAGCGGGTGGTCCCAGCTCATGCCGCCCCAGGCGCCCTTGGGGGCGAGGAGCTGCGGGTCCACCAGGTCCTGGTTGAGCGCGTTGGGGTCGAGACCGAAGACGGCCTGGATGGGCTTGGCCAGTATCGCGAGCAGGACCAGAAGAATGACAACGATGCCGCCGGCCACGGCGGCCTTGTCGCGCTTGAAGCGCGTCCAGGCTATTCGTCCGAGCGAACGACCCTCGATCTGGCTCTGCTTGGCGCCCGTGAGCACTGCCTCCGGCTGCACTTCGGCAGCCGACTTGGTGGTCTCGATCGGTGCGGTCACAACGTCTTCGACCCCTCCTGGCCGGCGCTCGCCGGCCCCGTACCCGCCGTTGTAACGGCCTGTCTCGCATCAGTTGGCGCACGCTTCGGCGCTGGTGTCGCGGAAGATCCTGTCAAAGGGCTTCCCGTGGAGCGATGCTGGGCTGCTCGCACAGAGGACCGACGGTCCCCGCTGCCGGGGAGTCTTCATGGCGGTAGTGATCACCCGCCAGTGACCTAGGGGAATGTTTGCCCAAACGTGATGGAGTCAGACACCTACCGTTATCCGGACGTTGTGATCGCGTGAGCGGAACGGAGGGCCGTTTTCGCTACGTTTCGGTACGGCTCGCGCCGTCCGGAGGACGTACCGCCGTGAGGTGCCGGTACTGGTCAGTACGCCGGGAGGCGGGTCAGTAGGCGCGCGGCGCGGCGGGCGGGTAGCCGTAACCGGAAGCGGCCTGCGGCGCCCCGTGGGCCTCCCGGTCGTAGAACGGCCGCGAGTTGGCTCGCAGCCACATCGTGACCGGGTCGTACTCGTCGGACATGGCGACGGTGGACACCGGCAGCCCTTCGGGGACCGCGCCGATGGACTGCTGCATCATCGCGCGTACGGCGTCGACGGACGCCGGGCTCGTGTCGTACAGATCCAGACCGATGGTGAGATACGGCGCGCCGAGCGCGGGGTGGACCCACGCACGGCGCAACGACCGTACGGCGGGGGTGCGGTGGGCGTTTTGCGTGAGCAGCGCGTAGAACTGCGGGATCTCCACGGCCGGTTCGGACAGACGCAGCGGTCCCGCCGGCATCCGGTCGAGACCCGTGGCGATCCGGCGCAGGTCGAGCCACGGGATGCCGACGCCGCCGCCCGGCGCGTGCGGGTTGAGCCAGATTCCCCAGCGCTCGGGGTAGAGGGCGCGGGCGATGTCGCGGCCGGTGACGACCTCGTGCGCGCGGTTCCAGCCACTGACGGAGAGCTCCTGCGCGGAGGTGACGCACGGCGCGTAGCCGAGGCCGTCGACCTCCATGTTCCCGTACTGCGCGTCGGGCGAGCCCGCGCGGCCGTGCCAGAGCAGCATCCACACCTGGCCGGCGGTGCTGTCGGCGAGTGCCTGGAGCAGCGCCTCGTAGGCGTCGTAGCGTCCTGGCGTCACCTGGCGCAGCATGTGCTCGACCTGCCCCGTCGCCGCGGTGCCTGACGCGCTCACTCTTGGTCCCGCCCCTCGTCGATCCACCATCCGGACCGGCCTCCCCCGCTTCGGGCCCGTGCCGGCCAGGCCATCAAACCAGCTTAGTCCGGTGGGTCATTGCCGGTTCCGGGGCTGACGTGCCACGGCGTGTTACGCGGGCGGCGCGGCCGTCCTTTGGTAGAAGGGCCGCACCCGCTCCAGCATCCAGGTGCCGACGGGGTCCTGGGTGGCGTCCAGCAGGACGAGATTGACCGGCCAGCCGACCTGGACCCGGCCGAGCGCCCTGCCGAGCGCGTCCATGGGCGCGTTGCGTTCCGCGGCCTCCCAGGAGGAGAGCTGGACACCGACGAAGAGCACCGGGGACTCGCCCTCGATGCTCGCGAGGCCGCGGCGCGCGGTGAGGACGACGCCGGACGCCTCGAACTCCTCGGCCGCCGCCGTGAGGAAGTCGACGGGGTCCTCCTGCCAGTCCGGCTCGAACAGCCGTACCCGGCCACCGCTGGCGGGGCCGTCCAGCGGCGTACGGCCCACCCGGCACAGCTCCGCGACGGCGAGCGGCGGCAGCGGCGCCCCGACCATGCCGCCGGGGTTCACTGCGATACCGAGGCGAGGGGGCAGACCGCGGGCGAACTCACGGGCCGGGGCGACGGTGAAGGGCATGTGCGCCCCGACGCACTGGAGGAACTGCTGTTCGGAGCTGAAGACGGGGACGTACGGCACGCCCTCGATCTCCATGGTCGGCAGATCGAGTCCGGGGCTGTCGGGTCCGCCGCCGTTGGGCAGTGGCACCCAGAGCTGACTGCGGCCGAGGACCTCGACCAGCCGCCCGCCCGCCGAGGCGTTCCCGAGCGAGGCGGCGAGCACCTCTTCCAGCTCGTTGCCCGGCCATGCTGTGTTCACTGACTCTCCCGTGTCCGCCCGTGCGTACTGCGCGCCGCGGAAACCCTAACGCCGGTGGGGCGTGGCCGGGCGACGCCGACGGCGGCTCCGCGGTCCGCCGCCTGCCGCGGCCGGAACGGCCGGTGCGCCGCAGCCCGCCCCCCGATGGGCGGTTCGTCCTCAATCGCACGGACGGGCCGCATGTGCGGCCCGTCCGTGCGATCGAGGAAGAACGCCGGCCCGAGGGCCGACGATGCCGCTGCCGCGCCTTGCCAGGCGCCGGCCCGTATCGGGCCTCGCTGCTCAGGTGCCCGGGAAGTCGATCCCCGTCAGCGCGCCCGCGCCGTCGCGGTCCAGGAGGACCGCCGAGGCGCAGCCCGCCGGGAGCCGGCCCGTCTCCGCGTCCGCGACGAGCCGGGACACCGCCCGCCGGTGGCGCGCGAAGGCGTACCCGGAAACCCCGCGCCCGCGCTCGCGCTGGCCCGCGCGGGCGGTCTTCGGGGTCACGTCCAGCAGCACGAGATGGAGCCG
The DNA here is from genome assembly GCF_042725135.1 of Streptomyces sp. NPDC060366. Taxonomy (NCBI): domain Bacteria; kingdom Bacillati; phylum Actinomycetota; class Actinomycetes; order Kitasatosporales; family Streptomycetaceae; genus Streptomyces; species Streptomyces sp. NPDC060366. Next base: position 749,380 of record NZ_JBHXDC010000003.1, on the reverse strand, counting down.
TCTGCCGCGTCTGCGCGCCTCGCGCGCCAGCCAGCGCCGTACCCACGCCTGGGTGCCGCAGTCGTGCACGACGACGCTCTCGCCGGAGCGCAGCGCCCGCCGCAGCCCGGCGTAGTGCGCGAGGCGGACGAGCGGCCGGTAGACGGCGTACGGCAGCCGCTCCGGCAGCCGCCTCGCCCAGCGGTCGCGGGTGTCCTGCGAGTCGATCCCCCGGCCGGCGGCCGTCCGGCCGATCAGCGTGGACTTCCCGCTGCCCGGCAGGCCCGAGACGACGACCACGTCGCCGTCCCCGAACACCAGGCGTCGGGGCCCCCGGCGCCCCCGCTCCCGCAGGTCGCGGACGACCGGCGGGACGGCCGCCAGGGCCTTGCGGCGTACCGCTTCCGGCTGGGCGGGCACCTCCGCGGTCGTCGCGTAGGCACTTGCACGGGACCGCTGCAACGTCATCGCCCTCCCCCTGTCGGGTCCATCGTCATCGCCGATGACCCTTGCCCATGAAGTGTAAAGACCTGGTAATGCGGCACAAGCGTTTTGCTGATCACGGCCCCGTCGGCCCCGTCCGCCCGACCGGGGGTGATGTCCCCGGCGGTGCCTTCGCCGGCGTCCCCGCCGCCCTCCCTCCCTCCGGAGGCCGACGCGTGCGATGATGTGCGCGCCAACTCCATACCGGCCGTTCGAATCCGCGCGGGAGAGTCCTGGTCACCGTGGGTGCCGGGCGCCGAAGGAGCAAGTTCCTCCCTTGAATCTCTCAGGCCCAGTACCGCGCGGACGAGGCAGATCTGAAAAGCGAATCGCCGTCAGGCGCTTCCACCCAAGGTGCAAGTCGTGACTCCGTATGCGTATGTGTACGTGCGGTCGTGATGAACCTCTCAGGTTCCGATGACAGATGGGGAGGATTGTCCTCTCTGTCATGCCCTGGGAGCCACACCTATGAGCAATACGTCTCACACCCCCGCCCCCGAAGCGGCCGGTCCCGACGCCCCGCGCCTCACCGCGCTCGACGCCGTGCACCGCTCACTGGGCGCCACGATGACCGACTTCGCCGGCTGGGACATGCCGCTGCGCTACGCCAGCGAGCGTGAGGAGCACCTCGCCGTCCGTACGAAGGCCGGGCTCTTCGACCTCTCGCACATGGGCGAGATCACCGTCACCGGCTCGCAGGCGGCCGAGGCACTGGACTACGCGCTGGTCGGCAACATCGGCTCCCTCGCCGTGGGCCGCGCCCGCTACACCATGATCTGCCAGGAGGACGGCGGGATCCTGGACGACCTGATCGTGTACCGCCTCGACACCCACGGCGCCCCCGAGTTCATGGTCGTCGCGAACGCCTCCAACGCCCAGGTGGTGCTCGACGAGCTGACCGGCCGCGCCGCGGACTTCGACGTCGAGGTGCGGGACGACCGCGACGCGTACGCGCTGCTGGCCGTCCAGGGCCCCAACTCGCCCGGCATCCTCGCCCAGCTCACGGACGCCGATCTGGCCGGGCTCAAGTACTACGCCGGGCTGCCGGGCGTGGTCGCCGGGGTGCCCGCGCTGATCGCCCGTACCGGCTACACGGGTGAGGACGGCTTCGAGCTGTTCGTGGAGCCCCGGTACGCGGAAGGGCTGTGGCAGGCCCTGATGGCCGCGGGCGCGTCCGCCGGACTCGTACCGGCCGGCCTCTCGTGCCGCGACACCCTCCGTATGGAGGCCGGTATGCCGCTGTACGGGCAGGAGCTGACGACCGGCCTCACGCCCTTCGACGCGGGCCTCGGCCGGGTCGTCAAGTTCGAGAAGGAGGGCTACTTCGTGGGCCGTACGGCGCTGGAGGCGGCCGCCGAGCGCGCCGAGAGCGCGCCGCCGCGCAAGCTGACCGGGCTCGTCGCCGAGGGCCGCCGGGTGCCGCGCGCCGGCTACCCGGTCGTGGCCGACGGTCAGGTGGTGGGCCACGTCACCTCCGGCGCGCCGTCGCCGACGCTCGGCCGGCCGATCGCGATGGCCTACGTGGACGCGTCGCACGCCGCGGCGGGCACGGCGGGCGTCGGGGTTGACATCCGGGGCTCGATCGAGCCGTACGAGGTCGTGGCGCTGCCCTTCTACAAGCGCCGGAAGTGACCCTCGGGTACCGCACCGCATCTCAGTCCGCAAGACACGTGTTCACCACCACTCCCCCGCGTACAGGAGAATTCACGACATGAGCAACCCCCAGCAGCTGCGCTACAGCAAGGAGCACGAGTGGCTGTCGACCGCCGATGACGGCGTGTCGACGGTCGGTATCACGGAGTTCGCGGCGAACGCCCTCGGCGACGTCGTGTACGCCCAGCTCCCCGCGGTCGGTGACACGGTGACCGCGGGCGAGACCTGCGGCGAGCTGGAGTCGACCAAGTCGGTCAGCGACCTGTACTCCCCCGTGACGGGCGAGGTCACCGAGGCGAACCAGGACGTCGTGGACGACCCCTCGCTGGTGAACTCCGCACCCTTCGAGGGCGGCTGGCTGTTCAAGGTACGCGTCGCGGAGGAGCCGAAGGACCTGCTCTCCGCCGACGAGTACACGGAATTCTCCGGCAACTGAGACCCCAGGGACTGTGATGTCTTCGAAGTCGCTTCTCAACTCCTCTCTCCACGAGCTCGACCCCGACGTCGCCGCCGCCGTCGACGCCGAACTCGACCGCCAGCAGTCGACGCTCGAAATGATCGCGTCGGAGAACTTCGCTCCGGTCGCCGTCATGGAGGCGCAGGGCTCCGTCCTGACCAACAAGTACGCCGAGGGATACCCGGGCCGCCGCTACTACGGCGGCTGTGAGCACGTCGACGTGATCGAGAACATCGCGATCGACCGCGTCAAGGCGCTGTTCGGCGCCGAGCACGCCAACGTGCAGCCGCACTCCGGCGCGCAGGCCAACGCCGCGGCGATGTTCGCGCTGCTGAAGCCCGGCGACACGATCATGGGCCTGAACCTCGCCCACGGCGGTCACCTGACGCACGGCATGAAGATCAACTTCTCCGGCAAGCTCTACAACGTCGTCGCCTACCACGTCGACGACGAGAGCGGCCAGGTCGACATGGCCGAGGTCGAGCGCCTGGCCAAGGAGTCGCGCCCGAAGCTCATCGTGGCCGGCTGGTCCGCGTACCCGCGTCAGCTCGACTTCGCCGCGTTCCGCCGGGTCGCCGACGAGGTCGGCGCCTATCTGATGGTCGACATGGCGCACTTCGCCGGTCTGGTCGCCGCGGGCCTGCACCCGAACCCGGTGCCGCACGCGCACGTCGTCACCACCACCACGCACAAGACCCTCGGCGGTCCGCGCGGCGGCGTGATCCTCTCCACCCAGGAGCTCGCGAAGAAGATCAACTCCGCGGTCTTCCCGGGACAGCAGGGCGGTCCGCTGGAGCATGTGATCGCGGCGAAGGCGGTGTCCTTCAAGGTCGCGGCGACCGACGAGTTCAAGGAGCGCCAGCAGCTCACGCTGGACGGCGCCCGTATCCTCGCCGAGCGTCTGGTCCAGGACGACGTCACCGAGGTCGGCGTCTCCGTCCTCTCCGGCGGTACGGACGTGCACCTGGTCCTGGTCGACCTGCGGAACTCGGAGCTGGACGGCCAGCAGGCCGAGGACCGGCTCCACGAGATCGGCATCACGGTCAACCGAAACGCCGTCCCGAACGACCCGCGCCCGCCGATGGTCACCTCCGGCCTGCGGATCGGCACCCCGGCGCTCGCCACCCGCGGTTTCACGACCGAGGACTTCACCGAGGTCGCGGACGTCATCGCGGCGGCGCTGAAGCCGGAGTTCGACCGTGACGCCCTGGCGGCGCGCGTGAAGGCGCTGGCGGCGAAGCACCCGCTGTACCCCGGCCTGTAGTCGCACCGGCCAGGGGGCACCGCGCGCACCCGACCGGTGCGCGCGGTGCCCCGCACCGTTCCACCCCGTACGTACGTTCTCCGCACCACCCCGGCAGACAACGGCGTCTACCACCAGCAAGGAGTTCCACCGTGGCCATCTCGGTCTTCGACCTGTTCTCGATCGGTATCGGCCCGTCCAGCTCACATACCGTGGGCCCCATGCGCGCCGCCGGCCTCTTCGCCCGGCGGCTGAAGAACGAGGGCCTGCTGGTCCACACCGCCTCCGTACGCGCCGAGCTGTTCGGCTCGCTCGGCGCCACCGGGCACGGCCACGGCACACCCAAGGCGGTGCTGCTCGGTCTGGCGGGCGAGTCCCCCCGTACGGTCGACATCGAGTCCGCCGACGCCCGGGTGGAGGCCATCCGTACCGACGGCCGGATCAGTCTGCTCGGGATGCACGAGATCCCCTTCGACTTCGACGCGGACCTGATCCTGCACCGGCGCAAGGCGCTGCCGTACCACGCGAACGGCATGACGGTCTTCGCCTACGACTCCGACGGCGGAACCCTCCTGGAGAAGACGTACTACTCGGTCGGCGGCGGCTTCGTCGTGGACGAGGACGCGGTGGGCGAGGACCGCATCAAGCTGGACGACACGGTGCTGACGTACCGCTTCCGCAGCGGCGACGAACTGCTGCGGCTGGCCCGCGAGACCGGGCTCTCGATCTCCGCGCTGATGATGGAGAACGAGAAGGCGTGGCGCACGGAGACCGAGATCCGTGAGGGTCTGCTGGAGATCTGGGGGGCCATGCGGGCGTGCGTGTCGCGCGGCATGGCGCGCGAGGGCATCCTGCCCGGCGGCCTCAAGGTCCGCCGCCGCGCGGCGAATTCGGCCCGGCAGCTGCGCGCCGAGGGTGACCCGGCGGCGCGCGCGATGGAGTGGATCACCCTCTACGCGATGGCGGTCAACGAGGAGAACGCGGCGGGCGGCCGGGTCGTCACCGCCCCCACCAACGGCGCGGCGGGCATCATCCCGGCGGTGCTGCACTACTACCTGAACTTCGCCGCGGCCGGTCACACGGACGCCGAGAAGGACGACGACATCGTCCGCTTCCTGCTCGCCGCGGGCGCGATCGGCATGCTCTTCAAGGAGAACGCCTCCATCTCGGGCGCCGAGGTCGGCTGCCAGGGCGAGGTCGGCTCGGCCTGCTCGATGGCGGCGGGCGCCCTAGCGGAGGTCCTGGGCGGCAGCCCCGAACAGGTCGAGAACGCCGCCGAGATCGGCATGGAACACAACCTCGGCCTGACCTGCGACCCGGTCGGCGGCCTCGTACAGATCCCGTGCATCGAACGCAACGGCATGGCGGCGGTCAAGGCGGTGACGGCGGCGAAGATGGCGCTGCGCGGCGACGGCAGCCACAAGGTGTCCCTGGACAAGGTCATCAAGACGATGAAGGAGACCGGCGCCGACATGTCGGTCAAGTACAAGGAGACCGCACGGGGCGGGCTCGCGGTGAACATCATCGAGTGCTGACGAACCGCGTCCTGATCGATGTGTTCGTCACGTCGAATGCCCCTCGGACGTCGCTGGACGGACAGAACTTCCGTGACGGCGTCGGCGCACACTCCCCGCACCCAATATCAATAAGTTTGTTAAACTCGCCGTATGGCTAGCCCCCCAGCTCCCGGCGAAGGCCCCGTCCGCCCGGTTTCCGTCTCACTCCACGAAGGCACCATCTCCGCTCTCAAAGCGCGGACCGGCAAACGAGGCATGTCCGCCTACGTCGAAGCCCTCATCCAGCGACAGCTGGAGCGGGACCGGCTGCGAGAGCTCATCGAGGACGCGGAAGCCGAACACGGACCGTCCGACCAGAGCGCCGTCGACGCCAAACGAGCGATCCTGCGGGGCGACGCGATCGGCTCGGCGGATGCCGCGTGAGCGGAACACTCGTCCTGGACTGCGAAGGCCTGTCAGCTCTCGTACAACGCACACCTGACCTCACCGAGTGGCTGGCCGCGGCCGAAGCGGAGGACATCCGCGTCATCATCAGCTCGGTGACTCTTGTCGAGGCACGCGACCCCAGGACGAACCAGGCCCGCTTCGACCACGCCGTCTCCCGCGTGAACATCATCCCGCCCACCGAAGCCGTCGCACGCCGTGCCAGCAAACTACTCGCGGCGGCGGGCCTGCACGGTCACAAGTACGCCCTCGACGCGATCGTGGCCGCAACCGCGCTCGCCTCGCCCTCCCCCGTGACTGTCCTGACGTCGGGCCCCGAGGACCTCGTCATGTTGTGCGGCCCCGGCGTCCGCGTGATCAAAGTCTGACGCGGCTCGCCCTGGGGTCAGGGCATCGGGCCGCAGGCGATCAGCAGGGGGAGCAGAGGGGCGGTGGCCGAGGCCAGGACGACCGCCGGGGTTGTCGCGCGGCGGGGTTTCGGGGGCGGGTCCAGGACGCGGCGCATGCGGATGAGCGAGCCGGAGCCGCCCGCGCCCATCGCGAGGTGCGGGGTCTGGCCGGCCGCGACCTCGTACATGGCCGCGGCGAGCGCTTCTCGTGGGTGGCAGCGCAGCGCCCGGTCGTCCGCCGCCATCTCCAGGAGCAGCGCCGTCTGTTCCTTGGCCAGCCGCGCGAGCGGCAGGCCCGGGAAGGACCGCGCGAAGGCCGCCACGGCGGCGTGCACCAGATGGTGGCGCCCCTTGATGTGGGCGTCCTCGTGCGCGAGTACGGCGCGCAGTTGCTCGTCGGAGAGGGCCTGTAGCGCGCCGCTGGTGATGACGATGCGCGGGGCGCGGCCGGGCAGGCAGTAGACGGCGGGCACCCCGTGCTCCACGATCGTCGCGCCGTACCGGGGCGAGGGAGTGCCGACCAGGGCGAGCATGTCGCGCTGGCGGCGCCGGGTCCGGTGCGCACGCCACGAGATCCGCGTCAGACAGAGGGCCGGGAGCAGCACGAGGGCCGCCGGGAGCAGGACCGCCGCGAGGTCGCCCGGCGTCGGCGGGGTGTCCCGTGTCGGGCCGCCCGTCACCAGGCCGCACGCGGTGAGCAGGCCCACGAGACCGTCGTGCACATGCGGCCCGGTCAGCAGCAGGTGGTAGCAGGCCAGCGCGCCGGAGACGACGAACGTCGCGGCCAGCCCCAGCCAGGCGGTGATCGCGGCCGCCGGGGCGCGGTGCGGCCACCGGGCCCGCGCCAGGAGGTACGGGGCCGCGGTCCCGGTCAGGAGGGCGTAGCCGGTGAGCACGGCGGCCGTGGTCACCGCGTGCCTCCGCGCCGCCTGGCCACCCGCAGCGCTTCGCGGAGCGCGTCGGCCTCGCCCGGTGAGATCCGCTCGACGAAGCTGAGGAGGGCGCCCGCGGGGTCGGGGTTGGAGCCGAGTGCTTCCTGCATGAGTGCCGCGGTGTACTGCTGGCGCGTGCAGGTCGGCTCGTACAGCCAGGCCCGCCCCTCCTTCTCGCGCCGGAGCATGCCCTTGCGGTACAGGATGTCGGCCACGGTCTTGACGGTGCTGTAGGCGATGGGCCGCTGCGTGTTGATGTCCGTGAGCACGTCGCGCGCGGTCGCGGGCCGACCCCAGGACCACAGGCGATGCATGATCTCCGCCTCCAGCTCACCGAGTTGACGCAACGCCCCACTCCCCTCGCCCCGGCCCGCCGGCCGTACGGCCCTCCGTCGTCGGTGACCGCGACGGCCCATCCTATGTCTCCTCCCCCGTCTCGCGTTGCCACTAAACTGCTTAGCAGTTACGCTCTGACTCGCCCGTCGTGGCGGCCGGCCACCGAAGGGAGGTGGCGGGCACAGGAGGCGGAAGGAGTTGAGCGCGTGGCGTCCCACCGCCGCTCCGAGGTCCAGGCCGACAAGCTCTGCGAACGAGCTACGCGGATGAAGCCGAACTCGCCCCGGAACAGACCGGGTTCGGTGGCGAGCGCGCGCCTGCTGCTGGTCGTCGCGGTCGCGCTCGGCGTGTTCGCCATGCACACGGTCGGGCATCCCGACGAGGCCTACGGCTCGGGGCCGGGTCCGATGACCCATGCCTCCGCCGAAGCGGCGCCTCCACCGGATCGGCCCCTCCCCCACCCGGCCCCGGCGGCCGAGCAGGTCATGGGCATGGACGACATGGGCGGCATGGACGGCATGGGCATGGACATGGCCTCGCTCTGCGTGGCGGTGCTCGGTACGTGGGCACTCGCGGCGCCGCAGCCGGCGGCGTTCGCCCGGCGGCCGGGGCGGTTCACCGGCCCTCTCGCGGGGGTCACCGTCGAGCCGCGGTCCAACTCCCCGCCCCGTACACCGGACTTGGCGTCGCTGTCAGTTTTGCGGATATAGGCCGGGCCGTCCTCACGGACCCGAAGCCGCGTACGCACACATCCGTAAGACCGACCACAAGGTGTACCGACATGAGTTCCGTCAAGCGCGCCCCCCGACGCCCTCTGAAGCGCCGCCTCGCCGTCGCGGGCGCGATCACCGCCACCGCCCTTCTGTTCGCCGCGTGCGGCAGCGACGGCGACATGGCCGGCATGGACCACGGGGGCGAGTCCGCCCCCGCCGCGTTCAACGACGCGGACGTCGCCTTCGCGCAGGGGATGATCCCGCACCATCAGCAGGCCGTCGAGATGGCCGAACTGGCCGACGACCGTGCGTCCGGCGCGGAGATCAAGGCCCTGGCCGGGGAGATCGAGAAGGCTCAGGGCCCGGAGATCACGACGATGCGCTCCTGGCTCAAGGCGTGGGGCGAGCCGGAGCCGGCCGAGGGGAGCATGCCCGGCATGGACCACGGCTCGGGCGACACGGACGGCTCGGACGGCACGCCCGACTCGGGCGATACGGCCGGGATGATGTCCGACCAGGACATGCGGGAGCTGACCGCCGCCAAGGGTGCCGACTTCGACGAGAAGTTCGCCCGGCTGATGATCGAGCACCACAACGGGGCGATCGCCATGGCCCGGGACGAGCGGAAGAAGGGTGACAACGCCACGGCCAAGAAGCTCGCCGCCGATGTGATCAAGGCCCAGTCGGCCGAGGTCGAGCAGTTGAACGCGATCCTCGACCGACTCTGATCCTTTCCACCGAATCCCCCTGGGGTATCACTTTGAAGATACCCCAGGGGGGTATATAGTCGGGCCGTGTCGGGCCACGACGGGGCCTCCCCACGGAACCGGAAAGAGGTCGGGACCCATGGACCACAGCGATCACAGCGACCACGCGGGACACGCAGGACACGCGGCGGCCGGAACGGGCTCCGCCGGCGGCGCGTCCTGGGGCATGGCGGTCAAGGCGACGCTGCACTGTCTGACCGGCTGCGCCATCGGCGAGATCCTCGGCATGGTCATCGGCACCGCCCTGCTGTGGGGCAACGTCCCCACCATGGCCCTGGCGATCTCCCTCGCCTTCGTCTTCGGCTACTCCTTCACCCTGTTCGCGGTCCGCAGGGCCGGCCTCGACTGGAGGTCGGCCATCAAGATCGCGCTGGCCGCCGACACCGTGTCCATCGCCGTCATGGAACTCGTCGACAACGGCATCATCGCCCTCACTCCCGGAGCGATGGACGCGCATCTGCCCGACGGACTGTTCTGGTACGCGCTCCTCGGCGGCTTCGCCGTCGCGTTCCTGATCACGACTCCGGTCAACAAGTGGATGATCGGCCGCGGCAAGGGCCACGCGGTGGTCCACTCACTGCACTGACCACGAGCCGCCCCGGCGCAGGGCGTCGGACCGGCCGGACCGTCAGCGCGGGAAGTGCCACAGGAACACGCACCCGAGGCCGATCAGAGCGGCGAGGTAGGCGCACAGCAGCCGTCGCTTGAGCAGTTCGTAGCGCGCCGTGTACTCCGCCCTCAGCTCGCCCGCGCGCGTCACGACCGCTTCCAGCGCCCGGCGGGACATCGCGATGTGGTCCTGGGTGTAGAGGCTGACGATTTCCTCGTGCTGCGCGCTGGTCAGCCAGGGCATGCGGTCGGCGAAGATCACGGCATGCGTACGGGCCTCCCGCACCCTGCTCTGCGCCAGCAGGTAGCCCTCCAACTGCTGGATACCGGAAGACGCCTCGCCGGGCGACGGCGCCGACTCGCCGATCACGACCGGCCCTTGTCGTCTCCCAGTGGAGCCGCCGCGCCCTTATTGGGTTCCACGACATCCCGCCGGCCCTCGTTGTGCGCTTCGTCGAGGGCGGACACCTCCGGGTGGTGCAGGTCGAACGCCGGGGATTCGGAGCGGATCCGGGGCAGCGTGATGAAGTTGTGCCGCGGGGGCGGACACGAAGTCGCCCATTCGAGCGAACGGCCGTAGCCCCACGGGTCGTCCTCCTCGACCTTCTTCCCGTACTTGGCGGTCTTCCAGACGTTGTAGAAGAACGGCAGCATCGAGAGGCCGAGTAGGAACGAGCTGATCGAGGAGATGGTGTTCAGCGTGGTGAAACCGTCGGCGGCGAGATAGTCGGCGTAACGGCGCGGCATACCTTCGGCGCCGAGCCAGTGCTGCACCAGGAACGTGCCGTGGAAACCGACGAACAGCGTCCAGAAGGTGATCTTCCCGAGCCGTTCGTCGAGAATCTTGCCCGTCATCTTCGGCCACCAGAAGTGGAAGCCGGCGAACATCGCGAACACCACCGTGCCGAAGACGACGTAATGGAAGTGCGCGACCACGAAGTACGAGTCGGAGACATGGAAGTCCATCGGCGGCGACGCCAGGATGACACCCGTCAGACCACCGAAAAGGAATGTGACGAGGAATCCGATCGACCAGAGCATCGGTGTCTCGAAGGACAGCGAGCCTTTCCACATCGTGCCGATCCAGTTGAAGAACTTCACACCGGTCGGCACCGCGATCAGGAACGTCATGAACGAGAAGAACGGCAGCAGCACCCCGCCGGTGACGAACATGTGGTGCGCCCACACCGTGGCGGAGAGACCCGCGATGGCGATCGTCGCGCCGACCAGCCCGATATAGCCGAAGATCGGCTTGCGGCTGAACACCGGAATGATCTCGGTGACGATTCCGAAAAACGGCAGGGCGATGATGTACACCTCCGGATGCCCGAAGAACCAGAACAGGTGCTGCCACAGCAGCGCCCCGCCGTTGGCGGCGTCGAAGATGTGCGCCCCGAATTTCCGGTCGGCCTCCAGCGCGAGCAGCGCACCGGCGAGGACGGGGAAGGCGAGCAGGACCAGTACGGCGGTCAGCAGCACGTTCCAGCAGAAGATCGGCATCCGGAACATCGTCATGCCGGGTGCGCGCATACAGACGATCGTGGTGATGAAGTTGACCGAACCGAGAATGGTGCCGAATCCGGAGAAGGCCAGGCCCATGATCCACAGGTCGGCGCCGATGCCCGGTGAACGGACCGCGTCCGACAGCGGCGAATAGGCGAACCAGCCGAAGTCGGCGGCGCCCTGCGGGGTGATGAATCCGGCCACCGCGATGGTCGAGCCGAACAGATAGAGCCAGTAGGCGAACATGTTCAGCCGGGGGAACGCCACATCCGGCGCGCCGAGCTGGAGCGGCATGATCCAGTTGGTGAATCCGGCGAACAGCGGTGTCGCGAACATCAGCAGCATGATCGTGCCGTGCATCGTGAACGCCTGGTTGAACTGCTCGCTCGACACGATCTGAAGTCCGGGACGCGCCAGCTCGGCGCGCATGACCAGCGCCATCACTCCGCCGATCACGAAGAACGCGAACGACGTGACCAGATAGAGCGTCCCGATCGTCTTGTGGTCGGTGCTGGTCAGCCACGTGATGACGACGGTGCCGGGCTTCTTGCGCCGTACCGGCAGTTCGTTCGCGTACGAGTCGTCGTCGCTCTCCTGCGGCGCGTCGACCTCATATCCGGGCTTTGCGGCCACACCAACTCCAGTTCAGTCACCGACCGCCAAAGCGAACTCGCCGTGCCGGCAGGGCAAACCACAACAAACAAAGATGATTACGCCCGCAATGTATGGCATGCCGGTTGCGCGGAGTGACTCGGAAGCGGGCATCAGGCCCGGTTTCACACGTTCGTGGGGCGCGGGGACGCGCGCCTCGACCGCGTACAGATGATGATCTGTATTACGGCCTTCGGTCGGCGGACCTGGTCCTGGCCGCCAGGACCAGGGGTGTCCTGCCGCCGGCCTCGGCGAACCGTTCCGGTGTCAGGCCCGCGTCCAGGAAGGCGTGCAGCAGCTCCGGCAGCGGACGGTGCGTCGCGCCGACCTTGTCGCGCAGACCCTGGTCCGTCCAGGACTCCGTGGTCCAGTGGCCGTCGAGATAGCCGGGCCGGAGAACGACCGTGTCCGGGTCGCTGCGGTCGGCGAAGCCTCCGCAGAAGCAGGGGTGGACACCGATGTGCACGAACACCCCGCCGGGGCGCAGCACCCGCGCCACCTCTTGGAGCACCGCGGGGTAGTGGGGCATGTCGGTGTGCACCATCACCGCGAGTACGGCCGGCATCGATCCGTCGCGGAACGGCAGTCGCCCGGCGTCGGCCCGCGCCACCGGCAGCCGGCCGCGCGCGTGGCCCAGCATCCCGGCCGCGAGGTCCACGCCGACGGGGGTCCGGCCGAGCGCCCGGACGCGGGCCGCGTGGATGCCGGTGCCGCAGCCGATCTCCAGGCAGGGGCCGGTGCCCACGCCGAGCAGGTCGTCGATGAGGTCGCCGAGACCGAGCGGGTCGGCGTGCCCTTCCTCGGTGGCCCCGAGGAATTCGTGCTCGTACCAGTCAGCGATCTCGTCGTACGCCGCCGTTGTCGCCATGGGCTCGCCCTCTCGTTCCGCCGCCACCGTCCACCGTAGGCCCGGGGTCCGTCCGGACGGGCCGACGCGGGGTCGTGCCGGTCAGGCTTCCAGGCGTACCGGCAGGGTGGCCGAGCTGTTGGAGAACAGCGAGGGTACGGGGATCAGGTCGGCCGGGTCGACGGCAAGGGCCAGCTCCGGGAACCTCTTGAACACCGCCGGGATCGCCAGCGCCGCTTCGAGCCTGGCCAGCGGGGCGCCGAGGCAGAAATGCGGACCGTGGCTGAACGCCAGATGCTTGCGCTGCTCCCTGGTGATGTCGAACTCGTCGGCGGACTCGCCGTGTTGGGCCGTGTCGCGGCCGACGGCGCTGTACGGGGCCATGATCGCCTCCCCCTTGGGTATGCGTACGCCCGCGATCTCCACGTCCTCCAGGGGATAGCGGAAGGGGAAGTTGCCGATCGGGGCGTCCCAGCGCAGGGTCTCCTCGACCACGTCCGCCCAGACCGCCTCGTCGCCCCGCTCGGCGACGGCGCGCTGGCCGGGGTGGGTGAGCAGGGCGCGTACGGCGTTGGTGATCAGGCTGAGCGTGGTCTCCTGACCGGCGGAGAGCATCAGCAGCAGCGTGCCGACCAGTTCCTCCTCGCTGAGCGAGTCGGGGTCGGCGTCGCGGGCGGCGATGAGCGCGCTGGTCAGGTCGGCGCCGGGATTCCTGCGGCAGTTGTCGACCACCCGGGCGAGGAGCTGATACTGCTCGATCTGACTGGCCGTCACCTCTTCCGGCCCCAGGTCGGAGCGGAAGATGTTGTCCATCAGCTCCTTGAGCCGGGGCCGCTCGTGCTCGGGGACACCGAACAGTTCGCAGATCACCTGCATGGGCACCGGGTGGGCGAAGTGGCGCCGGAGGTCGACGCTGCCGTCGGCGTCCGCGTGCGAAGGCAGCGCGTCCAGCAGCTCGCCAACGATCTGTTCGATGCGCGGGCGCAGCTCCTGGACCCGGCGGGGCGTGAACGTCTGGGTGACCAGCTTCCGCAGCCTGCGGTGTTCCTGGCCGTCCGAGGTGACCATGTTGGTGACCTTCACCATGCCGATGAGCGGCCAGCCGTCGGATATCTCGCCACGCAGGACAGCGTTCCAGTTGCGCCAGTCCTTGCTGAAGCGCGGGTCGGCGATCATGTCGTTCAGCAGGGCGTGGTCGGTCACGGACCACGCCATGACGTCTCCGGGCAGTTCGATACGGACCACGGGGCCGAGTTCGCGGAGCCTGGCCGCCTCACCGTGGTGGTCGCCGCCGTGCGGGTCGAGGGTGACGACCGGTATGTCCGCCTCGGACGATGCTGCCGCTTGCGTGGTCATGTTGCTTCTCCAGAACTCGGGCTGGTGTGTGCGGATGTCCGGGAAGTTCCGCCGGCGTCGGGCCGCTTCGACCGCGTCGGCCGGTTGGGGCTACCCCCGGCCGGTGCGGACCGGGATCCGGGCCGCCGAGAACCGTGCCGGGAGCGAGACGGGGACCCGCGTCCAGGGTGACGGGCGCCAGGTCACCTCCTCGGCGGGGATGGTGAGCTTCATGTCAGGCAGCAGGTTCAGCGCGGTGTTCACGGCCGTACGCGTGATGAGCCGCGCCGGTACCTGCGCCGGGCAGACGTGCGGGCCGGCCGAGAAGGCGAGGTGGGCGCGGTTGCCCGGCTCCTCGTCGCCCTCGTCGGGGCGGATCGCGGGGTCGTCGTTGGCGGCGGCGTGCCCGAGGATGAGGCAGTCGCCGCGCTGGATGAACCGGCCGCCCAACTCCGTGTCGTGCAGGGCGTAGCGGGCCGGCATGTTGTTCATCGGGGGGTCGCGCCACAGCGCCTGGTCGAGCGCGTCGTCGACACCGAGACGGCCGCCGTGCAGCCGGGCGGCGAAGCGCGGGTCCGTGAGCATCAGGCGCAGCGTGTGCGAGATCCAGGCGGTGACCGTCTCGTTGCCGGCGGAGATCATCACCACGATCGACTGGAGGCGCTCGGCCTCGTTGCGGAGGTTGGGGTGGTTGATGAAGACCGTCGTCATGTCGTCGGTCGGGTTGCGGCGCCGCTCGCGGACCGTATCGAGCAGGATCTCCTCGAAGTGCCTGTTGCCGGCCTGCGAGTCTCCGGCGCTGCCGAACAGCGCGATGAGCGCGTCCAGCAGCTCCCGGCCCTCGATGGCGTCGAGGCCGAACAGCGAGGCGAGGGACAGCATCGGGACGATCGTGGCGTACTCGTTCACCAGATCCGCGCTGCCACGCTCGGAGAACTCCGCGATCAGGTCGGTGCAGATCTTCTCGACGTGGCGGCGCACCTTGCGCTGGTCGATCCGCGCGATGCCGTCGTCCAGCGGCTTGCGCAGCCGTCGGTGCTCGGCGCCGTCGGCGCCGATGACGTTCGCGCGCCAGCCCATCATCGGCAGCAGGCCCGAGTCGGGCGAGACGACACCGTCGTGCATATGGCGCCACTTGCGGCCGTCGCGTGAGTAGATCTGCTCCTGCCGGGTGATGGTCAGCAGTTCCCGGTAGCCCATCACGAGCCAGGCGGGGACGCCAGGTTCGAGCTCCACCTTGGCCACGTTGCCCCACTCCGCGCGGAGCTTGCGGTAGACGGCGCGCGGGTCGGGGGCGCCCACCGCGGCGGACAGCGGGAGCAGCCCCGTACCGGCGCCGTGGGAGCGGTGCGCCGGGCAGCCGGGCGGGGGCGACGGCTCCGCTAATCCTGACGTCGCAGCAGATTCCGGTGTGGACGCGGGCTGCGGGGACGAACTCATGAGGCGGTCTCCGGGGTGCGTGCCGAGCCGGCCGAGACGTACTCGACAAGGCTGATCAAAGCGTCGACGGACGACGCGTGGTCGCGTGCGTCGCACACCATCACCGGCGTCTCGGGCAACAGGTCGAGCGCGCCGCGCAGTTCTTCCGCGCCGTACCACTCACTGTCGGGGAACTGGTTGACCGCGACCGCGAACGGCAGGCCGCGCAGCTCCAGTTGTTCGAGGACGTCGAAACTGTCCTCCAGTCTGCGGGTGTCGACGATGACGAGCACACCGAGCGCGCCCTCGGCCAGCCCCTCCCACAGATCCCAGAAGCGGCGCTGTCCCGGAGTCCCGAACAGGTACAGCACGAGGCGGGAGTTGAGGGTGATCCGGCCGAAGTCCATCGCGACGGTGGTCGTGGTCTTCGTACTCATTCCGGCCAGGTCGTCCACGCCGACGCTCGCCTGCGTCATGACCTCCTCGGTGCGCAGGGGCTCGATCTCGCTGACCGAGCCGACCAGCGTGGTCTTGCCGACGCCGAACGCGCCCACGACGAGAATCTTGACGGCCTGCTGGACAGTGTCGGGCAAGTAGCGGTCAGCGGAGCCGACGGAGACCATCCAGTACCTCCTGGAGGAGTTGCGAGTCGGGCAGGGCGGCCTTGGGGACACCCGAACGGGCGGAGAGATGACCGCTGTCGACGAGATCGGACGCCAGCACCTTCACCAGGCTGACCGGCAGACCGAGGTGCGCGGCCGCCTCCACGAGGGACAGCAGCCGCTCGCACATCCGCACCAGGGCGCGTTCTTCCCTGGTCGCCGAGACCGGCAGGGCGCGTGGTGGGCTGATCGCCACGAGGAGTGTCTCGATGCTTATGGTGTTGCGGCTCGGCCGGGAGCGCCCCTTGGTGATCACGTACGGACGTAACGCGCCTGCGCTGTCGTCGTACTCCCCTCCCGGCCCGTTCATACGGAGTCCTGCCTCGGCGGGCTGCTCAGGTTGCCCGCGCCGATCTTCATCACCTGCGCCTGCATCTGCCGGGCGACGAGCTTCGGGTCCACCACGGGGCCCGTCACCACCGCGAGATGGGCGCCGTTGGCGCTGCGCATGAAGAGGAAACCGCCGTTGAACTCGACCATCTGCTGGTGCACGGCTCCGCCGTCCTCGCCGAACTCCCGGCCGAGACTGCGGCCGAGGGACTGGAGCCCGGAGCAACTGGCCGACAGACGCTCGGCGGCGTCCCGGTCCATTCCGTCCGAACTGGCCAGCAGGAGTCCGTCGGCGCTGAACACGATGACCCGCTCGACGCCCGGTACGACGGCGACGTCGGCGATCATCCAACCGCGCTGCTCCGGGTTCTCCACGTAGCTCATACTCACGTCTGTCCTTCTGGGGGGTGGGGGATGGCGGAGGAAGACGGGCCGTGCAGGCCCTCGTTGGGGGCGGGGTCCGGGGCCGGGTCCTGGGCGGCGGGCTCGTCGGGGGACGGCAGCGAGCGACCGCCCTCGAAGAACCGCTCCATCCAGTCGCCGGCCTCTTCCGGCGAGCCCGGCGGGGTGACGGCGGAGGGGGCGGGGGTCACCGCCCCCGCGCGGGGCGCGTAGTCCTCGCGCCGCGAACGCCGCTGCGGGAGCCGTCGGCCGGTGCGCGGCGCGTCGGGATCGGCGGCCGGAGCGGGGATCGCGGGCGCGGCGGCGGGGGCCGATGTCCGGTCCGGCGCGGCGACGGCGGGCGGCTCGACCGGTGCGGGCGCCGCCTCCGGCTCCGTTCGCGGCGCGGGTGCGGGGACCTCGGGGACCGGCTGGGTCGCGGGCAGGACCCGCCCCGCCGGTGTACCGGCGGGCGCGAGCGTTTCCAGTACGTCCACCGGCACCAGGACCACGGCGCGGACACCGCCGTACGGCGAGGGCCCGAGGTCGACCTGGAAGCCGTGCCGTTCGGCGAAGCGGCCCACCACCGCGAGGCCGGTCTGCGGGATCTCGCCGACGTCGCCGACGCCGAGGAGCCGGCGGCCCGAGACGATCTCGCGCGCCTCGGCGAGCCGGTACTCGTCCAGGCCGAGGCCGCCGTCGTCGACCTCGATGACCGCGCCGCGCTGCACCGTACGCACCGTCACGGGCACGCCCGTCTTCGGCGGCGAGTACTCCGTGGCGTTGGCGAGCAGTTCGGCCATGAGGTGGATCAGCGGTTCGACCACGGACGGCGTGACGCCCACGTCGGGGTCACCGCTGACCTCGACGCGCTTGAAGGCGACGATACGGCCGGACGCCGCGCGGACGACGTCAACCAGCGCGAGCGGCCGCTGCCACTGCTGGCCGGGCCACTCGCCGCACAGCACCTTGAGGCTCTGCGCGTGCCGGGCCTGCTGGGTGGCGGCGTGGTCCACCAGCATGGTGGTCTCCAGCAGGTCCGTGTCGCCGGGGTAGCGGTCGGCCAGACCGGTCACGGTCGCCTGGATCCGGTGCGCGGAGGTCTGCACCCGGCTCGCCAGCTCGACCAGCGAGAGGCGCTGCGACTCCTCGCGGTCGTCGGCCTCCTCCGTGACGGCGGTCAGCAGCCGGTCGAACCACTCGGCGACACCCGCGCCCAACTCGTCGTCGCTGTAGTGCGGTCGCGGGATCTCGGTCCGGGAGAAGGCCGCGGGCAACCGCTTCGTGACGAGGAACTCGACTTCCGCGCGCACCAGTTCGGCCCGGTTCCGGGTGTGCTTGTGCCAGTGGGCCTCACGGCCGGCCGCCTCGGCCCGTACACGATCGACCTCGGCCCGCCGCTCGGCGGCGTCCGCCACGGCGTCGCGGTGCCGTCTGCGCAGGGATTCCATGGTGACCGGCACCAGCAGGGCGACCGCGCCGTACGCCACCGCCGCCCCGATGTGTACACCGGCCAGGGCCACCACGCCGACCGCGATGGCGAGTAGGGCCAGAAGCTGCGCCACCGGCCACAGGAGCCGTGCCCCACGGGAACTCGGCCGGGACGCGGGGGTGGTGGGGGATCGGACCATGGGAAAACCTTCGAGTTGGCTGAAGTCGATGTCCGGCGGTGAGTCGTCCGCAGCGGTCCGTGGGTGGTTCAGGATGGGCGCGACTCGTCAACTACCCCCGTGCCGAACATTGTTGAGTGATCGTATATCCGATCGGCATATGAGGCGGTCACTTCGCGAACACGGGCGGTGACGTGCCCGATTCGCGCCGCGATCGCATTCACCGAAGCCCGAACGGGCCACCGTTCCAGGGCAGTTGGCTACCTCGCGAACCGCGGCAGCCATCTCGCCTGGTAGTCGCTGTGCCCGGCGTGCTCCGCCGCCATCTGGCGGACGACGAAGCCCAGCCCCACGGCGCGGCCGGAGGGGAAGTCGTGCTCGGGGCGGTCGACGTCCAGGTGCGCGACCTCCGCGTACTCACCCAGGAGCACTCTGCTCGTCTCGATCCGGCGCAGCGTGCGCGCCGGGTCCTGGAGGGCGATGTGGCGGTCGTACCCCTGCGTCCGCACACTGAACGAGATCCCGCCGGACCGGTCGTGGACCTCCCCCGGCGCCTCGGGAGGGCACCGCCAGCGCTCGCCGCCGGCCGCCCGCGCGACCTGCTCCTCCTCGTCCAGGCGTGCCCGAACAAAAGCCAGCATGTCCGTGTTCTCTGTTCTCACGATCCGTGTTCCCTCGCCGTGCCGCTCATCTCGTACTCGTCCACGTCGTTCAACAGAGGATGCCGCACGGAAGTAGCGGCGGGCATCTCCCCCGTCCGGTGCGGCGGGATGTGCCGCCGTGCGCCCCTCGACGACTCTCCTCTCCCGCTTCACCATGCCCGGCCAGGTCCGGAGTATTGCCGGGCGGGAGCCCGACGGGCCGTGGACGTGCGGAGACGCGAACATCCGCGGTAATCCAGTGCGGTGAGAATGTGGAGGAAGTGAACGAAACGTCAAATCGTTGACAGCCACACGGACCACTACGATCATCGCCCCGGAGACCCGAGACCCACCGATCACGTACGCGATGTCCCAGGAGCGGCCCGGCCATGTATCCCGACAGTTGCTGGGAGCCGGTGCCCGTGCGGTCCACCGCGAATCTCGTGGCGCGCTTCGTTCTCACGGTCGTCCTGCTGCCGCTGCACTGGGCTCTCGTCCTGGCGGGGTTCGCCGCGCTGCTCGCGTTCAGTCTCGTGGGCGATCTGCTGAAGCTGATCCCCGGCGCGGAGAAGGGGTTCTTCAGGGGCCTCGACGCGTTGGGCGACCGCGTGGAGGTGTGGCCCCGGTGGTTCGTGTCGTGGCCCGAGCTGCGGCACGAGGGCGACGCGGACTTCTACCGGGCGCGCGCCGACGAGGCCGTGGCGAGGCACACGAGCGCGGCGACCACCACCCGCAAGGGCGTGGTGCCGCCGTGGACCTGCGAGATACCGGTGCGCAAGTACCGCGCCGTGGGCGCCGGTTACCTGCTCAGGGCCGCCGAGGCGCAGGGCTGGGCGCTGCGGCACGACGAGTACTCGGACCTGCCGAACGAGATCAGGCTGCGGCGCGTACCCGAGGAGCCGGCGCCGGACGTCGCCGCCGCCTGACCCGGCCCGTGGCGGGCCGAGTCGTTCAGCGCGTGCTGAGCCAGTGCGGGTCCGGGACCACCGTGAGGACGGCGGAGAGCAGCACCACGGCGGCCAGGACGACCAGTTCGACGCGGGCCGCGAGATGCGCGTCGCGGCTGTGCAGCAGCCGTCGGCGCGCCACCAGGGCCAACGCGCTCGCCACGGCGACGAGTACGAGCTTGGCGATCAGGACACGGCCGTACGCCGACGTCACCACCACGTCGGCGGGCAGCCGGCGCAGCGTGGACAGCGTTCCGGTGGCGGCCAGCACGACCAGCAGCCAGACGGCGCCGCGCGCGTAGCGGGTCAGCACGGCCCGGGCGTCCGCCGGGTCGGCGCGGCGCAGCCACATCGTGCGCAGGACATGGCAGAGGCCGCCGACCCACAGGGACGCGGCGGTCAGATGGACGACCGTGAGGGCCGTGCCCAATTCCGGGGTGTACGGCTCCGGGTGGGCGCGCAGCGCCTCCGCGAGGACGACCCCGGCGAGCGGGACGAGCGCCCAGCGGGGCCGGCCGGTAGCGGCGCAACCGGCGGCGAGCAGGAAGCCGTTGGCCATGACGAGCAGCAGGCCGCCCTCGCGGGTGCCGTACGTCGCGGGGACGTCGAGGTCGCTCACCACCGCGAGGACCACGATCTGCCCGGCCGACGCGGCGGCTCCGGCCAGCGCGGCGGGGAGCGCCAGGGTCCGGGGCAGCGGGCCGGTGCGGGCGAGCGCGGCACCGGCCAGTTCCCCCAGGTGCAGCGCGAGCGCGGTGAAGACCGCGGCGCGCAGCAGGGAGGTGGTGCCGGCGGCGGGTATGCGCAGCTCGCCGGTGCCGCGCGAGGCGACGCCCGCGCCGTACAGCACGACGAGCAGTGCCAGCACGGCGCCGCCGACGCCGACGGCCTTGGCCCGTGTCGGCACCCTCGTCCCCTCCCGTGCGGTGGCCGGCCAGGCCCGGTGCGGTGGCCGGCTCGTCCTCAACCGCGGCGCGACCCGGCCACAGGACTAACCCTTCGCGCGGGACGCCAGGAATTCCTCGAAGGTGAGGAGGCCGTCGTTGTTGGAGTCGTGGGCGTTGATCACGGCCTGGGCGACGGTCTCCGTCACATGGAAGTCGCCGAGCTGCGCCATCGCGCTCTTGTACTCCGCCGCCGTGATCAGCCCGTCGCTGTTCCCGTCGAAACGGTCGAACGCCTTGCGCGCCTCTTCGATGTCCGCCACTGCTTCCGCCCCTTCTTGATCCCTACTGACAGGGGTCAGATTATCGGCCCGTCTCCGCCACCTCGGCGGCAGCCCGGCAGCAGCCTCAGGGACGGCGGTCCGACACCCGCATCTCGAACCAGGTCGTCTTGCCCCGCGGCAGCAGGTCCACGCCCCACCGGTCGGAGAGCTTGTCCACCAGGAACAGCCCACGTCCGCTGGTGTCCATCTCGCGCACCGGCAGCAGGCACGGCAGTCCGCGGGAGGGATCCCGCACCTCGATGCGGATCCAGCCGCGGCGGCGCAGCATCCGCAGGCCGAAGACGCGGGCGCCGGTGTGCCGTACGGCGTTGCCGACGAGTTCGGAGACGAGCAGCACCGCGTGCTCGGCCATCTGCGGGGAGAGCGCCCACTGGCGCAGGACGACGACATGGGTGAGTCTGCGTGCCGCCAGGGCGGACTCGGGGCGGGACGGCAGCCGGACTTCCGCTTCCGTCGGATTGCCGAACAGTTCGAGCACTCCGCGCGCCTGTTCGTCCTCGACGGCCGGCGTCAATCGCGTAGCGGCCGCGTCGCCGCCATGCCGCGGTTGTTCCACACCCTCAAGGCCCGCCATGTGTCCATCATGGCTGCCCAGACGGGCCGCCGGGGCCGTTCCGAGGGATTGGACACCCCCGAACAGCCCACCCGGACAAGGGAGTTTGGCATATGACCATGGCAGGAAGCCGCCCTCGTTACCCATCCTGATCTGCGATAACACGTCACACACGGGTGATCACCGGATGTGATCAACCGCTCCGCCTTAAGGTTGCCTTAAGGCGGAGCTGAGCCGGGCACCAGGTTGACGCACCCGCGTCGGCTGTCCAACCACGGTGCGATCAAAGGAACTTGGCCTTGCCCGGCCCCTCCTCCACGAAGCTGCGCATGCCGCGCTCGCGGTCCTCGGTGGCGAACAGGCCCGCGAACCAGTTCCGTTCGATGGCGAGGCCCGTCTCCAGATCGGTCTCCAGACCGGCGTCCACGGTCTCCTTGGCCGCCCGCAGCGCGAGCGCCGGTCCCTGGGCGAGCCTCGCGGCCCACGCGTGCGCCTGCTCGTAGACCTCCTCCGCCGGTACGACGCGGTCGACGAGCCCCAGCGCGAGCGCCTCGGGCGCCTTCACCTGACGGCCGGTGAAGATAAGGTCCTTGGCCTTGGAGGGGCCGATCAGCCGGGCCAGGCGCTGGGTGCCGCCCGCACCCGGGATCAGGCCGAGCAGGATCTCGGGCTGGCCGAGCTTCGCGTTGTCGGCGGCGATCCGGAAGTCGGCGCAGAGCGCCAACTCGCAGCCGCCGCCCAGCGCGTAGCCGGTGACTGCGGCGACCACGGGCTTGGGGATCCGCGCCACGGCCGTGAAGGACTCCTGGAGGGCCCGGGACCGTACGATCATCGCCGCGTGGTCCATGTCGCGCATCTCCTTGATGTCCGCGCCGGCGGCGAACACCTTCTCGCCGCCGTACAGGATCACGGCCCTGACGTCGTCGCGGCGCCCGGCCTCCGCCGCGAGTTCGAGGAGGCGGTCCTGGATCGCGATGTTCAGCGCGTTCATGGGCGGGCGGTCGAGCCGGATGGTGCCGACGCCGCCGGAGACTTCGAGATTCACAGATGACATACCAGGCAGGTTAGAGCCTGGTACCGGCAAGGACTCCGGTACGCGGAAGGGCCCGGCGCATCCTGGTCGGGGTGCGCCGGGCCCTCGGGGCCCGTCCTCGGTTCCGCGACGCGGGGACCGGGACGGGACCGCGCCGGTGCCGTACGGGGGCTACTCGGGGACTACTTCGTCCACTGCGCCCAGGGCATGTTCCAGCCGTTGAGGCCGTTGTCCGGGGCGATCTTCTTGTCGTCGGAGTTCTTCACGATCACCACGTCACCGATGATCGACTGGTCGTAGAACCACGCGGACGGCATGTTCTTGTCGTAGCCGCCCCGTACGTCGCGCAGTCCGACGCACCCGTGACTGACGTTGGCAGAGCCGAACGTCCCTGCGGACGCCCAGTAGTTGCCGTGGATGAAGGTGCCCGATGTGGACAGGCGCATCGCGTGCGGCACGTCCTTGATGTCGTACTCGCCGCCGAAGCCCACCGTCGCGCCGTTCATCCGCGTCACCTTGTGCTTCTCGCTGATGACCATCTCGCCGTTGTACGTGGTGGTCGACGGCGCGCCCGCGGTGATCGCGATCTTCTTGATCTGCTTGCCGTCCTTGACGATCTTCATCGTCTTGGCCTTGGCGTCCACCGTGGAGACCATGGAGCGGCCGATGGTGAACTTCACCGTCTTGGCCTGCTCGCCGTAGACGCCGGGCCGCCCCTCGACACCGTCGAGGTTGAGCTCCACGGTCACCTTCGTGCCCGCGGCCCAGTACTTCTCGGGCCGGAAGTCGAGCCGGTCGTTGCCGAACCAGTGCCCCTCGACGGGGACCGACGGCTCGGCGGTCACCTTGATGGCCCGCTCCACCGCCTCGGGATCGGTGATCCCACGGGTGAAGTTGAGCGAGACCGGCATGCCGACGCCGACCGTCGAGCCGTCCTCGGGCGTGTAGTGACCGATGAAGGTGTTCTTCGGTACGAGGGTGGTGAAGGTGGTGTCCTTCGCCGACACCCGGCCCTCGGAGTCCTTGGCGATCGCGTGCACCGTGTACTTGGTCGCTCCGGCCAGATGCCGGGCCGGCTCCCAGGCCGTACCACCGGCAGCGATCTTGCCGTCGACCGCGTTGCCCTTGCTGTCCTCGACGTTGACGGTCGTCAGCTTGCCCTTGCTCGCGGTGATCTTGAGCGCGCCGCTCGTCGCTACCGACTTCGCGCCGTCCTTGGGCGCGACCATCACGACGGCCTGCGAGGCGGCGTTCTCGACCTTCCCGCCGTCCTTCTCGCCCTTGCCGTCACCGCTGTCGCCGCCCTCGCCGCCTCCGCCGCCGCACGCCGTCACGAACAGGAGCAGGCCCCCCAGCGCGAACGCCGCGAGCCCTGTGCCCCGTCCCGCTCGCCGTGTCCGGCCGGCTTCCGCCGATGCCCCCGATATCGGCTGCCCGTTCAATGGTCGTCTCCCCTCACACGGCCGGGCCCCGCCTCGGCCTCGGAGCCGGGTGCGAACGACGCACGACCGGGCTCCACACCCCCGCGCGCTTTGCTCGCGCGCACGGCGCTAGATAATCACACCGCGAGCCGTCCCGGACTCCCCGGGATTGTCACTGTTCCGTTCCAACGTCTCCTGGAATCAGGGACGGTCACGCAGGTGAGGGTGGGTGCGAGGTCGTTTCTCGGGGAGCCGTACGGCTCCGTGCGTCAGCCGGTGACCGCGGAACCCGCCTTCCACTTCGGCCAGTCGACGTTCCAGCCGCCCAGTCCGTTGTCCGGAGCGACGGTCCTGTCGCGGGAGTTGACCACTTCCACGACATCGCCGACGAGTGTCCTGTCGAAGAACCAGCCCGCCGGGGTGTCCGCGCTGCCGCCCTTGACGTCTCGCAGTCCGACGCACCCGTGGCTGACGTTGGTCGAGCCGAACGTGTCCGGCGTGGCCCAGTAGTTGCCGTGCAGGAACGTCCCCGACGTCGTCAGGCGCAGGGCGTGCGGCACGTCCTTGATGTCGTACTCGCCGCCGAAGCCCACCGTCGCGCCGTTCATCCGCGTCACGTCGTACAGCTCGGTGACGACCATCTTCCCGTTGTACGTCGTGGTCTTGGGCGCCCCGGCCGTGATCGGCACCGTCGAGACCAGCGCACCGTCGCGCCGTACCTCCATGGTGTGTTTCTCCGCGTCCACGAGGGACACCTGGGAGCGGCCGATCGTGAATCCGACGGTCTTCTCCTGGATGCCGAAGACGCCCGGCGCGGCCTGGACGTCCCGCAGCCGCAGGTCGACGGTGACCTTGGTGCCCGGCTTCCAGTACTCCCGGGGCCGGAAATCCAGCCGCCGGTCGCCGAACCAGTGCCCGACGACCTCGACCGGCGGATCGGAGGTGACGCGGACGGCGCGCTGGACGGCCGCGCGGTTCTCGATCTTCCGGTTGAAGTCGAAGGAGACGATCATGCCGGTGCCGACGGTCGAACGGTTCTCGGGCTGGAAGTAGCCGATGAAGCGGTGCTTCGGCACGGCGGTGGTGAAGGTGGAGTGCCGGGCCGATCTGCGGCCCTCGCCGTCCACGGCGACCACGTCGACGCTGTATTTGGCGGCGAGCACGACGCGCGCCTCCGCATCCGGCGACCATACGAGTCCGTCGTCGGAGGTGCGGCCCGGCAGCTTCGTGCGCTGCGCGCCGTCGACCCGCGCGACCTCGACCCGCTCCAGCCGGCCGTCGGGAATCCTCACCTCGATCCGGTCACCGCGATTGATGTTCCTGGCCCCGTCCTCGGGGCTGATACGAATCGTGTCCCCAGGCGCCCGGGACTTGCTTTCGGTGAAGGTCTCGCCGACGGTGCATCCCGTCAGTCCGACCAGCCCCGCCATCAGTCCTGCCCATGTCAGGACGGCGGCGACGCCGGTCCTTGCCCGCTTCAGTACGTGTGTCACGACCCACCCAACGACGACCCCCCTGCGGGGGAAACGTGAGCGGGACCCTTCCGGCGGGCAGAACACGTGGGAGGACCACGCGAGGGGGAGCCACGGCCGGGACGCCGTGGCAGCCGGACGCGCGGGGCCGACGAGCCGGGAGGCCTGACAGGTGGCGAGCGCAGCCGAGCAGGAGACAGTGCGGGAACCGGTCCAGGATCCGATGATGGATCATGTGAGAGATCCGGTCGAAGAGGTCGAGCCGGGCGTCGGGACGGACGTCGGGCGAGAGGCGGGGAGCGGGACGGAGGCCGTCGGGGAGGCGGCCTCCGCCGCTCCCCCGCCCGAGGTGTGGCCGGGTGCGCCGACGCCGCTGGGGGCGCGGTACCGGGTGGGTCCGGACGGGGTCGCGGGGACGAACTTCGCCCTCTGGGCGGGCGGCGCGGAGGCCGTCGAGCTGTGCCTCTTCGACGACGCGGAAGCCCCGGACGGCGGCGCGGACGGCGACCTGGCCGGGGGCGCGGCCTCCGTAGGAGGCGGCGCCGTGGAGACCCGCCTTCCACTGACCGAGCTGACGCACGAGATCTGGCACGGTTTCGTGCCGGACATACGCCCCGGACAGCGTTACGGCTTCCGCGTGCACGGCCGCTGGGATCCCTGGACGGGAGCCCGCTGGAATCCGGCGAAACTGCTCCTCGACCCGTACGCGCGCGCCGTCGACGGCGACTTCGCGCTGCCGCCGGAGGTGTACGGCCATGTGCGCGACTGGCCGCAGCAGCAGGTAGCCGACACGGTGCGCGACGAGCACGACTCCGCGCCGTACGTCCCCAAGGGAGTGGTCGTCCACGACGACGCCCCCGACGACACGTGGGCCGACGACCGGCGCCCCAAGACACCCTGGGCGGACACGGTCATCTACGAGCTGCACGTACGCGGCTTCACCATGCGCCATCCGGGCATCCCCGACGAGCTGCGCGGCACCTACGCGGGCCTCGCCCACCCGGCGGCGATCGAGCATCTCGTACGGCTCGGGGTGACCGCCGTCGAGCTGCTGCCGGTGCACCAGTTCGCGCACGAGGACCATCTGCTGCGCCGGGGCCTGCGCAACTACTGGGGCTACAACTCCATCGGCTACTTCGCCCCGCACGCCGACTACGCGGCGGGCGGCACCCGGGGACAGCAGGTCGGCGAGTTCAAGCAGATGGTGCGCGCGCTGCACGACGCCGGGATCGAGGTCATCCTCGACGTCGTCTACAACCACACGGCGGAGGCGGGCGAGCTCGGCCCGACGCTGTCCCTGCGCGGCATCGACAACCGCGGCTACTACCGCCTCCAGGCCGACGCCCGCAGATACAGCGACTACACGGGCTGCGGCAACACCCTCCATGTCGTCCAGCCGCAGGTCCTGCGGCTGATCACGGACTCACTGCGGTACTGGGTCACGGAGATGGGCGTCGACGGGTTCCGCTTCGACCTGGCGGCGGCGCTCGCCCGCTCCATGCACGACGTCGACATGCTGTCGCCCTTCCTGGCCGTGATCGCGCAGGATCCGGTACTGCGGCGGGTGAAGCTCATCGCCGAACCGTGGGACGTCGGCGACGGCGGCTACCAGGTCGGGTCCTTCCCGCCGCTGTGGGCCGAGTGGAACGACCGCTACCGGGACGCCGTACGCGACTTCTGGCGCGGCGCCACACCCGACGTACGGGATCTGGGTTACCGGCTGTCCGGGTCGAGCGACCTGTACGCGTGGGGCGGCCGGCGGCCGTACGCGTCCGTCAACTTCGTCACCGCCCACGACGGCTTCACCCTGCGCGACCTCGTCAGTTACGAGCACAAGCACAACGAGGCGAACGGCGAGGGCAACAGGGACGGCACGGACGACAACCGCGCCTGGAACTGCGGCGTGGAGGGCGAGACCGACGACCCCGAGGTCAACGCCCTGCGGCGGCGGCAACTGCGCAACCTCCTCACCACCCTGCTGCTGTCGACCGGTGTGCCGATGCTGGTCGCGGGCGACGAGATGGGCCGTACGCAGGGCGGCAGCAACAACGCGTACTGCCAGGACAACGGGACGAGCTGGCTCGACTGGTCCCTGCTCGACCAGCCGGGCTCCTACGGCCTCTACCGGCTCACCAGGCGGCTCCTGGCGCTGCGGAACGCCCATCCGGTGCTGCGTCGCCGCGCGTTCTTCTCCGGCCGCGCACAGGCGCCCGAGGGGCTGCGCGACCTGGCGTGGTTCAGGCCCGACGGCAAGGAGATGACCGAGCGGGACTGGTACGCGCCCGCCTCGACGCTCGGGCTGTTCCTGTCGGGGCGCGACATCCCCGGGCGCGACGCGCGGGGGCGGAAGATCACCGACGACAGCTTCCTGGCGGTGCTGCACTCGGGGTCCCGGCCGCAGGACTTCGCGCTGCCCGGCGAGCCGTGGGCGCGGTCGTACGAGCTGGTGGTCGACACCTCGTCGGAGGACCAGGAGGAGGAGCCCGGGACGGTGCTCGACGGGGGGACGGTCACGACGGTGCCCGCGCGGGCGGTGCTGCTGCTGCGCGTACGGGGGTGAGTCTCGCCGCCTCTTCAGGAGGGGAGGTCGCTGTCTTCTGGAGCCGTCGCCTCCTTGGAAGGAGAGCGGTACGGGACTCAGCCGAGGATCTTGCGGTCGTACCCCACGGCGACGGCCGCCGCCCGGTCCTTGACGCCCAACTTGGCATATATGTGCGTGAGATGGGTCTTCACCGTCGCCTCGCTGATGAACAGCTCGGCGGCGATCTCGCGGTTCGACGTGCCCCGCGCGACGAGTTCGAGGACCTCGCGCTCACGCGCGGAGAGCGCTTCGTTGCCCGCGACGGGCGTACGGACGCGGGAGACCAGCCGGGACGCGACGGCGGGCGACAGGACCGTACGCCCCTCGGCCGCCGCCCGTACCGCCGTGAACAGCTCCTCGCGCGGCGCGTCCTTGAGGAGGTAGCCGGTGGCGCCCGCCTCTATCGCGGGGATCGTGTCGGAGTCCGTGTCGTACGTGGTGAGGACGAGCACCTTGGCACGGGCGCCGCGCCGGGTCAGCGCAGCAATCGCGTCGACTCCCCCGCCGTCGGGCATCCGCAGGTCCATCAGGACGACGTCCGGGTCCACACGGAGCGCCAGTTCGACACCGGCGACGCCGCCCGACGCCTCGCCCAGCACCTCGAAGCCGTCGGCGGACTCGAACATGCCGCGCAGACCGTCCCGTACGACGGGATGGTCATCGACGACGATCAGGGTGATGGTCCGCTCTGGCATGACGGACCAAAGGTACGCGAGCCGAGACCGCCGTGCCGCCGCCCACCTCCGACTCCACGGTGACGGTGCCCGCTATGCGTTCCGCGCGGGCGCGCATGCCGTCGAGGCCGAATCCGTTCGAACCGGAGCGGGGGCGCAGCACGAGGGGGTCGAAGCCGCGCCCGTCGTCCCGTACGTCGAGGGTGATCTCGTGGCCCATGTACGAGAGGGTGACGCCGGCCCGGTCGGCCACGGCGTGCTTGGCGGTGTTGGCGAGGGCTTCCTGGGCGATGCGCAGCAGCGTGGCGGCGACCTCGTCGTGCAGGGGCTCCTCCGTGCCGGTGACCGTGAACCCGGCCCGCACACCGGTCCGGTCGGACCATTCGGCGACGGTCTTCTTCAGGGCCTCGGCCAGGGTGTCGTGGTCCAGGGCCGCCGGGCCGAGGTTGCGCACCGAGCGGCGCGCCTCGCCGAGGCTGTGCCGGGCGAGGGCTGCGGCCCGCGTCAGATGCTCGCGGGCCAGCTCGGGATCGGAGGTGGCGGTCACCACCTGGAGCTGGGCGATGATGCCGGTCAGCCCCTGGGCGATGGTGTCGTGGATCTCGGCGGCGAGCCTGCGGCGCTCGTCGGCGACGCCCGCCTCCCGGGCCTGGACGAGGAGCTGGGCGTGCAGCCCCGCGTTCTCCTCCAGGGCCTGCTCAAGACGGGCGTTGGCCTGTTCGAGCTCGGTGATGGTCGCGGACCTCTCGGCGGCGACCTCGGACTCCCTGCGGCCGAGATGGGCGAAGACGAGGGTGAGGGAGCCGTTGAGCAGGAGGAGCCCGGCGAAGAGGACCCACTGGAGAATGCCGGCCGGTGGCAGGCCGCCGGACTGCGAGCCCGACATGATGACGGCGTAGACGAGGAGTCCGGCCCTGACTGCGCGCTTGGGCAGCAGATGACCGCTGTCGAAGTAGCCGAGGACGGCGTAGATCGCGAAGAGCGGGTTGAGCCAGGTGAGGACGAAGGCGATGACGGTCCGTACGCCGTAGTAGACGAGGCCGGCGGTCGACGGCTCGCCCCCGCGCAGCGGCAGACCGCGCTCGATCCGGCTCCAGCACAGCTGGAGGGCAACGGCGGCGACGACCAGCGCCCCGGCCGTGTACTGCTCGGTGCGCGTCATGCCGAAGGCGTCCACGCTGAGGGCCGAGATCACGGTGGAGAGCGCCAGCAGGGCATAGGGACCCCGCCGGTGGAACTGCTCCCACCGCTCCTCCACGGAGACCGCCCCGCGCCCCGCCCCGGCTGTCGTCATCCACACAGTGTGCCCCGTCCTTGGTGGCGGCCGGAGAGGGCCGGGGCGGCTGCGGACCCCCCTGTGGTCCGCACCCGCCCGGCCCCCGCGTCCCGCCCCGGCACGCGCTCCCCCGGCCTCCCGCCGGTGGTCATTCCCAGCGGAACCAGCGGGCGGCGCCGGCGGTCAGCAGGAGCGTCCACAGAGCCATCACGCCCAGGTCCACCCAGTGCGGCCAGCCGCCGCGCATCGCGGCGTCGAGCGCCTCGGAGGCGGCGCCCATGGGCGAGTAGCCGACGATGTCGCGCAGCAGGTCGGGCATCGTCTGGACGGGCAGCCACACGCCCGCGGTGAACATCGACGGGAAGAACAGGGCCGAGCCGATGGCCTGGCCCGCCTTCTGGGTCCGGGCGATCGCGCAGACCAGCCCGCCCAGCGCCAGGGCGCCGGCCGTCGCGAGGACCAGCGCCAGCAGATAGCCGGCGATCTGGCCGGGCAGCGCCACGCCGAAGGCGATCCTGCCGACGGCGATCACCAGCACGGCCGAGGCGAGCGCACCGCCGCCGAGCAGCACGAGCTGCGAGACGAGCAGCGTGGTGGGACGCACGGGCGTCGTGGACATACGGCGCAGGATGCCGCGCTCGCGGTAGCCGATCAGGATCGGCGGCATGGCCTGGAGCCCGGCCATGATCACGGCGAGCAGGGCGGCGACGGGGACGTACAGGTCGATGACCCGACGGCCGCCGAGGTCGGGGTCGGGGTCGTCGAAGCCGGGGATCAGCCCGAGGATCACCATCAGGAGGGTCGGAAAGGTGATGATCCAGAAGAGCACCCCCGGCTCGCGGGTCAGCAGGCGCGCCTCGGTCTTGAGGACGGCGGTGGACGCGGAGGCCATGTCAGACCCTCTCTTCGGGCTGTGGAGCGGTGGCGGCGGTGCCCGTACCGGTGGCGGTGCCCGTGGCAGTGCCCGTGTCTGTGCCGGTGGGGGTGTCCGTGCCGGTGTTCGCCGCCGTCCCGGTCCCCGTCTGCGTGAGGTCGAGGAACGCGTCGTCCAGCGTCGCCTCGGTGACCCGGAGCTGGTGCGCCGTGACGCGGTGGCGGGCGAGCAGCGTGATGACCGCGTTGACGGTCTCGTCGGTGCCGTTGATGACGATCCGGTCGCCCTTCGTCTCGACGGACACCGCCTTGGGCAGCGCGGCCAGGTCCTCGTCCCGCAGCGGCTCCGACGGCGTGAACGAGATGACGGTGGACGCGGTCGAGCGCGCGATCAGCCCGGACGGGGTGTCGAGCGCGGCCACCTTCCCCCGGTCGATCACGGCGATACGGTCGCAGAGCCGCTGCGCCTCCTCCATGAAGTGGGTGACCAGCAGCACGGTCACCCCGGAGTCCCTGATCTCCTCGATCAGGCTCCAGGTGTCGCGGCGGGCACGCGGGTCCAGACCGGTGGTCAGCTCGTCGAGCACGACCACGCGCGGACCGCCGATCAGGGACAGCGCGATGAACAGCCGCTGTTTCTGGCCGCCGGACAGCTTCGCGAAGCGCGTCGAGAGCTTGGATTCGAGTCCGAGGCGGCCGGCGAGGGGACGCCAGTCGACGGGCTTGGGGTAGAACGCGGAGTACAGCTCCAGCGCCTCGCGCACCGTCAGCTTCGGCTGGAGTTCACTCTCCTGGAGCTGTGCGCCGAGGAGTTGTGTGACCTGCTCGTGGTCGCCGACCGGATCGAGTCCGGCGACCCGGACCGTACCGGCGTCGGGGACCCTGAGCCCCTCGACGCATTCGACGGTCGTCGTCTTGCCGGCACCGTTGGGACCGAGGATCCCGAAGATCTCGCCCTCCTCGACGGTGAAATCGACACCGTCGACGGCGGGCTTTCCCCCGTAGGCCTTGCGCAGGCCGTTCACTTCGATGATCGCCATGGCAGCAGGATGCCGCCACGCGGCACGGGACGGCATCGGCCATCGCGCTCGACCTCGTATCAACCGATCGGTTGATGGCGGCATCAGCCCCGGTCGACGCCGACGGCAGGCGCCCTCCCTCGGATGCCGACACCGACACCGACGTCAGCCGGAAATCGGTGGGCACTGTCAGTGGTGATACGTAGGCTCGCCTTGATGCCGACCTCCGAAGATGTACCTACCAAGGATCCCTCCACGGTCCAGAACCGCTCCGCCGTGCGTTCGCTGCTCAGGCTGTGGCCGTATGTACGGCCGGTGCGCGTGCGCCTGTTCAGCGCCGCGTTCGTCGCGGTGCTGGCCTCGTCGCTGGCCCTCGTCTTCCCCCTCGTACTGAAGTGGATGGTCGACGGCCCGATCGCGGAGGGTGACACGGGCGGCATCTGGCGTGGCGCTCTCTATCTCCTGCTGCTCGGGATCCTCGAGGCGGTGCTCTTCGGCTTCCGGCGTTGGTTGGTGGCCAGGCCGCTGGCGGGGGTCGAGGCGGCGATGCGGGCGGATCTCTACCGGCATCTCCAACGGCTGCCGATCGCGTTCCACGACCGGTGGCCATCGGGCCAGTTGCTGTCGCGCGGCACGACGGACCTGATGCTGCTGCGTATGTTTCTGGCCTTTCCGCTGACCTTCCTGCTGGTGAACGGGACGACGATCCTGGTCGGATTCCTGATTCTGCTGATGCAGGAGTGGACGCTCGGGCTGGTGCTGCTGGCGCCCGTGGTGCCGCTGGTCATCCTCTGCTCGCTCTTCGAGGCGAAGTACTCACTGGTCGCGCGCAAGGCGCAGGACCAGGTGGGCGATCTGACGACGGTGGTCGAGGAGAGCGTCCTCGGCGTACGGATCGTGAAGGGCTTCGGCAGGCACCGCAGCCAGGCCCTCGCGTTCCGGGCGCTCGCGGAGCGGCTGCGCGGTACGGAGCTGGGCAAGGCCCGTCTGCTGGCGGGCATCTGGGCGCTGATCATGGTCATCCCCGAGGTGGCCATCGGCGCGGCGCTGGTGCTGGGCACGATCCAGGTCGCCGACGGTCATCTGTCCACGGGCACGCTGGTCGCCTTCCTGTCGACGGCGCTGGCGCTGCGCTGGCCGGTGGAGTCGATCGGCTTCCTGCTGGCGATGAGCCAGGAGTCGGCGACCGCGACGGAGCGGTACTTCGAGGTGATGGACGCCAAGGAGGAGACGGCGGACGCGGACGGACCGGCGGTGGTCGCGGCCAAGGGCGGCACCGCCGTACGGAGGGAGTCCGACGGGCTGCGCTTCGAGGGCGTGTCGTTCCGGTATCCCGACGCGGAGGCCGGGTCCGTGCCCGTACTGGCGGAGGTGGACCTGCACATCAGGTCCGGCGAGACGATGGCGCTCGTCGGCGCGACGGGCTCCGGGAAGACGACGCTCACCGCGCTGGTGCCCCGGCTGCACGAGGTGACGGGCGGGCGGATCACGCTCGACGGCGACGACATCGCGCTGATGCCCCGGCAGCGGCTGCGTGAGCTGGTGTCGGTGGCCTTCGAGGAGCCGACACTGTTCTCGGCGACCGTCGGCGACAACGTCCGTATGGGCGCCGAGAGCGCGGACGAAGCGGCGCTGCTGCGGGCGCTGGACGTGGCGCAGGCCGACTTCGTGCGGGACCTGCCGAACGGTGTGCACACCGAGGTCGGCGAGCAGGGACTCAGTCTCTCCGGCGGTCAGCGGCAACGGCTGGCGCTGGCCAGGGCGGTGGTCGGCGGACCGCGCTTCCTGGTGCTCGACGATCCGCTGTCCGCGCTCGACGTGCACACGGAGGCGCTGGTCGAGGCGGCCCTGCGCCGGGTGCTCGATGAGACGACGGCGCTCGTCGTGGCGCACCGGCCGTCGACGGTGATGCTGGCGGACCGGGTGGCGCTGATCTCGGACGGCCGGATCACGGCGGTGGGGACGCACCACGAACTGCTGCGGGACAACGCGGAGTACGCGTGGCTGATGTCCGGGGCCGACGCGGAGACAGGGGCGCGGTCGGGCACCGGCTGCGATGAGGGAAGCGACACCGGGGCGGAATCCGTCGAGGGGAGCATGAGATGACGTCGTCGCCGACGACCACGAGCGACGGTCCGACCGAACCGGGGCGGGACGACGACGGCACGGTCCCCGACTCCGGGGCCGGTGCCAGGGCCGGGACCGATGGCGCGGGACGTGCCGCCGCCGCACCGGGCGGGAAGCCCGGCTCGGGCACGGGCGGGGCGGGTACGGGCGGGGCGGGTACGGGAGCCCCCACCGTCACGGTCACCGTCACGGCCCCGGGCGCCGGGCACGGTCCGGGCGTCGGCACGCTGGGGGCTCCCGCCGACGCCCCCGGCGTCGAGGCATCACCCGGCTCCCCCGGTTCCCCCGACGAGCGCAGACCCGCGTCCCCGGACTCCCCGGACGACGACCCCTTCGCGCAGGACGCGCTGCCCGCCCCGCGCGGGGCCACCGGCGCGCTGCTCCGGTCGCTGCTGCGCGCGCGGCGCGGCAGGGTCGCACTGACCGCACTGCTCCTGCTGCTCCAGCAGGCCGCCGTCCAGGCGGGCCCGCTGCTCGTCGCGTACGCCATCGACCGGGGCGTGCCCGCCTTCCGTGCCGACGACAACGGCCCGCTGATCGCGGTCGCCGTCGGCTATCTGCTCTGCGCCGCCGGAGCAGGGGTCTTCCAGTACGCCTTCATCCGCTCGTCCGCCCGGGTGAACCAGGACGTGCTCCTCGATCTGCGCGGCCGGATCTTCCGCCATGCCCAGGCACTGAGCGTGGACTTCCACGAGCGCTACACCTCCGGACGGCTGATCTCCCGCTCCACCACGGACGTCGAGTCGCTGCGCGAACTGCTCGCCGAAGGGCTCCAGGAACTCGTCGCGGTCGTCCTCGCCTTCGTCTACATCTCGGCGATGCTGCTCTACCTGGACGTCGGCATCGGCGGACTCGCCGTGCTCTCCTTCGTACCGCTGTACGCGTTGGTGCGGCTGTACCAGCGCAGGGCCGGCGCCATATTCGGCAAGCGCTCCACCGCCATCGCGGCGGTCATCGTGAAGTTCGCGGAGACCATGAACGGCATCAGGCCCGTACAGGCGTTCCGCCGCGAGCGCGCCAACGACGCCGAATTCCACGCCCTCAACCACCACCACGAGCGCACCAACGGCGACGCCATCCTCGAAATGGCGCGCTATGTGATCGGTTCACGGCTCACGGCGAACATCGCCGTCGCCGGCATCGTGCTGTGGGGCGCCTTCCGAGTCGCCGACGGGACACTCGCCCTCGGTGTGCTCGCCGCGTCGGTGCTGTTCCTGCGGAGGCTGTACGACCCGATCGACCGGCTCGGGATGTTCCTCAACTCCTACCAGTCGGCGGCGGCTTCGCTGGAGAAGATCGCGGGCCTGCTGGCCCAGGCCCCGTCCGTGCCGGAGGCGGCGGACCCCCGCCCGCTGCCGGAGCTGACGGGCGGCCACCCGGGCCGGGAGGTCGTGTTCGACGGGGTCAGCTTCTCGTACCGGACGGGCGGCGAGGTCCTGCCCCGCTTCGACCTGACGCTCCCGGCCGGCCAGACGGTGGCCGTCGTCGGCTCGACCGGCGCGGGCAAGTCCACGCTGGCCAAGCTGCTGGCCCGGTTCTACGACCCCACCGAGGGCCGTGTCCTGCTCGACGGCACCGATCTGCGGGACCTGGACACCCCCGAGCTGCGGCGCGGTGTCGTGATGGTGACCCAGGAGGCGTTCCTCTTCTCCGGCACCGTCGCCGAGAACATCGCGATCGGCCGTCCCGACGCGTCGCGCGACGACATCGAGCGGGCCGCGAAGGCGATCGGCGCGCACGACTTCATCAGCGGTCTGCCGGACGGGTACGACACGGACGTACGGAAGCGGGGCGGCCGGATCTCGGCGGGCCAGCGCCAGTTGGTGGCGTTCGCCCGCGCGCTGCTCGCCGATCCCTCCGTACTGATCCTGGACGAGGCGACGAGTTCGCTGGACATTCCGGGTGAGCGGGCGGTGCAGCGGGCGATGGACACGGTGCTCAACGGCCGTACGGCGGTGGTGATCGCGCACCGTCTGTCGACGGTGGAGATCGCCGACCGGGTGCTGGTGATGGAGCACGGCCGCATCGTCGAAGACGGCTCCCCGGCCGAACTGATCGGCGGTGTCGGCCGGTTCGCGGGCCTGCACCGCGCATGGCGCGACAGCCTGGCCTGACCTCCGGCAGCCCCGACCCTCCAGGCCGTCTCAGATACGTGGACGGACCGAGGTCGCGAGGGCGGGGCCGTCGGGGCGGACCGTGATGCCGTACACCGTCTTCGCCGGGGTGGCGGAGAAGGCCAAGGTGTGGGCCGGGAGCAGGTGTTCGAGGAGAACGGTCGATTCGCGGAGCGCGAATTGCAGACCGAGGCAGGCGCGGGGACCGATGCCGAACGGGAAGTAGGCGCCCAGGTGCGCGGGCCGGCCGTCGGGGGCGGTGAAGCGCCGGGGGTCGAAGTGCTCGGGGTTTGGCCAGAGTTCGGGGTCGCGGTGTGTGAGGTAGGGGCAGACCAGGATGTCGGTGCCCGCTTCCACGGTGTAGCCGGCGAGGGTGTCGGCCTCGGCGGCGTGGCGGGGCAGGATCCAGGCGGACGGGTAGAGCCGGAGCGTCTCGTGGACCAGCGCCTGGACGGCCTGGCGGCGCTGCTCCGAGCCCTCCCCACCGGCGGCGAGGGCTTGCGCGCGGGCGTCGGGGTGCCGGTCGAGAAGGAGATGGAGCCAGGTCAGGGTGGTGGCGGTGGTCTCGTGGCCGGCCACGAGCAGCGTGACCATCTCGTCGCGGATCAGCCGGTCGGTGTACTCGGGGCGCTCGGCGGCGGCGTCGGTCAGCACACGCAGGAGACCGGGGCCGTCGGGACCTTCCGC
This sequence comes from Streptomyces sp. NPDC060366, assembly GCF_042725135.1. NCBI lineage: Bacteria > Bacillati > Actinomycetota > Actinomycetes > Kitasatosporales > Streptomycetaceae > Streptomyces > Streptomyces sp. NPDC060366. Next base: position 712,474 of record NZ_JBHXDC010000003.1, on the reverse strand, counting down.
CCCGTCGCGGGCGGCCTCGACGGCGTGCCGGGCCACCGCGTCGATCCGGGCGAGATCGGCGGCGACGGCGTCGTGGGCGTCGGTGACATCGGCGGGCAGGGTCGGCAGGGCGGTCGCCACGGCGGCCACGGCGTCCAGTTCGCGCTCGGTCCCGTCGTCGAGCGGGAATCCGGTGAGAGCGCGCCAGATGGCGTCCAGTGCGAAGCGGCGCATCTCCCGCCCGACGTCGAAGGTCTCTCCGGTACGGGCGTAACCGTCCCAGCGCCCGGCGGTGGTGCGGGCGGCCTCGGTGATCCGCTGTTCGTAGCGGCGCATGCCGGGACCGGTGAACTGGGACTGCAACAGGCGGCGTTGGGATTTCCACGCCGCCCCGGTGGCGGCGAGGACTCCGTCGCCGATCAGCAGACGGGCGCGGTGGGAGCGCTTGACGTACCGGTCCGGGTGCCGGGCGAGTACATGCTGGACGGCATCCGGGTCGGTGACGAGAACGGTGGGGGCGGGCCCGAGGCGTAAGGCGGCGACGCCGCCGAGCCGCTCGCGCACCTCGGACAGCAGCTCGACCAGTTCACCGCCCCCGGACCGCCGGCGCAGCACCAGTTCGGGCTCGGCCTCGGGCACGGGCCGTCCCGTTCCGGGTGCGTGGGTGAGGGTGTCGGGAGTGGCTTCGGGCTCCATGGTTCCTCTCCTGGTCAACCGCTGTGCTGACGGAGCAGTGACGCCACGGACTGTACGGGAGCGGGCGTGGCCGCCGGACGGAAACGCGGCCGGTGTCAGCCGCCCGTGAGCGGCCCGGAATACGGGGTGCGTCCCCGTCGGGACTGGCGCGCCGACGTCCGGAACCGGACATCGAGTGGATCCTCGGCGACCTCGAATCCACCTCCTGGGAGCGCGAGTTCGACTTCGTGGTGATGACCGGACACGCGTTCCAGGTGCTGCTCGGGGACGACTAGCTGAGCGTCGCGCCGGCCGCCGCACGCGCGGCGCTGACCGACAACGGCCGGTTCGGCATCGAGACGCGCGATCCGCTGGCGCGCGAGCGGGAGTCGTGGACGACGGTCGCACCCGTCGATGTGCCGGGGCCGGGCGCGGACGGCTCCGGCGCGCCGCGGACGACCCGTCAAGTCCGTTCTGCGGATGGGGACATCGTCTCATTCAGGACCGGCTGGGCCCTCCCCGGAGAGCACGCCCCGAGAGACAGCGACAGCAGCCTGCGATTCCTCGACGCCGAGGGGCTCGACGCGTTCCTCACCGAAGCGGGTCCGGTGGTCGAGGAGCGCTACGGCGACCGGGACCGCGGCCCGCCGACCGACGCCGGTCCGGAGATCATCACGGCCGCCCGGCGTACGCCCGCGTAACACCGCCGCAACAGCGGCGCAGATTTCGCTTAACGAACACGGCAGTTCGCGCAGCGGACGATTTCCGGCCAACTTGTTGACGCGCCCCTGACAGAGTGACCGGATTCCTGGGACTCTTCCTCCGTTCTGAGCACCACTGCTCCGCATCTCGTGCACCGCAGCTCCGCATCCCGTGCACCACATCTCGTGCTCCAGCCTGCTCCTGCACCTGCTCCTGCGTTTGTCCTGCACTGTCCGGGCCGCCCACCCGAGCGCGGTCCGGTACCCCCCTCGCAGAAGGAGTTCGCGTGAGACCCACGCCCAGCCGCCGCATCACCGCGACCGGCGCTCTGATCGCTGTCACAGCCCTTCTCGCCGTCGGAGTCCAGGCCGGCAGTGCCGCCGCCGCTCCCGACTCGGCACCCGCGGCACCGGTCGCCGGCAAGGCCGACCCCGGCGCGCTCCCCAAGGCCCTCTCGCCCGCCCAGCGCGCCGAGCTGATACGCGAGGCCAACGCCACCAAGGCGGCCACGGCCGACGAACTCGGCCTCGGCGCCCAGGAGAAGCTCGTCGTACGCGACGTCGTCCAGGACCGGGACGGCACCACGCACACCCGCTACGAGCGCACCTACGCCGGCCTCCCCGTCCTCGGCGGTGACCTCGTCGTCGCCACCACGAAGGCGGGCGCCACCGAGGGTGTCACCAAGGCGTCGAAGGCGGCCCTCAAGTCCGTCGAGACCAACGCCGACGTACCGGCCGCCACCGCCGAGAAGCAGGCGCTGTCCGCCGCGAAGGCCGAGGGCTCGACGAAGGCCGCGGCCGACCGCGCGCCGCGCAAGGTCGTCTGGCTGGCGGACGACAAGCCGACCCTCGCGTACGAGACGGTCGTCGGCGGCGTCCAGAAGGGCGGCACCCCGAACGAGCTGCACGTCGTCACCGACGCCGCCACCGGCGAGAAGCTCTACGAGTGGCAGGGGGTCCACGAGGGCACGGGCAACACCCAGTACAGCGGGCAGGTCACCCTCGGTACGGCACCGTCGTTCACGCTGACCGACACCGGTCGCGGCAACCACAAGACGTACAACCTGAACCGCGGCACCTCGGGCACCGGCACCCTCTTCTCGGGTCCGGACGACATCTGGGGCAACGGCGCCGCCTCCAACGCGGAGACGGCCGGCGCCGACGCGCACTTCGGTGCCGCGCTCACCTGGGACTACTTCAAGAACGTGCACGGCCGCTCCGGCATCAGGGGCGACGGCGTCGGCGCGTACTCACGGGTGCACTACGGCAACAACTACGTCAACGCCTTCTGGCAGGACAGCTGCTTCTGCATGACGTACGGCGACGGCGCGGGCAACGCCAAGCCGCTGACGTCCATCGACGTGGCCGCGCACGAGATGTCGCACGGCGTCACCTCCAACACCGCGGGCCTCGTCTACAGCGGCGAGTCCGGTGGCCTCAACGAGGCGACCTCGGACATCTTCGCCGCGGCTGTCGAGTTCAACGCCGCCAACGCCCAGGACGTGGGTGACTACCTGGTCGGCGAGAAGATCGACATCAACGGCAACGGCACCCCGCTGCGGCACATGGACCAGCCGAGCAAGGACGGGGCCTCCAAGGACTACTGGTACTCCGGCATCGGCGGCGTGGACGTCCACTACTCCTCGGGCCCGGCGAACCACTTCTTCTACCTGCTCTCCGAGGGCAGCGGCGCCAAGACCATCAACGGCGTCAACTACAACTCCCCGACGTCCGACGGGCTGCCGGTGACCGGCATCGGCCGGGCCAAGGCCGAGCAGATCTGGTTCAAGGCGCTCACCACGAAGTTCAACTCGACGACGAACTACGCGGGGGCCCGTACCGGCACGCTCGCGGTCGCCGGTGAGCTGTACGGCACGACGAGCGCCGAGTACAAGTCGGTCGCCGACGCGTGGGCCGGCATCAACGTCGGCGCCCGCCCCGGCGACCCCGGCAACCCCGGCACGGTCTACGAGAACAACACGGTCGTCGCCATCCCGGACAACGGCGCGGCCGTCACCTCGACCGTGAACGTCACCAACCGCACGGGCAACGCGCCCGCCGCCCTCCAGGTCGACGTGGACATCACGCACACCTGGCGCGGTGACCTGGTCGTCGATCTGCTCGCCCCGGACGGGACCGCCTACCGGCTGAAGAACTCCAGCAGCGGCGACTCGGCGGACAACGTCGTGGAGACGTACTTCGTGAACGCCTCGTCCGAGTTGGCCAACGGCGCCTGGAAGCTGCGGGTTCAGGACGTCGCGGCGCAGGACACCGGACGTATCAACAGCGTGAAGCTCACGTTCCCCTGAACGGCTGAGGCCGTGAGTTGACGAAAAGGAACCGCCCGGGTCCCCAGGACCCGGGCGGTTCCGCGTTTCGCCTTCCGTGTTCCGTGTCGGTGGGCGAATTCCCGGCCACCCCTTCGAAGGCGCGCCCGAAGGGGTGGCCGGGAACCGGCCGGCGCGGACTTCCCCCCGTGCACCCCCGGTCAAGGAGCGCGTCACGGTGTCCGTCGACCGGCTGCGTGTCACAGACGACCGGCTCACGGGCCGAAGGATCGTGGTCGTCGCGGACAGTGAGTAGACCGACCGCCGCCGACCAAGCCGCGACGGCTCCCCCGCTCCCTCACTGCCACCGATCCTCCGGGCCCGTTGTGCCGCTTCCCCCGTCGCCCGCGCCCTCCACCCGGCGTGCGCTCCTCGCGGAGCCGCCCACCGCCGTGGTGGTGGTCTTCTTGTGAACCGCGACCGGGGCGTGTCGTCCCGGCCGGTGATCCCAGACTGGTCGGTGATCGATCCGACCGCAACAACCCGAGGGAAGTGCGGAACGCGTGGAACGCCGACGCGTACTCTGGCCTGGGGGAATGACAAGTGCCTGGAATGAGCGCGGAATTGCGTGACGGGCGGTAGGGGGACGCGTAATGGGCAGGTCGGAGAAGATCCCGGCGGAGACGGCCGAATTCGCGCGGCGTCTGCGCGCGCTGAAGGAGAGAACCGACCGCAGTTACGGATCGCTGGCCACCCAACTGCACCTGGGCGCCTCGACACTGCACCGCTACTGCCACGGACACGCGCTGCCCGTGGACTACGCGCCCGTTGAGCGGTTGGCCCGGGTGGTCGGCGCGACATCGGCCGAGCGTGTGGAGCTGCACCGGCTGTGGCTGCGGGCGCATTCGGCGCGTACGGAGGACGGGGAGAACGACGGCGACGGCGACGGGGCCACGGTCGCGCCCGCCGTCGCCGAACAGCCGCCGGTGGGTGAGGCATTGCCCGTAGGCGAGGCGGAGCCGACGCCCGAGTCCGAACCGGAGCCGGAGCCGTCGGCCGGCGCCGTCGACGAGACCGATCCGCCGCCGCCCGCCGCCACGGCCCCGCCCATGTCGCGCTTCCGCGCCTCCCGGCTGCGCCGCCGTCAGGTCGTCGGCGCCGCGCTCGCGGTCGTCGCCGTCCTCGGTGGCACCGTCGTCGTCGCGGCCGACCTCGGCGGCGCAGACTCCCGGAGGGACGAGAGCGCTCCGCGGCTCTCCGATCCGGGGCCGGACGGACCGGTCGATCCGCTGACACCGTCCGCCCGGTCGAGCGCCCCGTCGGCCAAGGCGAGCCCGTCGAAGTCCGGAGGGGACCCGAAGGCGTCGCCGTCCGGGTCCTCGGACGTCGGCGAGGCCGGGGGCGGGAACGAGGGCGACGGCGGTACGGCGGCGGAAGGCAAGAAGCCGGCCGCCGGGAAGGGCGGTACGAAGCCGCTGGTGTGGAGCGCGGACAGCCACAAGTGGCAGCTGGACTGCGGCCATACGTATCTGATCGACCGGGCCCCCTCCGCCGTACCGCCGCCGCCCAACGCCCAGGACGCACGGCAGTGGGCGACGGCGCTCGGCGCGGTGCACGGCAAGTCGTCGATCACCCAGGCCACGGTGCGCGCGGCGGCGGGCGCGGGGCCCGTCGTCATCCAGGAGATCTTCGTCCGGGTGGTGGGGCGGCGGGCGCCGCTGGACTGGAACGCGTACGACATGAGCAGCGGCTGCGGCGGCTCGATCACTCCCGCCGTGTTCGCCGTCGACCTGGACAAGTCTCGGCCGGTGGTGCGCCCGGTGGACGGCGGGAGCGAGCAGGGGCCGCTGCCGGCGCCCAAGCTTCCGTACCAGGTGACGGCGAGCGAACCGCTCGTCCTGAAGATCGAGGCGAGCACCAGCGGCTGTGACTGCGACTGGTTCGTGGAGCTGCGCTGGTCGGCGGGGGACCGTACGGGCATCGCGCGCATCGACGAGGGCGGAAAGCCGTTCCGCACGAGCGCGTCGGCCACCGACGGTGTGTACGGGCACGACTACGAGTCCGGGAAATGGGTGGGACCCTGACGGTCCGTCAGGGTCCCACGGGGCGTTACGGGTTCACGCGGGGTTGTTCGCGTGCGTCAGCGTCTCCCAGGCGACGAACAGGTTGTTCGTGCCCTGGGGGCGCATCCGCTCGGTGTACTGCTGCGTGTTGGACATGGCGTTGCCCAGCCGGTTGCCCAGCGCGTTGAAGGCGACCTCGCTGATCGGTCCGAGGTTGTCCTTGAGGCTGCCGCCGCAGAGGTTGCCGGGGACGGGCTCGCCGTTCTGGTACTTGGTGTGCAGCCCGAACGCGTGCCGCAGCCGGTCGCCCACCTCCGGGTAGAGGTCCTGGCCCTGGATGCGGCTGGTCTCCGCGACGTGCGAGATGGCGGAGAGGCCGTAGCCGGTGTGGGTCAGGTCGCGGCAGGTCTCCTGCGCGAGTCCCTGCATGAAGGTGGACTGGTTGTGCCAGTAGCGGACGATCTCGTCACGGGTGTCGAGGCCGCTGCCGGGCACCGTCCTGGGCAGCGCCCCGTCGGAGGGCAGGTAGATGAACGCGGGGACACGGTTGCGGAAGATACCGACCGTCTTGTCGTAGGCGCCGCGGTCCTCCAGATGGACCGCGATGCCGATCGCGGCCTCGTTCATGCTCAGCTCCCAGTTGCCGTTGGAGCCCGAGCCGTTGATGATCTCCGGGAGGTACACGTTGCGCAGCATCGTGGCGAAGCGGCCGGAGTTGGGCCAGCTCGTGTAGGTGTGCTTGATGATCTCGGCGGCCTTGGGCCACGACGATCCGGCCCACGCGGTCTGGAGCGGCGCGTTGCTGTTGGTGTGGTCGCGGATCGTGTTGGACCAGGCGTCCATCAGCTCGATGGACTTCTTGGCGTAACGGTCGTCGCGGTTGATGTACCAGGCCAGCGAGGTCGTGTACGCGGCGATCGCGTCCTCGCGCTCGTCCGTGCAGCCGTTGTTGGGGTTGGAGTACGAGCCGCACTCCACGACCGCGCGGGGCTTGGGCACACGTGACAGGGAGGCGTACTTGCTCCCCATCATCTGGTCGTACGCGGCCTTCCACGGCTGGGCGCCGGCCTGCACCTTGCCCCGTACGAAGTCGAGTTGCGGGCGGCTGACGCCGACACCGGGGTGGGTGAAGTTCGCGGGGGCCGCGACGGCCTCCGCCGAGAGGGTCTGACGGGCGGCGGCAGGCCGGTCCGCCGCCCGGTCGCCGGCCGAGGCGGGGGCCATGAAGACCGCGCCGACCAGGCCGGCCAGCGCGGCGGACAGACCGAGGACTCTGGGGATGACTCCGGGGCGCATGGGGTGCCTTCCGGTTGGGGGGTGCTCCTCAACTCCGCCGCGTATGCGAGCCGTTCACCAAGTTCACCCACATGAACAATGAGCGGAGTTGTGAATCCGTATGTGAGTGAGGAATTTAAGGCCATCACATGGACACGTCAAGGTCTGGACCAATGGACTTCGACGGGGCGGGACTCGGCGGCCTTCGACCGGGGCCGAGAGCCCGAGGGGCCCGGCGGACACTGTCCGCCGGGCCCCTCGGATGCCGCTGTCAGCGCATCAGTACGCCCGCACCCTCCCCCGTCGCCTCGGTCGGCAGCGCGACCAGGCCGAGATCGGCGGCGGCGAGCATCGGATGCGTGGGCAGGACCCGGACGGTGTAGCCGAACGGCCCCGTACGGTCCAGGGCCAGCGGGCCCTCGTACACCCAACGGCCCGCCTGATCGGGCCCGCCCGCCGGCTTCAGCGGGAAGACCTGCGCGTCGGCGATCGTGTCGTCGGCGCCCACCCGGCCCGCCACGGCCTGCACCTCGACGTCGTCGGGGCGGAGCTGTCCGAGGGCGACCCGCACCTTCAGGGCGAGGGTCGAGCCCAGCTCCGCGCTGCCGCCCGCCGTGGTGGCCGAGACGGCCTCCACATGGTCGACGGCCACGCCCGGCCAGGCGGCCCTGACCTCGCTCTTCCAGTCGGCCAACTCCCCCGCCGTAGCGGGGTCCAGCGCACGGTGGGCTTGGGCGGCGGGCGCGTACAGCCGCTCCACGTACTCGCGCACCATGCGGTCGGCGAGCACCTTCGGGCCGAGTGTGGTCATGGTGCGCCGGACCATCTCGATCCAGCGCCCGGGGAGCGCGGCGCCGCTGTCCGCGCCGGTCCCCCTGCCCGCGCCCGATCCCGTATCCGCCTCTGCCCCCGCACTCGTATCCGTACGGTCGTAGAAGCGCGGCGCGACCCGGTCCTCGATCAGCGCGTAGAGGGCGTTCGCCTCCAGCGCGTCACGGCGGTCCTCGTCGGACGAACCGTCGGCCGTCGGAATGGCCCAGCCGAAGTCCGGCTCGAACCATTCGTCCCACCAGCCGTCCAGCACCGACAGGTTGAGACAGCCGTTGAGCGCTGCCTTCATCCCGCTCGTGCCGCACGCCTCCAGCGGCCGAAGGGGATTGTTCAGCCAGACGTCGCAGCCCGGATAGAGATTCCGCGCCATCGCCATCCCGTAGTCGGGCAGGAAGACGATGCGATGGCGCACGCGCGGGTCGTCGGCGAACTTCACCAGCTCCTGCACGAGCCGCTTGCCGCCGTCGTCCGCCGGGTGCGCCTTGCCCGCGACGACGATCTGGATCGGCCGCTCGGGATGGAGCAGCAGATCCGTCAGCCGGTCTCGGTCGCGCAGCATCAGTGTGAGGCGCTTGTACGAAGGGACTCGACGGGCGAAGCCGATGGTCAGGACGTCGGGGTCGAGGACCCCGTCGATCCAGCCCAGTTCGGCGTCCGCCGCGCCCCGTTGGTGCCAGGAGGCGCGCAGCCTGTCGCGTACCTCGTACACCAGCCGCTCACGCAGGGTGCGCCGTACGGCCCAGATGTCGGCGTCCGGAGTGTCGGCCACACCGGCCGTCCCCCGGCCGAGCCCGGCGATCTCCGGCGCGACCCAGGTCGGCGCGTGCACGCCGTTGGTCACCGAGGTGATCGGTACGTCCTGGGGGTCGAAGCCCGGCCAGAGGCCGGCGAACATCTGCCGGCTGACGGCGCCGTGCAGCGTGGAGACGCCGTTGGCGCGCTGGGCGAGCCGCAGGCCCATCGCCGCCATGTTGAACAGGTTCGGGTCGCCGCCGGGGAAGGTCTCCCTGCCGAGGCGCAGTACCTGGTCGGTGGCGACCCCGGGCAGTTCGCCGTCGTCACCGAAGTGGCGCGCGACGAGTTCGCGGTCGAACCGGTCGATGCCGGCGGGCACGGGGGTGTGCGTGGTGAACACGGTGCCGCCCCGCACGGCCTCCAGCGCGGTGTCGAACCCGAGCCCCGTGTGCTTGAGTTCACGGATCCGTTCCAGGCCCTGGAAGCCGGCGTGGCCCTCGTTCGTGTGGAAGACCTCGGGCTCGGGGTGGCCGGAGATCCGGCAGTAGGCGCGGACGGCGCGGACGCCGCCGATGCCGAGCAGCATCTCCTGGAGCAGCCGGTGCTCGCTTCCGCCTCCGTAGAGACGGTCGGTCACCTCCCGCTCCGTCGGCCCGTTGTCCTCTATGTCCGAGTCGAGCAGCAGGAGCGGAACTCTGCCGACGCGCGCCTGCCAGACGCACGCGTGCAACGACCGGCCGCCGGGCAGTGTGAGCGCGACACGGCTGGGCCTGCCGTCCTCCTCCCTGAGGAGGCTGAGCGGCAGCTCGTTCGGATCGAGAACGGGATAGTGCTCCTGCTGCCAGCCGTCGCGCGACAGGGACTGGCGGAAGTAGCCGTGCCGGTAGAGCAGCCCGACGCCGATGAGCGGTACGCCGAGGTCGCTGGCGGCCTTGAGGTGGTCACCGGCGAGGATGCCGAGACCGCCGGAGTACTGGGGCAGGGCGGCGGTGACGCCGAATTCGGGCGAGAAGTACGCGACGGCGTCGGGCAGCTCGGCACCCTGGCCGCTCTGTTGCTGGTACCAGCGGTCGCCGCGCAGATAGTCGTCGAGCCCGGCGGCGACGGTGGCCAGCCGTTCGAGGAACGGCGCGTCGCCGGCCAGCTCGACCAGTCGCGTGGCGGATACGGCTCCGAGCAGCCGCACCGGATCACGCCCGGCGGCGTGCCAGCCGTCGGGGTCGACGGCCTCGAAGAGTTCACAGGTCTCGGGATGCCAGGACCAGCGCAGATTTCGCGCGAGGCCGCTGAGTGGTCGCAGAGGTTCGGGCAGGACGGGGCGCACGGTGAATCGACGGATTGCCTTCACGTGTTCCACCTTCGCAGGGGACGTCCGGACCGGCCGACCGCACCACGCTGTGCGCCCCGCCATCACCCTGACGGTAGTCCCCCGCCCCGCGTACCGACCACGGCGCACGAGCGCACACGCCGGGGGTCGACTGCGCGGGGTCGGACGCGGGAACGGCACCGGGTGGGGCCGTACGGGGCGGGGCGGCGCGGGGCGGGGGCGTGCGTCGTCAACCGCGCGCGGGTTGGGGGACCTCGTACGGGGAGCCCACGTTCACCGTTTCCGGGTCGAACGCGCCCGTCGCCGCGTACCGCGCCGCTATCTCCGCCAGCTCGGACGGCGCGATCACGTCCGCGATGTCGGTGAAGCCGTCGGGGGCACGCGCGTGGGCCAGGTTGATGACGACCTCCGGGCCCTGCCGCCGGTTGGCGTGCTGAAGCTCCGTCATGGCGGGGCGGCGCAGCGTCTCGTACGCCGTCAGCGCCTCGGCCCGGTCCGGGTGCGTCGCCATCGCGTGTGCCAGCGCACGCGCGTCGACGATCGACTGCGTCGCGCCGTTCGAACCGATCGGGTACATCGCGTGGGCCGCGTCGCCGATCAGGGTCGTACGGCCGTGGGTCCAGCGCGCCAGCGGCTCGCGGTCCACCATCGGGTACTCGAAGGCTCGTTCGGCGGCGGCCAGGATCTCGGGGACGCTGACGCCGTCGAACTCCCAGCCGGCGTAGTGGTGCGCGAACTTCGCGACCGGCACCGGCCGGTTCCAGTCGCCGCGCCCGGCGTCGGCGATCTCCGTCGCGGGCATCGCCAGCGCCCAGTTGACCAGGACGTACCGGTCCCGCTCGGTGGGGCCGGCCGGGTGCGTCATCGGGTAGACCACGGCCTTCTGCCGGTCGTCGCCCGCGATGAACATGAACGTGCCGGCGCGGTGCGCGGGCACGCGGGAGACACCGCGCCAGACGAGCATGCCGTTCCACGGCGGCTCGCCCTCGCCGGGGTTCAGGGCGGCGCGTACCGCGGAGCGGATGCCGTCGGCGCCGATGAGCACGTCGGGCTCCAGGGAGGCACCGCCGCCCCTGCCCTGCCCGTCGCGGTGCGCGAGCAGGACGCGCGCGCGGCCGTCCGGCGCGGTCTCCAGACCGCCGACCCGCACCCCGGCGACCACGGCGTCGCTGCCGAGCCGCTCCCGTACCGCGTCGGCGAGTACCCGTTGCAGGTCGCCGCGGTGGATGGACAGCTGCGGCCAGAGATAGCCGGCCGCCAGGCCGCGCGGCTCGCGGGAGATCAGCCCGCCGCCGCGGTGGTAGTAGCGCAGTTCACCGGTGCGTACGGAGCACTCGTCGAGACGGCCGAGGAGCCCGAGCGCGTCGAGTTCGCGTACCGCGTTGGGCATGATGTTCAGCCCGGCGCCGAGCGGCTGGATCTCCCGGGCCGCCTCCACGACGGTGATCCGGTCGAAGCCCGCAGCGTGCAGGGAGAGGGCCGCGGTGAGGCCGGCGATGCCACCGCCCGCGATCATGATGTGGGTCATGGGATGAATCTCTTTTCGCGAAGCGGTGCGACGGCGGACGCGGGCATGGGCGTGGGCGCGGGCCGCGGCGTAACCGCGGACGTGGACGCGGCCGCGGACGCGGAGGCCGTCGCGGCTGCCGAGGCGATCGCGGACGCGGACTTCGCCCCGGCCTTCGCTCCGGGCCCGGGCGCGGGCCTCGGCGCGGGTTTCCGCGCGGACGTGGGTGGTGCCATCGGCGCGTGCATGCGCACATTGGCGTGCCGCACCAGCGTCTCGTTGTCCCGTGTCAGATCCAGCACCGAGCGCAGCAGCGCGATCGGCGCGCCCCCGCTGCCCGCCTCGTACAGCCGCAGTTCGTCGCTGTACGCCTTGCGCGCGATGCCGATGTGCCGGGCGCGGAACGTCTTCAGGATCCGCAGCACCCGCGCCAGCGACACGGCCGAGGCGGCGAGCACCGGCGGCAGCCGCGGCGTCGACTCCCAGCTGATCGCGGCGGACAGCTTGCTCACGGCGGACGTGGAGCCCCGGTGCGTCGCGTGGAAGACCCGCCACGACGGCAGGCTGTAGCGGACCGAGTCGTCGAGGAACGCGTCGTACTCCGGACTGCTCCGGTCGCTCTGCCACAGCGTCAGATCCACCAGCCAGAGCGGCACCTGCGCCGCCGCCGGGCCAAGATAGTCGCGGCCGGCGACGTCGATCTCCTCGAAGTACGGGCGCAGTCCACGCGCGAAGAAGTCCGGCGTGACCTGCGCGACCGTGAAGTCGATCGAGTCGACCATGGCCTGGACGTGCTCACCCGTACGGTCGAGGGTTTCGGCGAACCGGGGGTCGTACGGCTCCAGTCCCGCCAGCTCCGAGCAGGTGTCGAGCGAGGCGACGAGCGCGGGGAAGACCATCCGTACGGCGTCCTGGAGGTGCCCCTCCATCTTCTCGCCGGTGTACATGCGCTGGCGGTCGCCGAGCGGATTCCACGTCGTGTAGTGGTGCACGGTGTCGCGCGGCACCATGCCGGTGCGGCGGCCCAGCTTCTGAAGTACGGGCAGGGCCTCGGGGACGGCGGCGAGCGGTTCCACGCCGTGCCGTTTGAGCGAGCCGAGAAGCAGACCGAGGTCGCGTACGGCGGCGAGCGCGTCGACCACGCCCAGCGAGGCGGTGCGGTCGGCATCGGGGACGAGCGCGCGCAGTGCGACGGTGAGTGCGGGAACGTCGGCGTCCCGGTTCATCGCGGGGACGGCGGCGAGTATCGCGTCGGCGCCGAGCGGATCGGCCGCGCGTATGCCGGATATTCGGTAGCGCGGTTCGCAGCGCGCCTCGATCGCGGGCGCGACTAGGTCGTACAGCGTCATGGAAGTGCCCCCCTCGGGCGTGGGTCGGGTGGGTGGTGGGACACGGGACGGGCGGCGTCCCGCCGTCGCGGCCACTGTCGCGCTCGTTCACGCGCCCCGACCGGCCGGCGGCCCCCTTGCCCGCTCGCGGCGATCCCCCCTGGCCCTCTCCGGACCTGGACCGTCGACCGGGCCCTGCCCCGCCTGCGCACTCGCTCATCCTCCTCGGTCTACTCCTTGGCGCCGCCTGCCCGGTCCTGGTGCGGGGGCGCGGACACAGGCGCGGGGAGCCGCAGCCGGAAGGTGAGCAGCGCGGCGCAGGCGGCGAAGACGGCGCCGACGAGGAGGGCGGCCTTGAAGCCCGCGGTCTCGTCGGCGGCGCCGGTGGCGCCGAGCGCGTCGGTACGGGCGGTGGCGACCGCGATCAGTACGGCGAGGCCGAGTACGGAGCCGAACTGCTGGCTGGTGTTGATGAGTCCGGAGGCTAGCCCGGTCTCGCCCGGCGCCGCGCCGGCGGTCGCGGCGACGTTGGTGGTGACCATGACGAGCGGCAGTGCGGCGCCCAGCAGGAGGCTGGGCGCGAGGACGGTGGAGAAGAAGGTGCCCTCGGCGGCGAGCGCGAGCGCCAGCCAGAGCATGCCGACGAACAGGAGGGTGAAGCCGAGCGTCATCGTGGCGCGCAGGCCGAGCCGGTGGATGACGCGGCCGGTCTGCGGGGCGGTGGCGACGACGACGAGGGAGAGCGGCAGCAGGCCGAGCCCGCCGTGGAGGGGGGACTGGTCGAGGACGCTCTGGAGGTAGAGGCTGACCAGGAAGAACATCGGGAAGAGCGCCATCTGGGCGAGTGCGCTGAGGCAGTTGGCGAGCCGGAGGGTGGGGCGGCGCAGGACGGCGGGCGGCACGAGCGGGTGGGCGATTCGTTTCTCCAGGACGGTGAACGTCGCGAGGAGTACGAGCCCGGCGGCGAACGCGCCGAGGGTCCGCGCGCCGGTCCAGCCGGCCTCGCCCGCGCCGACGAGGCCGTACGCGACGAGCCCGAGCCCGGCCGTCGCGGTGAGCGCGCCGCCGACGTCGAAGCCGCGTTCGGCGCTGCGGGTGTTGCCGTCGAGGAGCCGCAGCGCGAGGACGGCGAGGACGAGCGCGCCGATGACGTTCAGCCAGAAGGTGGAGCGCCAGCCGAGGAGGTCGGTGAGTACGCCTCCGAGGACGGTGCCCAGTACGCCGCCGAGCCCGCCCATGGCGGCGAAGGCGCCGAGGGCCTTGTGGCGGTCGGGGCCGTCGGGGAACAGGTTCAGCAGCAGGGCGAAGGCGGCCGCGGCGGCGAGCGCGGCCCCGACGCCCTGGACGGCGCGCGCCGCGACGAGCACCTCCACGGACCCGGCGACCCCGCCGGCGGCGGAGGCGGCACCGAGCACCCCGAGCCCGCCGAGGAACACCCGCCGGTGCCCGAGCAGATCGGCGGCCCGCCCGCCGAGGAGCAGCAGCCCGCCGAAGGTGATCAGGAACGCGTTGGCGACCCAGGACAGCCCGGCGGACCCGGACCCGAGATCCGCACCGACGGACGGCAGGGCGACGTTGACGATGGCGGTGTCCATGATGAGCAGCAACTGCGCACCCGCGAGCAGCGCCAGCGCGCCCTTCCCACGAGATCCCGGCGCCACGGGGCCGGGGGCGCGAAACCCCGGGACGCCGGGAGATTGTGCCCCGCCGCGGCGGGGCGCGTCGGCCCCGGCGCCGGGCACCGACTCGACGGGGCCGAAGGCCCCGGCCACGTCGGCTGGACCGTGACGGCCGGCCGGCAGGCCGGGCCCGGTCGTGGCGTCGGCCAACTCCCTGGGGGCCGGTGTACCGACCGGGCCTAAAAACCCGGCCACACCGGCAGGACCGTCGCCGTCGGCCGTCCGGTCGGCCGAGTCGGCAAAGGCAGGAGGGTGGGACGGACCGTCAGGACCGACTCCCCGGCCGGGCCCGGCCCCGTCGGCAGGGCCGGGACGACGGCTCGGGCCGTCGGGCTCGGCGCCGCCAAGCCGACTTGGCGGGCCGGCCGCGTCGGGCCCGGCCGGGGCCTTCGGCCACGGCCCGGACCCGGGCTCACGCCCCTCGCCCCGTTTCGCGGTCACCGGGAGTCCGGGCCCTCGGGGTCACCGCCGAGCTTGTAGCCGTCGAGGCAGGCCTGGGCCAGTTGTTCGCAGGACGCGGTGTCGCCCTCCCACACCTGCTGCATCAGATAGACGTGCGGCGCGCCGTGGTAGAAGCGTTCGTACTGTTCGTGGCGGGAGGCGAACTCCGAACCCAGCGCGTCCCAGGCGAGTTTGAGCAGCTTGATCCGGTCCTCGGACGAATGCCCCGGCGCCCTCATATAGCGCTGTACCAGGGGGCCCAGCTCCGGGTGGAGCAAGTCCTCGCCCGACGCGGGGAGTTGGATCACCCCGCCGCCCGCGAGGAGTTTGATCTCCTGCACCGCCTGCGGATACAGCTCCCCCGCCATGATGCGCTGCGCGAAGGAGATGTCCTTGCCCGGCATCACTCCGCCGCGCCCGCCGTCGACCTCTTCGTGGCTCGCCTCGGCGGCGAGCACGAACGCCTTCGCCTGGGCGACCTTGCCCAGCAGCCGGCCGATCGCCTGGGTGACGGGCGGCAGTTGGTACGTCCCGTTGGACTTCGTCATGAGGATCGCGAGCCCGGCGAGGAATTCGAGCTTGGTCCAGAAGCGCGTCGCGGCCTGGTGCACGAAGTTCACGTACGCCGGTGTCCGCCACCACATCGCGAAACTCGCGTCGACGTTGCGGTACGTGAGCACGTTCTCCCACGGGACGAAGACGTCGTCGCAGACGAGCAGCGCGTCGTTCTCGTCGAACCGTGACGACAGCGGGTTGTCGAACACGCTCCGCGCCCGGCCCTCGTACGAGGCACGGGAGATGAAGCTGAGCCCCGGCGTGTCGACGGGAATCGAGAAGCAGACCGCGCGGTCCACGTCGCGCGGCGAGAGCGGCTCGATCGTCCCGACGATGACCTCGTTGCCGAAGACCGCCGCCGTGCCGATCATCTTCGCGCCGCGTACGACGATCCCGCCGTCCTTCTCGGCGACCACCCGCACCACCGGGTCGTCCTCCGCCGTACCGCCCGCCGCGTCGAACGGGGTTTGCGCCCCCTGCGGGTTGGTGATCGTGAAGGTCGGATACAGGTCGCCCTCGGCGAGCCGCCGGTGGTACGCGAGCGCGTTCGCCGCGCCGTCGAAGCCGTCGGTGGTGAAGACTTCCGGCGTCGCGGCGAATCCGGCCGCGCCGCCTGCCATGTAGTCCGGCGTACGCCCCAGGAAGCCGAAACCGGCCTCGGCCCACACCTTGTACGCCTGCCGCCGTGCGACCAGGTCCTCGTAACCGCGCGGCACGGCGAAGGCGCGGTGCGCGCCGTCGCGCGTGAGGACCGGCGTGTGCGCGGAGTCGTGCGCGAGGTCGTAGAGCCGGGCGATGGATCCCGCGGTGTTGCGGAACGCGGGATGCCGCGTGATGTCCTCGACCCGCTCGCCGTCCAGCCATATCGAACGGCCGTCGCGCAACGACTCCAAATACTCCTGACCCGACCTGGTCAACACTTCTCCTCATACGGATCAAAACGAATCGTGCGACGGACGAGACACACGAGGCACACCGAGCACAAGCGGAACGGCACCCCCACACGTTGAGAGCCTTTCCTGACGCAAGCACGATCAGCAATGAACGACCGTCCAGCGGTCCTTAATAACCGGCCAGACCGCGACCTCGGCGCGCCCTACGCGGCGGGCACCGCACCACTCCGGTACTCGCCGGGCGTCCTGTCGAACCACTTGCGAAACGCAAGATGGAAACCGACCGCGCTCCGGTAGCCCACCCGCTGCGGCACCGCCGACTGCGGCAGCGACGTCTCCCCCAACAGCCGTGCCGCCTCCTGCATCCGACGGCCCGTCAGATGTCGGGCCGGGGCCTCCCCCACCAGTTCACGGAAGGCCGCGGTGAAGGCCGACCTGGACATGCCGACCTCACGCGCCAGCGACTCGATCGTCCACGGCTCGGCGAACCGCGTCGCGATGATCACCATCGCCCTGCTGATCCCCGGATGGTTCAGGACGGGCAGCGACGCCGGATTGTCCGCGATCTCGCGCAGCAGCGGTCGCAGCGCCAGGACCAGCGCCATCTCGAAGGCGCGCAGCGTGATGAGGCGGTCGCCGGGGCCGACGGGGCGCTGCGTCGAGGCGAGCAGCCGCAGCGTGTCGCGGAGCAGCGGCTCGTTGTCCACCTGGGTGCGGTCGAGTACCAGCGCCCACGGCAGCGCCGAGTACAGGCCGGTGGCGGCGCTCGCGTCGTAGTGCAGTCCGGCGCAGAGCAGCCGGCTCTCCGGCCCGCCGCCCTCGATCTTCAGCTCGCCGGAGGTGCCGGGCAGCCGCTCGGGCAGTACGGCGCCGAGGCGCAGGCCGCCGCCCCGGTCCGCCCGGTCGGCGATGCGGTGCGCGGTGCCGGTGGGGAAGACCGCGAGATCGCCTTCGCGAAGTTCCACCGGCTTCTGGCCCTCGCCGCTGACCCAGCAGCCGCCCTGGACGATGTAGTGGAGGATCGCGCAGCTCTGCTCGGCGTCGCCCTCGATGGCCCACGGCGCGCTGACGTGCCAACGGCTGTCGAAGACCCCCGTGAGCCGGAGCGGCTTCAGCAGCTCGCTCAGGAGATCGTCACTTTCGGTCTGGATGGGCTCCATCGGTTCCATGGACGATCCTTCAACCCCCGCCCCGGTTTGTTAATTGATCGGCCGAAGCCGCCGCCGCCAGCCTTGTGAGAGAGCCGTCATCGACAGCAGACACACCCTATCGAAGGGCCTTCAGACACATGTCCGATCAGATTCCGATGCGCGTCGCCGTCGTGGGGGCGACCGGGTTCCAGGGCGGTGCCGTGGCCCGTCTGCTGGCCGAACGTGGACAGCGGGTCCGTACGCTCACACGCGCCGCCGAGGCGGACCGGCCACCGCTCCGCGGCGCCTCGTTCGTGGGCGGTGACCTGGCCGATCCCGCCGATGTGGGGCGGCTGATGCAGGGCGCGACGCACGCCTCGGTGGTGATGCCGCTGGTGTACGGGACGGAGCAGGTGCGGCGGTACGCCCGTAATATCGCCTCCGCGGCACGCGAGTTCGGCATCCAGCGCATCGTCTACAACGCCAACACGCGTATCCCCGCCGAGTCGACGAACGTCGCCGCCTTCGAGACGCGCCGGATCGCCGAGGAGGAACTGCGGGCGAGCGGTGTGCCGTTGGTGGTGCTGAGGCCGCCGGTCTATCTGGACAACCTGTTCAGCCCGTGGAACGGTCCGGCGCTGGTCACCGAGGGCGTACTGGCCTATCCGCTGCCGTCCGGCACCACCGCCGCCTGGATCTCGCACCGGGACCTCGCGGAGGCGGTCTTCGCGGCGCTCACCGTCGACGGCGTGGAGGGCGAGACCTTCGACATCGGCGGGAGCGAGTCGCTGACCGGCGACGAGCTGGCTTCGGCGTTCGCCACCGGGCTCGGCCGCGAGGTGCGCTACCTGCCGCTGCCCCCGACGGTGTTCGAGCAGGCGCTTTCCCAGGTCGCCGGTGCCGAGGCGGCGGCCGGCGTCGCGGGCATCTACCACTACATGGCGACGGGCATCGACCCGCTGCTGATGGCGGGCGACGGCGGCCGGGCGGCGGACGCGCTCGCCCTGAAGCCGGCGCCGGTGGACGAGTGGGTGACGCGCCAGCCGTGGCAGGTCTGGTCGACGGAGGCGAGCTGACGCCCACCGGGCACCCCCCACCAGCCCCCCGCCCAAACCCCCATCCCCCGATCCACTCGATTGCCCCCGATCCCGTCCCGTTCTCGCGGAGCCACCCGTGCGGCCCGCGAGGACGGGGCGTTCCCATTTCCGGGCCCCGCGATCACCGCGACTTCCGCGATCCGTACTCCGCGATCTGGCCGATTCCGGCCACGCCCCCAGAGTTGCCCAGGTCTTAACGGGGCGGCGGATTGTGGACCGGAACATCAGGGGAAGGCTCATCCGGTACGTACGGCAAGCACGCTCGTTTCACCCGATTACCACCGCTATTGGAGTGAACGCGGACAGGAGCGGCCATGCCCGCAGCCCGCCAGTCACCGACAGAGCAGCTACAAATAACACCGAACTCCGGCGAAAGCCCCTCTTCAGCTCCACCTGCCATGCCTGCCACGCCCGCTCAGCCCTCAGGTGATCTCATGATCGGTCGCATTCCCGTCCTGGACGTACGCCCTCTCGTCAACTGCGGCAAACGCCCCGCCAAGGCGGTGAGCGGAGAGACGTTCCAGGTCACCGCGACCGTCTTCCGTGAGGGCCACGACGCCGTCGGCGCCAACGTCGTCCTGCGGGGCCCGGACGGCCGGCCCGGCCCCTGGACCCCCATGCGCGAACTGGCCCCCGGCACCGACCGCTGGGGCGCCGACGTCACGCCGACGTCCGAAGGCCGGTGGACGTACAAGGTGGAGGCGTGGAGCGATCCGCTCGCCACCTGGCGCCACGCCGCCCAGATCAAGATCCCGGCCGGTATCGACACCGAACTCGTCCTGGCCGAGGGCGCCGCCCTCTACGAACGGGCGGCGGCCGGCGTCCCCAAACGGGACGGCCGCGAGGCGGTCCTCGCCGCCGTGGACGCCCTGCGCGACGAGCGCCACCCTGCCCCCGCCCGGCTCGCGGCAGCCCTCACCCCGGAGGCCGACGACGCCCTCTCACGCCACCCGCTGCGCGAGCTCGTCTCGTCGTCGAAGCCGGCGAAGCTGCTGGTGGAGCGCGAAAGGGCGCTGTACGGCTCCTGGTACGAGCTGTTCCCGCGCTCCGAGGGAGCGGTCGTCACCCCGGGCGAGCCGCCGGTCAGCGGCACGTTCAGGACCGCCGCCGAACGGCTGCCCGCCGTCGCCGCGATGGGTTTCGACGTCGTCTATCTGCCGCCGATCCACCCCATCGGCACCGCGCACCGCAAGGGCCCGGACAACACGCTCCACGCGGGCCCGCACGATGTCGGCGTCCCGTGGGCCATCGGCTCCGCGGACGGCGGCCACGACGCGATCCACCCCGACCTCGGCACGATCGAGGACTTCGACGCCTTCGTGGCGAAGGCCGCCTCGCTGCGCATGGAGATCGCGCTGGACTTCGCCCTCCAGTGCTCGCCCGACCACCCCTGGGTCAAGGAGCACCCGGAGTGGTTCCACCACCGCGCGGACGGCACGATCGCGTACGCCGAGAATCCGCCCAAGAAGTACCAGGACATTTATCCGATCGCCTTCGACCGCGACATGGACGGCCTGGTCGCGGAGACCCTCCGGGTGCTGCGGTACTGGATGGACCACGGCGTCCGGATCTTCCGTGTCGACAACCCGCACACCAAGCCGGTGGTCTTCTGGGAGCGGGTGATCGCCGACATCAACGAGTCCGACCCCGATGTGATCTTCCTGGCCGAGGCGTTCACGCGGCCGGCCATGATGCACACCCTGGGCGCGATCGGGTTCCAGCAGTCGTACACCTACTTCACCTGGCGCAACACCAAGCAGGAGCTGACCGACTACCTCACCGAGCTGTCGGGCGAGGCCGCGTCGTACATGCGCCCGAACTTCTTCGTCAATACGCCCGACATCCTGCACGCCTATCTTCAGGACGGTGGCCGTCCGGCATTCGAGGTACGCGCGGTACTCGCCGCGACGATGGTGCCGTCCTGGGGCGTCTACGCAGGGTATGAACTCATGGAGAACGCCCCCGCGAAACCCGGGAGCGAGGAGTATCTGCATTCGGAGAAGTACGAGCTGCGCCCCCGGAACTGGGAATCGGCGGAGCGAGAGGGACGCACCATCGCCCCGCTCATCACCGCGCTCAACCGGATCAGGCGCCGGCACCCCGCGCTGCGCCGGCTGCGCGACATCCACTTCCACCACGTCGACAACGACGCGGTCATCGCGTACAGCAAGCGGTCGGGCTCGGGCTCGGATGTCGTGGTGGTCGTCGTGAACCTCGATCCTCACCACACCCAGGAGGCGACGGTCTCGTTGGACATGCCGCGGCTCGGCCTCGACTGGCACGAGACCGTCCCGGTGCGCGACGAGCTCACCGGAGAGATCTACCACTGGGGCAGGGCCAACTACGTGCGCCTGGAGCCGGGTGTGACACCCGCGCACATCGTCGTTCTGCGACCGTCCCCGCCGATCGGAGGGTCACCCACATCATGATCATCAATGAGCCCGTCCACGACCTGTTCGAGGACACTCCCGCGAAGGACCGTGACCCCGACTGGTTCAAACGAGCCGTCTTCTACGAAGTCCTGGTGCGCTCGTTCCAGGACAGCAACGGCGACGGCGTCGGAGACCTCAAGGGCATCACCGCCAAACTGGACTATCTCCAGTGGCTCGGTGTCGACTGTCTCTGGCTGCCGCCGTTCTTCAAGTCCCCGCTGCGCGACGGCGGTTACGACGTCTCCGACTACACCGCCGTACTGCCCGAGTTCGGCGACCTCGCCGACTTCGTGGAGTTCGTCGACGCCGCCCACCAGCGCGGCATGCGCGTGATCATCGACTTCGTCATGAATCACACCAGCGACCAGCACAACTGGTTCCAGGAGTCCCGCAAGGACCCCGACGGGCCGTACGGCGATTACTACGTCTGGGCCGACGACGACAAGCAGTTCCCGGAAGCGCGGATCATCTTCGTCGACACCGAGACGTCCAACTGGACCTTCGACCCGGTCCGTAAGCAGTAC
This sequence comes from Streptomyces sp. NPDC060366, assembly GCF_042725135.1. Classification (NCBI taxonomy): domain Bacteria; kingdom Bacillati; phylum Actinomycetota; class Actinomycetes; order Kitasatosporales; family Streptomycetaceae; genus Streptomyces; species Streptomyces sp. NPDC060366. The sequence continues at coordinate 691,035 of NZ_JBHXDC010000003.1, read as the reverse complement.
TACTGGCACCGCTTCTTCTCGCACCAGCCGGACCTCAACTACGAGAACCCGGCCGTGCGCGAGGAGATCATCTCCGCGCTGCGCTTCTGGCTGGACCTCGGTATCGACGGTTTCCGCCTCGACGCCGTGCCGTACCTCTACCAGGAGGAGGGCACCGACTGCGAGAACCTCCCCGCCACCCACGCGCTGCTGCGCGAGGTCCGCGAGATCTGCGACACGCACTACCCGGACACCGTGCTGCTCGCCGAGGCCAACCAGTGGCCGGAGGACGTCGTCGACTACTTCGGTGACTACGCCAAGGGCGGCGACGAGTGCCACATGGCGTTCCACTTCCCCGTGATGCCGCGCATCTTCATGGCCGTACGGCGCGAGTCCCGCTATCCGGTCTCGGAGATCCTGTCCAAGACCCCGGCGATCCCGACCGGTTGCCAGTGGGGCATCTTCCTGCGCAACCACGACGAGCTGACGCTCGAAATGGTCACGGACGAAGAACGCGACTACATGTACGCGGAGTACGCCAAGGACCCGCGGATGCGCGCCAACATCGGCATCCGGCGCAGGCTCGCCTCGCTGCTGGACAACGACCGCAACCAGATCGAGCTGTTCACCGCTCTGCTGCTGTCGCTGCCCGGCTCCCCGATCCTCTACTACGGGGACGAGATCGGGATGGGCGACAACATCTGGCTCGGCGACCGGGACGCGGTACGGACCCCGATGCAGTGGACCCCGGACCGGAACGCGGGCTTCTCGTCCTGCGATCCCGGCCGGCTCTACCTCCCGACGATCATGGACCCGGTCTACGGCTACCAGGTGACGAACGTCGAGGCCGCGATGGCGTCGCCGTCGTCGCTGCTGCACTGGACGCGCCGCATGATCGAGATCCGGAAGCAGAACCCGGCCTTCGGACTCGGCTCGTACACGGAACTGCCGTCGACGAACCCGGCGGTGCTCGCGTTCCTGCGCGAGGCGCCGTCGCAGGACGGCAACGGCGACGACCTGGTGCTCTGCGTGCACAACTTCTCACGCTTCGCACAACCCACCGAGCTGGACCTGCGCGCGTTCAGCGGGCGTCATCCGGTCGAACTCATCGGCGGGGTGCGCTTCCCCGCCATCGGCGACTGGCCCTATCTGCTGACGCTGGCGGGCCACGGCTTCTACTGGTTCCGGCTCAGGCAGGACCCCGCGCCCGGCTGACGGCGGGGCATTTCGGGCCGGTTGGGAGCCGACCGGTCAGAACGTGAGTGCGGGGCGGTCGGTTATGTCCGCCCCGCACGGGGCACCATCCCCGACATCGAGTCCGTACGTACGAACCGACTCACGGTCCGGGCGGACTTCCCGCGCCGGGCGGGCTTTCGGTCCGTACGGGCCATCCTCACCCGACACGTCCCGCACAGGCCGGACTCCGTTGCCGCAATCCGGGACACTCTGCGCATCCTGTGGTGTGCCCGGGGAAAGGACGCGATGCCATGTCGAAGGCTGCATCCACCCGGAGCTCACCACGCCCCGGTGCGGCGCTCCCGCCCGCCGGGGCCGGGAGACTGGTCGATTCGCTCGCCCCCCTGCTTCACGAGTGGCTGCCGCGGCAGCGCTGGTTCGCGGGCAAGGGCCGGCCGATCACGGGCTTCTCGGCGGTGGCCGCCACCGAACTGATGCCGCCCGACGCCTCGGGTCCGGGACCCGGCCTCCTCCATCTGCTGGTCCGTGTCGAACAGCGCTCCACCCCCGATCCGGACGCGCCACCGGTCCCCGTCGCCCCCACCGACGACTGCTACCAGTTGCTGATCGGCGTACGGTCCGCGCTGCCGCCACAACTCGCCGCCGCCCGTATCGGCGTCGTCGGCGAGGGGCCGCTGGCCGGCCGGGTCGTCTACGAGGCGCTGCACGATCCACTCCTCGCCGATCTGTTGCTGGAGCAGTTGCGCTCCCCCGGCGCGCTCGGGCCGCTGCGCTTCGACCGCGCCGTCGAGATCCCGGCCGGACTCGCGCCGCGACTGCTCGGCGCGGAGCAGTCGAACTCGTCGCTCGTCTACGGCGAGAAGTACATCCTCAAGATCCTCCGCCGGGTCTTCCCCGGCGCCAACCCCGATCTGGAACTGCCGCTCGCCCTCGCCCGCCAGGGCAGCCGGCGGGTGCCGTCACCGGTCGCCTGGTTCGAGGCCGTGAGCGCGGACGTGGGCGGCGGGGCGGGGCCGCAGTCGCTGACGCTCGGGGTGCTCCAGCCGTTCCTCCGGAACTCCGAGGACGGCTGGCGGCTCGCGCTGCGCGCGCTGGCCGACGGGCGTGAATTCACCGACGAGGCACGTGCGCTGGGGCGGGCCACCGCCGAGGTGCATCTGGCGCTCGCCGCCGCGCTGCCGACCGAGTCCCTCGGGCCGCATCAGACGGCGAATCTGGCCGACGCCATGTCGGGGCGGCTGGACGCGACCGCGCAGGCGGTGCCCGCGCTGCTGCCGTACGTCGGCGGGCTGCGTACCGCCTTCGACGCGCTTGCCCGCTCCGGGAACGGTCCGGGGGAAAGGGACGGGGCGGGGGCCGGGGGCGGTCCCGTCACACGGGCGCAGCGCGTGCACGGCGATCTGCATCTCGGTCAGACGCTGCGGACGCCGGACGGCGAGTGGTCCCTGATCGACTTCGAGGGCGAACCGGCCCGGCCCCTCACCGAACGCCGCCGCCCGCAGCCCGCGGTGCGCGACGTGGCCGGCATGCTCCGCTCCTTCGACTACGCCGCCCGCAACCACCAGCCCTGGAACCCCGGATGGGCGGAGCGCTCCCGGTCCGCGTTCTGCGACGGCTACGCGGACGCGACGGGCACCGACCCGCGCGAGGACGCGGCGCTGCTGCGGGCGTACGAGACGGACAAGGCGGTGTACGAGGTGCTGTACGAGGCCCGGAACCGCCCCGACTGGCTGCCCGTCCCGATGGCGGCGATCCACCGGCTGGCCGGCCACCGCCCCTGACACCCATCGCGCGACACCGACCGCCGACACCGAGCCGCCGACACCCAACCGCCGACACCGAAGACCGGTGGGCCGACCCGTCGGCCCACCGGCCCCGAGACCCCCGTCGTCCCCGCCGAGGAGGCAGCCCCCGTGACCGCCCGCCCGCCGTCCGAGAACCCGTCAGAGCCGCAGCCCCAGCTCCCCGCCAACGGAGTCCCGGCCCCCGCCGGCGCGCGCCGTAAGCGCGACGAGCCCCCGGCGAGGGAGGGGAAGGAAGCCAAGGAGGCGAAGGACGCGCAGGAGGCGAAGGGGGCCAAGTCCGACAGGGCCGGCAAGTCCGCCAAGCCCGAGAAAGCCGCGAGGGCCGAGAGGGCGGGCAGCGCGGACGAGGCGGGCAAGGCCGCCGACAGGTCCGCGGACGCGTCGAAGCCGCCCAAGCCGCCCAAGCCGTCGAAGCCGCACAAGGGGACCGGCGGCCATATCGTGCACCCCGCCCCACCACTGCCGGAGGCCGACCGGCACCGGCTGCTGAGCGGCGCGCACCACGACCCGCATTCCGTGCTCGGCGCCCACCCCGGCAAGGGCGGCGTCGTCCTGCGCGCGCTGCGCCCGTACGCGAAGGGCGTGACCGTCGTCGCGAAGGACCTGCGGGCCCAACTGCACGACGACGGCGACGGGTTCTTCTCCGGCGTCCTGCCGTGGCGCAAGGTCCCGGAGTACTCCCTCCTGGTGCGCTACGGGATCACGGCCGAGGAGGGCGCGGACACCGCCGACGAGGTCGACGAACAGGAGGTGCAGGACCCGTACCGCTTCCTGCCCACCCTCGGCGACCTCGATCTGCACCTCGTCGGCGAGGGCAGGCACGAGGAGCTGTGGAACGCGCTCGGCGCCCGCCCGATGGTCCACCAGGGCGTCACGGGTACCCGTTTCACCGTCTGGGCGCCGAACGCGCAGGGCGTGCGGATCTCCGGTGACTTCAACTACTGGGACGGCACGGTCTTCCCGATGCGCTCGCTCGGCTCGACCGGCGTGTGGGAACTGTTCGTGCCCGGCGTCGGCGAGGGCGCGCTCTACAAGTTCGACATCACCCGCCCCGACGGCACGCACACGCTGCGCGCCGACCCGATGGCCCGCCGCACCGAGGTGCCGCCGTCGACGGCGTCGATCGTCACGGAGTCGCACCACGTGTGGCACGACGAGGAGTGGCTGGCGCACCGCGGCGACCTGCCGGTGCACGAGGCACCGTTCTCCGTGTACGAACTCCATCTCGCCTCCTGGCGACCGGGTCTGACGTACCGTCAGCTGGCTCTCCAACTCCCCTCGTACGTAAAGGATCTGGGCTTCACCCATGTCGAGCTGATGCCGGTCGCCGAGCATCCCTTCGGCGGTTCCTGGGGTTACCAGGTCACCGGCTTCTACGCCCCCACCTCCCGGATGGGCACGCCCGACGACTTCCGCTTCCTGGTGGACACGCTGCACCGCGCGGGCATCGGCGTCATCGTGGACTGGGTGCCGGCGCACTTCCCGAAGGACGAGTGGGCGCTGGCGCAGTTCGACGGCAGGCCGCTGTACGAGCACTCGGACCCCTCCCGCGCCGAGCATCCCGACTGGGGCACGCTGGAGTTCGACTTCGGCCGCACCGAGGTGCGCAACTTCCTCGTCGCCAACGCCGTGTACTGGTGCGAGGAGTTCCACATCGACGGCCTGCGGGTCGACGCCGTCGCCTCGATGCTCTATCTCGACTACTCCCGCGAGGCCGGCGAATGGACGCCTAACGAGCGCGGCGGGCGGGAGAATCTGGACGCCGTCGCCTTCCTCCAGGAGATGAACGCGACCGTCTACCGCCGCTGCCCCGGTGTCGTCACGATCGCCGAGGAGTCCACGGCCTGGGACGGCGTCACCCGCCCCACGCACCTCATCGGCCCCGGCGGCTTCGGCGGTCTCGGCTTCGGCCTGAAGTGGAACATGGGCTGGATGCACGACTCCCTGGACTATGTCTCCAAAGAGCCGGTGCACCGCAAGTACCACCACAGCGAGATGACCTTCTCGATGGTGTACGCGTACAGCGAGAACTACGTCCTGCCGATCTCGCACGACGAAGTCGTCCACGGCAAGCGGTCGCTGGTCTCCAAGATGCCCGGCGACTGGTGGCAGCAGCGGGCCAACCACCGGGCCTACCTCGGCTACATGTGGGCGCATCCGGGCAAGCAACTCCTCTTCATGGGGCAGGAGTTCGCCCAGGGCGCGGAGTGGTCGGAGAGCCACGGCCCGGACTGGTGGCTGCTGGACCCGTCGTACGCGGCGGAGGCCGACCACCGCGGCGTACGGGACCTGGTGCGCGATCTGAACGCGGTCTACGGCCGGACCCCGGCGCTCTGGCAGCGCGACACCGTCCCCGAGGGCTTCGCCTGGGTGGAGGGGGACGCCGGGGAGGACAACGTGTTCGCGTTCCTGCGCTTCGACGCGCAGGGCACGCCGCTGCTCGCCGTCTCCAACTTCTCTCCGGTGGTACGGCACCAGTACCGCATCGGTGTCCCGGATGGCGTCTCGGGCTGGACGGAGGTCATCAACACCGACGCGGGGCGCTACGGCGGCGGGGACGTGTTCAACATGGACACCCTCAAGCCGGAGCCGGTCCCCACGCACGGCCGCCCGGCGAGCGTCCAACTGACGCTGCCACCACTGGCGACGCTGTGGCTGAAGCCGGTGTGATCCGCTCGCCGGCCCGCTGCGGGCCGGCTCAGCAGGATGCGTGCCGCGTCTCGGCGTGCGTCCCGGCGGGCGCCGGGTCGCACGCCGGGACGTTCCGCGCGGACAGCACGAGCGCGACGACCGTCGCCGCCACGGCGAGCGCTCCCGCCACCGTGCCGGCGCCGACGCGTCCGCGCTTCCCGCGGCTTCTCGTACGGCGCATGTCTCCCCCGTTGTGGACATGACGACCGTGCCCGTCCGGGGGCGGGGTTCACGACCCCGTGGACCGGGTGGTGGCGCTCTCGTAAGCGAGTCGGGGCGGGACAGTGACATTCCGTACGATGCCGAGTCGCTGGGTCGCCCGGGTCAGCGCCACGTACAGGTCGTTGGTGCCGCGCGGTGAGCCGTCCAGTACGGCCTCCGGGTCGACGACGATCACCGTGTCGAACTCCAGCCCCTTCGCCTGCCGGGGATCGAGCAGGACGACCGGCCGGGTGAGGTCGGGGGCGACTCCCCAGGAGGCGTCGGGGAGTTCGGCGGCGAGCGCGGGCAGCAGCGCGGCGGGGGCGATCACCGCGAGCCGTCCGTCGCCGCCGTGTTCCGCCGCGTGCGAGGCCGCGTGTCCGACGGCGCTCGCTGCGGCCGTACGGACGAGGTCGGCCGGCTTCACCTCCCGTACCCACGGGCCGACTCCGGTCGAGCGGACCGAACTCGGCGGCTCGAACGCCGGGTCCTCCAGGCGCCTCACCTCGGCGGCGACGGCCATGATCTCGGCGGGCGTGCGGTAGTTGACGCCGAGCCGTACATGCTCCCAGCGCTCTCCGACGTACGGCCGCAGGATCTGCTGCCAGGAGTCGCAGCCGGCCACGTCCCCGGTCTGCGCCGGGTCGCCCACCAGCGTCATGGAGCGGGCCGGGCAGCGGCGCATCAGCAACCGCCAGGCCATCGCGGACAGTTCCTGCGCCTCGTCCACCACGATGTGGCCGAAGGCCCAGGTGCGGTCGGCGGCGGCGCGCTCGGCGGCGCTGCGGGTGTCGGCCTCCTCCTGGCGTTCGGCCAGGCGTTCGGCGTCGATGAGGTCGTGTGCGAGCAGGACCTCCGCGTCCTCCTCGTCCTTGTCCTCGAACTCGTAGGTACGGGAGCCGTAACTCAGCTCCAGCACGCCCTGGGCGTACTCGATCCGCCCGCGCCGATCGGCCTCGGCGGCGGCGCGCGCGGCGGCGTCGTCCTCGCCCAGCAGCTCGGCGGCCTCGTCGAGCAGAGGGACGTCGGCGTCGGTCCAGTGGTCGTCACCACTCACCTGACGGCTGATCAACTCGCCGTCACCGTCGGGGAGATGGGTCGGCTCGCTCAGATAGTCCGCGACGAGGTCCTGCGGGGTGAGCGTGGGCCACAGCTCGTCGATCGCGGACTGAACGGCCGCACTGGTGGCGATCGCCTTGCCGAGCTGTGCGACGTCGGTGGGGTCGAGGAGGTTCGGGCCGCCGTACGGGTCGGCCCCGAGCCGCTCGGCGAGCTGCTCGGTGAGGGAGTCGATGACGGAGAAGGCGAAGTGCGGCCGGGCGAGATTGTGCGGGAGGCCGGTGTCACGAGCGCGGGCACGCGCGTCCTCGGCCATCGCGCGGTCCAGATAGAGCGTTCCGTCGTCGTGCTCGATCTCGATGTGCGGATCGGGCACCGCCTGCCGGTCGCGCAGCGCGGCGGCCAGCACGTCCGCCATCTCCGCGCGGCCCTTGACGGCCGCGGCGGCCGGGGTGTCGATCGCGGTCGCCCGTACGCCGGGGAAGAGTTCGCCGGTCGTCGCCAGCAGCACACCGGTCTCACCGAGGGAGGGCAGTACCTCGCCGATGTACCCGAGGAAGGCGGGGTTGGGCCCGACGATCAGCACGGCACGGCGCGCCAGCCGTTCGCGGTGCGCGTACAGCAGATAAGCGGCCCGGTGCAGCGCGACGGCGGTCTTGCCGGTCCCGGGCCCGCCCTCCACGACGAGCACCCCGCAGTACGGAGCGCGGATGATGCGGTCCTGCTCGGCCTGGATGGTCCGCACGATGTCGCTCATCCGCCCCGTACGGGCCGAGTCGAGCGCGGCGAGCAGCACGGCGTCGCCGTCCGGGTCCTCGTAGCCGGTGCGGGTGGTGTCGCTGAGATCCATGATCTCGTCGTGGAGCGCGGTGACGCGCCGCCCCTCGGTGGTGATGTGCCGGCGGCGGCGCAGACCCATCGTCGAATAGCCGGTGGCGAGATAGAAAGGGCGGGCGACGGGGGCGCGCCAGTCGATGAGCAGCGGGTGTGTTCCGCGTCGTCCTGGCGCATTCCGATGCGGCCGATGTGATGGGTGACGCCGTCGTCGAGATCGATACGGCCGAAACAGAGCCCCGATTCCACGGCATTCAGCGTGGTGACGGTGCCGGAGTGCTCGGCGACCCTGATATCCCGCTCCACCATGGCCTGCCGACCCGTGCTGACCTGCCCGATCGACGTCCGCACGGCGTCCTCGGCCTGCTCCCGGAGCGCGTCGAGACGCTCATGGAGGAGCGAGACGAATTGCTGTTCGCTGCGCAATTCCTCGGTTGACAATTCAGCCCCTGTCCGATACGCTTTGCTCAGTTAGTTGATTTTCGAGTTTTCGCATGCATAAAAGATGCGGCGAAAGCCGAAACACCAAATATACGCAGAGCGATACCCCGACCGTCAATTCGGTGCGGGGTATTTTTGTGCGCGGGGCCTGCGCACGGGCCTGCTCGGGGATCCGCGAGGGCCGCTCCGGATCTCTAGATGACATCCTCCAGCTCTTGGAGCAGCCGGCGCTTGGGGCGGGCGCCGACCATCGACTTCACCGGTTCGCCGGCGCGGAAGACCAGGAGCGTCGGCATCGCGAGGACGCCGTAGCGGTTCGTGGTCTCCGGATTCGTGTCCACGTCGAGCTGGACGACCTTGAGCCGCGCCGCCTCCTCCTCGGCCACGGCGCTGAGCACCGGCGCGAGCTGGCGGCACGGCGGGCACCAGTCGGCGGTGAACTCCACCAGCACCGGGAGCCCGGCCTTCAGTACCTCGTCGTCGAAGGTCGCGTCCGTCACCACGGCGACGCCCTCTGCCTGGATCATGTGTCTTCTCCCTCGGGGAGCTGGTGGATGGTGAGCTCGCACAACGGCTCCGGCCCGGCGGCCCGAGCCGCCCCGGCCCGAGCCGCCCCGGCCCGAGCCGCCTCGGCCTGGACGGCCTCCGCCTGCGCGAGCTGCTCGCCGACCTGGGCGCGTATCGAACCGAGCCGGCCGATCAGCTCGTCCAGCTCGGCGAGCTTGCCGCGGTACACGTCGAGTGAGGCGGGACAGGAGTCCCCGGCCGGATGCCCGGCACGCAGACACTCGACGAACGGCCGCGTCTCCTCCAGATCGAACCCGAAATCCTGAAGGGTCCGGATCTGCTGGATCAGCCGCAGATCGTCCTCGTCGTACGTGCGGTAGCCGTTCCCCGCCCGCCGGGCGGGCAGCAGCCCGCGGGACTCGTAGTAACGCAGAGTCCGGGTACTGGTCCCCGCCCGCTCCGCGAGCTCGCCGATGCGCATGTCCACGACGGTAATCCTTGACGCCGACGTCAAGGCAACGAAGGACGCTACGGTCCGTCGCCGGACGCGAGCGCGTGCCGGACCGCGGCCAGCGCCTCCTCGTCGCTGGTGCCGAGCAGCCGCGCGGCGGTCGCGAAGTCACGGGCGCGCTCGGCGAGCTTGGCCCTGGCGGCGTCGCCCACCGCGCCCGCCGCGGCCGCTGCCACGCGCGTACCGGAACCACGTCTGCTCTGCACGAGCCCCGCCGACTCCAACTCGCGGTAGGCGCGGACGACGGTGTTGTTGGCGAGTCCGAGGTCGGAGGCGAGTTGCCGTACGGGGGGCAGCCGGTCGCCCTCGCGCAGGCGCCCCACCGAGATCAGATCCGCGAGCTGTGTCCTGATCTGCTCGAACGGCGGAACGGGGGCGCCGGAATCCACCCGGATGCTGAGCCCGCCGGCAGTCATGACCTCTCCTCGATGTGAGCGCGCGGTACGAGCAGTGCGACGAGGCACCAGCCGGCCGTGACGGCGGAGACGAACGCGACGAACGTCAGGCCCAACGCGCCGAGGCCGACGGCCCACCCGCCGCACGGGAGGGTGAACAAGGCCACAGCCATGTTCGACGATACGGCGAAGAGCGGTGCGGCCACCAACACGCCCCACGCCCCGATGGTCACCCGCGCCCTGACCCGCCGCAGCCCGTCGTCGCCCGCCCGCGCGGTGACGCGCCGCAGGGTCAGCGCACAGACGACGCTCCCGACGCCGAGCCCGCTCAGGACCGGCCACGCGTAGTACGGTCCCGGCCAGGGACCGATCACGTGCGTCTGCCCCTGACAGCTCGCGGTCAGCGCCCGCCCCACCCGCCCGGCCTCGTCGGCGGAGGCGGTGCCGACGGAGACGGCCAGCAGGATCACCAGGAACACGGCCTGCGCTACCAGGGACGCGGCGAGCGCACGGGGTATCTGATCCCGCACCCGCCGCCGCACCACCCCCGCCTCCCGCACACCACGCCGCCGGGGATGCACGACGAGATCGGCGAGCAGCACACCGCCGACGGAGCAGAGTCCGAAGACGGGAATGGCGTAGAGGAGATCGACGTCGGGCTCGTGATTGAAGGCGACGGCCTGATTGATCCCGAGACCGGCCAGCGGGCCGGCCCAGCGGATGGGAGCGTCGGCCCAGTCCCGCCAACTCCTCACCGGAGCAATGGAATTGGACATAAGGGCACCCCTCCCCGAACCACCGTCAAGTGTGTCAGCTCTCTGAGACAATCTGCCGACTCGACGCAACTGTGTCAAGTATCTGATACGCCTGGGATGTGGCGCGAAACCGACCACATTGGTTGCTCTCCGTAACCGATCGAACGTAAAATGTGGCGCGTCAGCACTCTCGACCACGTCACGTGGAGGTAGGCATGGCCCGTGCCTGGGAAGCAGATCCGTCCGCCTTATTCGAGCGGCGACTCGGCAAGTCGCCGGTAGCACTGGGGAATTCGGACGGAAACGACGAGTGCCCCGACATCTGGCAGCTCGACAACGGCGACATCGCGGTGATCGGCCGGGATCTGACCGCCCAGTACGCGCCCCACCTCCCCGACGGCGTCTCACTCGCCCCGGACGAGCGCCTCGTGGTGATCCCGGGAAGCACACTCAGCTCTGCCGCGTCGGATATCGCGGATGCCTGACTGAACGGCCCGGCCACCGCGGCGCGCTCGCCTGGAAGAATTGCGCTGGGGGTTGAGTGAGACCGGTCTCGGAGCCGTACAACTCCCTGTAGGCGGGAGGCGCGATGAGTGAGACCGGAGACGTCGCGCCGCCCGTCGACCTTTTGACCATCTCCCTTACCGTCGAGCAGGCGCTCGCCCGCAGGATCGCCCTGCCCGAGCGGACCTGGACGGACGCGACGACGCGGCAACTCCAGGGGCAGCTCAGTCTGTTGCTGCTGGAGGACCTCGGCGACACGGACATCGCGCCCGTACGGGAACTGCACCGGATCGCGTACCGGCTGCTCGACAGGCACGGGCGGCCGGACGCCGACACTCCGCCCCTGCACGCGTACGAGTACATGCGGGCGCTCGCCGCCGTCACGCGGTCCGTCGCCGCGCTCTACGCTCGTGGGCTCGACGGCGAGCGGTAGACGGCGAGCAGCGGGCCGGTGGCGGGTCGAGGCTTCGGGAAGTCAACGCGCCCAGGTCATTGACGGGTACTCGGGGTTCATCTAAACAACAGAGTTGAGAGCGCTCTCAGCTCCCCGTACGACCCATCTCGGCACCATCCACACCGGAGGTGTTCCTTGAGAACGAGCCGCACCGGAAACAGACTCCCCGGAGCCCGCACCGCCCGCACACCCCTCCTCGCCGCCTTCCTCGCCATGTCCGTCGCCGTCGCCGGATTCGTCGGTCTGACCGGCGCCGGCACCGCCCGTGGCGACGTACCGCCCACGCCCGGCTGGAACCTCCAGTGGAGCGACGACTTCAACGGCGGGAACGGCGCCCCGCCGTCCGCCACCAACTGGCAGGTCGACACGGGGCACGGCTACCCCGGCGGTCCGGGCAACTGGGGCACCGGCGAGATCCAGAACTACACCGCGAACGCCGAGAATCTGAGTCTCGACGGCAACGGAAACCTGAAGATCACCCCGCTCCGGGACGGCGGGGGCAACTGGACGTCGGCGCGCGTCGAGACGAAACGCGCCGACTTCAAGGCACCGGCCGGCGGCACCCTGCGTATCGAGGGCCGGATTCAGATGCCGAACGTGACCGGCGCCGCCGCGGCCGGCTACTGGCCCGCCTTCTGGGCGCTCGGCGCGCCCTACCGGGGCAACTACTGGAACTGGCCCGCCATCGGCGAGTTCGACATCATGGAGAACGTCAACGGGATCAACTCCGTCTGGGCGGTGCTGCACTGCGGCGTGAACCCCGGCGGCCCCTGCAACGAGACCACCGGAATCGGGGCCAACCGCCCGTGCCCCGGCGCGAGTTGCCAGTCGGCGTTCCACACGTACCGCTTCGAGTGGGACCGCTCCAGCTCGCCCAACGCGCTGCGCTGGTACGTGGACGACCAGCTCTACCACACCGTCACCCAGAACCAGTTGGACGCCACGACGTGGGCCAACATGACCGAGCACGCGGGGTACTTCATCCTGCTCAACGTCGCGATCGGCGGCGCGTTCCCGGACGCGCTCGGCGGGCCCACGCCGACACCGGCCACCGTGCCGGGGCGCCCGATGCTCGTCGACTACGTCGGCGTCTGGACCCGTGGCGGATCCGGCCCGACCGACCCGCCGACCGATCCGCCGCCGTCCGGCTCCTCGCAGTTGTACGCCCGCACCGGCGGCGGGCTCGGTGACGCCACCACCTCGGGCGCGAACGCCACACTGGTGTCGGCGGGCGGCGGCAACCGCGACGGGACGCCGTACAACCCGCAGGTCTTCACCTCCGGCGGGATCACCCGCGCCCACAACGGCGGGTCGACACAGTTCGACCTCTTCGTCGACGCGGGTACGACGGTGGCCAACGGGCAGCAGGTGAGGGTGAGTTACGACCGTACGGGCGACGGCACCTGGGACCGTACGGAGACGTACAACTACTTCGCCACGGACCCGGCACCCGGCTTCGAGCACTACACACAGGCCAAGGGGCTGAAGGCGTCGACCGGTTCGCACGGCGACCTCGTCAACGGCAAGGTCCGGATCGAGGTCTGGAACGCCATCGGCAACGGCGCCAGCACGCTCGGCATCGGCAACCAGTCGGTCGTCCGGATCCCGTACGGCTGAGCCGGGTGACGCGGGCTCCCGTCCCGCCCGCCGACTCGGGCCCCGCAGAAGCCGTGTGGGGCCCGCAGTCGTGCGAGCCGGTCGAACGGGGGTACACGCGATATCCGTGAGCACGCACACCGGAGGGTGCTCCGAAGGCGGAGGCAGGTGGATTCGCGATGCCGGAATCAGCCGAGGGACAGCGCGGGTGGCGTCGGTGGATGAACCGCTGGTGGGTGGCCGGTCCACTGGCGTTCGTCCTGATGACGGGGCTGCGGCTGCTGATCGACCGCGACGGTGGGCTGCTCGACGCGGCCGTCCACGCGGCGATCTACACGGTGGTGGTCTCAGCCGTCGTCGTCTGGCGCCAGCGCAAGGACGGCCGCGCGGTCGGCACGGACCCGGACCGGGTGCCGGACCTCGACCGGCGCATCCGTAAGGAGGACGTGCCCGAGGATCCGCAGGAGCGCCGTTCCATGGCGGTCCTGGTACGTCGCCGCGACGAGCAACTGCGCTCGGCCGGCCGGTGGGCCTTCACCATGGTGGGGGTCTGCGTCGTACTGATCGCCGGACTCTTTCTCGCCCTCGGCGCGGTGGTTCCGGCGATCGTCGCCGTGGCTGTCGGCGCGCTGTTCGTTCCGGTGGCGCTGTGGAACCGCCGCAGGCTCTTCGCCCGGTTCGCGCGCCTGACACGGCGGCTGGAGAAGCTGGAGAAGACGGACGCGGGAGCGGGCGCGGACACCCGAACCCCCGCCGGGCACCGCCGTTGAGCCACGAGGACCGAGGACCGGCAGGGGACAGAGGACAGAAGAAATGGCCGGCCCGTACGGACGTCTCCGTACGGGCCGGCCATTCGAAGGGCCGGAGAGAAGGGGGATCAACGCCCCGGCCCGGGTCGAGCGGCTCGGTCAGACCTTCGCCGGCGTGCCGTCCGCGTCGCGCTGCTCCGGGAGGTCCGAGGGACCGTCGGAGTCCTTCGTGAGGTTCGGACCGTCGTCGCCGGCCGGCGCGTGGTCGTCGACCAGCGTCTGCTCGTCGAACGGCAGCCGGCCCGCCAGCACCTCGTCCACCCTGGCCCGGTCGATCTCCTTCGTCCACGTACCGACGAGGACCGTGGCGACCGCGTTGCCCGCGAAGTTCGTCAGGGCGCGCGCCTCGCTCATGAAGCGGTCGATGCCGACGATCAGGCCGACACCGTCGACCAGTTCGGGCCGGTGCGACTGAAGGCCGCCCGCCAGCGTCGCCAGGCCGGCGCCGGTGACGCCCGCCGCACCCTTCGACGCGATGATCATGAAGAGGAGAAGCCCGATCTGCTCACCGATGGCGAGCGGGTCGCCCATCGCCTCGGCGATGAACAGCGACGCCATCGTGAGGTAGATGGCCGTGCCGTCGAGGTTGAAGGAGTAGCCGGTCGGCACGGTGATGCCGACGACGGGCTTGCTGACACCCAGGTGCTCCATCTTCGCGATCAGGCGCGGCAGCGCCGACTCGGACGACGAGGTGGAGACGATCAGCAGGAACTCGCGCGCCAGGTACTTCAGCAGCGCGAAGATGTTGATGCCGGTGATGACCTTGAGCAGCACGCCGAGGACGACGAAGACGAACAGGGCGCAGGTCACATAGAAGCCGATCATGATGACGGCCAGCGACTTCAGCGCGTCCATGCCGGTCTCGCCGACCACGGCCGCGATCGCGCCGAAGGCACCGACGGGCGCCGCCCACATGATCATCGCGAGGATGCGGAAGACGAGGCGCTGGATGTGCCCGATGCCGCGCAGGATCGGCTCGCCGGTGCGGCCCATCGCCTGGAGGGCGAAGCCCGCCAGCAGCGCCACGAGCAGCGTCTGGAGCACCTCACCCTCGGTGAAGGCGGAGACCAGCGTCGTGGGGATGATGCCGACCAGGAATTCGGCGGTGGTCTCGGCGTCGCCGGACACCTGTGCCGCGCCGACGTCGGCCGTCGCGTCCGTGATCTGGAGGCCGGCGCCGGGCTCCAGGATGTTGCCGACGACGAGGCCGATGGCCAGGGCGACGGTCGACATGACCATGAAGTAGCCGAGGGCCAGACCGCCGACCGCGCCGACCTTGGCGGCCTTGCGGACGGATCCGACACCGAGAACGATGGTGCAGAAGATGATCGGGGAAATCATCATCTTGATGAGGTTGACGAAGCCGGTCCCGATGGGCTTCAGCTCGACGGCCACCCCCGGGGCAGCGAATCCGACCGTGATTCCGAGAATCACTGCGGCGATCACGGCCAGATACAGATAATGGGTACGGTCCCGAGTAGCGGCCACGGGTCCTCCTTGACTCGTTTGTCCCTACGTGACCCTCCCGTCCCGAGGGGGTCCCGGCGACTATCCATCAGCCTGTGACACCGGTCACCCTTACGTGCATTTCGTTCATACGATTTCGGCCAGGCAGACTTGTGTCATGCAGCTACCCCGCCCCCGCAGCCTCGCAGGCCAGCTCTTCGCGATGCAGGTCGTGCTGGTCGCTGCCGTCGTGGCGGGATGCGCGCTGTTCGCGTACTTCACGGGCCGGGCCCAGGCCGAGGAGACCGCTGAGCGCCAGGTGACGGCCACGGCGCGCGCGATGGCCGACTCCCCATCCGTACGGGAGGCCATCAGGTCCGCCGATCCGTCCGCCAGGCTCCAGCCCTACGCCCAGCGCGTCCAGGTCGACACGGGCGTGGACTTCGTCACGATCATGAAGCCGGACGGGACGCGCTGGACGCACCCGAATCCCGAGCTGATCGGGCTGCCGTTCATCGGCACGACGGAGCCCGCGCTGCTCGGCAAGACGTTCACCGAGACCTACACGGGCACGCTCGGTCCCTCCACGCGGGTGGTGACTCCCATCAGGGACGGCGAGCGGATCACCGGGCTGATCAGTGTCGGTATCACCGTGGACCGGATCTCCAGCCAGCTGGAGGAGCAGGTGCGGATCCTGGCACTGGCGGCCGGCGGCGCCCTCGCGCTGGGCGGGGTGGGCACCTACGTCATCAACGCGCGGCTGCGCCGGCACACGCACGGGATGAACGCCGGCGAGCTGAGCCGGATGCACGACTACCACGAGGCGGCGCTGCACGCGGTGCGCGAAGGGCTGCTCATGCTGGACGGACGGCGCAGGATCGCGCTGATCAACGACGGCGGCCAGGAGCTCCTCGGTCTCGACGACAGCGCGGTGGGCCGGAACATCGACGAGCTCGGGCTGCCCGCCCCGCTCGTCGGCGCGCTTCTCGCGTCGGAGCCGCGCGTGGACGAGGTCCATATGACCGCCGACCGGATCGTGGTCGTCAGCACCCGTCCGGTGATCGGCGGCGAGCGGCGCGGTACGGTCGCGACGCTCCGGGACCACACCGAACTCCAAGCACTGTCGGGCGAGTTGGACTCGGAACGCGGCTTCACCCACGCCCTTCGCTCCCAGGCGCACGAGGCGGCGAACCGGCTGCACACGGTCGTGTCGCTGATCGAGATGGGACGGGTGGACGAGGCGGTGGAGTTCGCGACGGCGGAGCTGGAACTGGCGCAGGTGCTCACCGACCGGGTCGTCGGCGCGGTGGCCGAGCCGGTGCTGGCGGCGCTGCTGCTGGGGAAGGCGGCGCAGGCGAACGAACGCGGGGTGGAGCTGGTGCTCGCGGAGGACAGCCGTATCGACGACGGGGTGCTGCCGCCGTCACTCGCCGCCCGCGATCTGGTGACAATGCTGGGCAATCTGATCGACAACGCGATGGACGCCGCCCAGGGCACGGACGGCGCGCGGGTCACCGTCACGGCGCTGGTCGAGGACGGCGAGCTGCTGCTGCGGGTGCGGGACACCGGGCCGGGCGTCGCCCCCGGGGACATGGAGGAGGTGTTCCGGCGCGGCTGGTCGACGAGGGGCGCGGAACGCGGGCTCGGGCTGGCCCTCGTACGGCAGGCGGTGCACCGGGCGCACGGCACGGTGGAGCTGACACCGGGGCGGGACGGCGGGGCGGAGTTCACCGTACGGCTGCCGCTGGGCACGGGCGCCGACGCGCGCGCGGACGAGGCTGCGGATACCGGCACGGGTGCGGGCGCGAGCACGGGTGCCGGCACGGGCGCGGATGCGGCAGAGTCGATGGCCGGTGCCACGACCGACGGTGGGGAGGGCGGCGGATCATGACCGGTAAGAGAGACGACGACTCCCGCCCCATTCGCGTACTCGTCGTCGAGGACGACCCCGTCGCCGCCGACGCCCATCAGCTGTACGTGGGCCGTGTCCCCGGCTTCACGGTGGCCGGCGTCGCGCACTCCCGCGTCGAGGCGGGCCGGCTGCTGGAACGTACGGACATCGATCTGATCCTCCTCGACCTGTATCTGCCGGACGGGCACGGGCTCCAGCTGCTGCGCAGCCTGCGGGCCGCCGGTCACCACGCGGACGTCATCGCCGTCACGTCGGCGCGCGATCTCACCGTCGTACGCGAAGGGGTGTCGCTGGGCGTCGTGCAGTACGTGCTCAAGCCCTTCGCCTTCGCCACGCTCCGCGACAGGCTCAGCCGTTACGCCGAGTTCCGGGCCGCCGCCGGTGAGGCGAGCGGACAGGACGAGGTGGACCGGGCCCTCGGGGCACTGCGGGCGCCCCAGCCCGCGTCGCTGCCGAAGGGGCTCAGCGGGCCGACGCTGGAGTCGGTGACGCGTGCGCTCCGGGACGAGCGGGCGGGGCTGACGGCCACGGAGGCGGCGGCGCGGCTCGGTATCTCGCGGATCACCGCGCGCCGCTATCTGGAGCATCTGGTGGGCGCCGGGCAGGCGGACCGCAGCCCGCAGTACGGCCAGATCGGACGCCCGGAGCTCCAGTACCGGTGGATCGTCTCCACCCGGTAACACGCGGTTTCGGCGGCGCGTTCCGGCGGCGCGGTTCCGGCGGCACGTTACGTCGGCACCTTCCGGCGCCGCGACTGCCCGCGGGTGCGGAGCCGCGACCGCGCGGCGCCACTTGCCGCGACCGGTCAACCCACTGGTGACGGCCCCGTCCCGCCGTGAACAATGCCTCCATGACTGTTCTCGGCGCCGTCTTCCGCCCCCAACTGCCCCCCGAACGACTCCGCGACATCGCCCGCACCGCGGACGACGCGGGCCTGGACGAGCTGTGGCTCTGGGAGGACTGCTTCCTGGAGAGCGGTATCGCCAGCGCCTCCGCCGCCCTGGCCTGGACGGAGCGGCTGCGCGTCGGGGTCGGTCTGCTCCCCGTACCCCTGCGCAACGTCGCGCTGACGGCGATGGAGGCCGCCACCCTGCACCGGCTGTTCCCGGGGCGGGCGATCCTCGGGGTCGGCCACGGCGTCCAGGACTGGATGGCGCAGACCGGTTCGCGCGTCGAGTCCCCCGTGACGCTGCTCCGCGAGCATCTGCTGGCGCTGCGCGCGCTGCTGGCGGGCGAGCGGGTGACCGCGGACGGGCGGTACGTGAAGCTGGACGCCGTCGCCCTCGACTGGCCGCCGTCCACCGACCCCGCGCCGCCCGCCGTGTTCGCCGGGGCCACCGGACCGCGCACGATGCGACTGACGGGCGAGGCCGCCGACGGCACCATCCTGACCGGTGGCACGACGCCCGACGAGGTACGCCGCTCACGCCAACTCATCGCGGAGGGACGGGAGTCGGCGGGCCGCACCGGTCATCATCCGGTGGTCGTCTATCTCCACACGGCGACCGGTACGAGCGGCGCCGAACGGCTTCGGGCGGAGCTCGACGCCACCGGTCTGCCGCACGGAGTGGCGGGCCCGGCCGCCGCCGTCGCCGAGGCCGTGCAGGCGCTTGTGGAGGCCGGAGCCGACACCGTGGTCCTCCAGCCGACGCCCGACGAACCGGACCCGGAGGGCTTCATCCGTTTCACGGCCGCCGAGGTCAGCCCGCTCGTGCCCCGGACGGAGTGAGGGCTGCACGGGGATTGACCTTGAGATTGACGCGGTCCTACGGTCGCCGGGCAGCCCTTCGTGGCTAAATGAGGAGGTCGTGCCCGTGCGCCCCACCGCCCCACTGTTCCTCGTCACGGTCCTGGCCGCCGGTGCGCTCACGGCGTGCGGCGGCGGGTCCGGCAGTGATCCGGACACCATCAAGGTCGCCTACAACAGATCGACGGACAACAAGATCCGCTTCAAGGACAACTATCTGGAGTCCGTGAAGAAGGACTTCGAGAAGAACAATCCGGGCAAGAAGGTCGAGCTCATACCGATCCAGGCCCCGGACAACGACTACGCCACCAAGGCGCAGCAGATGATGCGCTCCCCGAAGACCGCGCCCGATCTGGTCTACGAGGACACCTTCCGCATCAACTCCGACATCAAGGCCGGCTATCTGCGCCCGCTGGACGAGTATCTGGACAAGTGGGCCGACTGGGACCAGTTCGTCGACACGGCGAAGTCGGCCGCCAAGGCGGAGGACGGCAAGACGTACGGCGTCCCGGACGGCACCGACACCCGCGGCCTCTGGTTCAACAAGAAGATCTTCGCCGACGCGGGGCTGCCCGCCGACTGGCAGCCCAAGAACTGGGCCGAGGTCCTGGACGCGGCGCGCACCGTCAAGGAGAAGGTCCCGGACGCAATCCCGCTGAACGTCTACACCGGCAAGGGCCCCGGCGAGGCGGCGGTGATGCAGGGCTTCGAGATGCTGCTGTACGGCACGGGCGAGGACCCGCTCTACGACCCGTCGGCGAAGAAGTGGGTGGCGGGCAACAAGGGCTTCGAGGACGCGCTCGAGTTCGTACGCACCGTGTACTCCGAGAAGTTGGGGCCCGACGTCTCCGACGCGCTCGACCCCAACATCGGTACGCGCGTCGCGACCGAGTTCTTCCCCGAGGGCAAGCTGGCGATCTCCCTCGACGGGTCCTGGATGGGGCAGAACTGGATCAACAAGGGGCCCAAGGAGTGGCCCGAGTGGTCCACCGAGCTGGCCCAGGCACCGATGCCGACGCAGAACGGGCAGGCGCCCGGCAGCGTGTCGATGTCCGGCGGGTGGGCGTGGTCGATCCCGCAGAAGGCCCAGAACCCTGACCTGGCCTTCGAGTTCATCAAGACGCAGCAGACGAAGGAGAACGCCGTCGAGTGGGATGTCGTCGGCGCGCAGATCGCCGTCCGTGAGGATGTGGCGGCGGATCCGAGGTATCTGAAGTCGATGCCCGGTATCGACTTCTTCACGAAGCTCGTCGAGGTGACCAACTACCGCCCCGCGCTGCCTGTTTACCCCCAGGTCTCGTCCGCGATCGGTGAGGCGATGGAGTCGGTGACGACGGGTGACTCGTCGGCGGCGGACGCCGCGAAGGCGTACGACGAGCAGTTGAAGACGATCGCCGAGGGCGCGGTGGTCGAGAAGTGAGCACCACCTCGGACACGGCGTCGGCGGCGGTGACGGCGGCGGCACCGTGAGCGCGGTGAGCACCGCGGGCGGCCCGGTGAGCAAGGGCGGGCCCGCGGTGCCGACGGGTGGCAGCGAGCGCGACGAGGGCGGTGGCCGTGGCGGTCGCAAGTCGCGCCCGCTGCGCTGGCTGCCGCTGGCCCCGGCGACCGTGCTGCTGCTCCTGTTCCTCGCCGGGCCGATCGGTTACTGCGTCTGGATCGCCTTCACCAACACGCAGTTGACGGGTTCGTCCACCTCCGACTTCGTCGGTCTGGACAACTTCCGGCGGGCGTTCGCGGACGACAACTTCCGTAACGCGGTGTGGCTGACGCTCGTCTTCACCTTCGTGTCGTCGATCGTCGGCCAGAACACGATCGGGCTGGCGCTGGCCGGGCTGATGCGGGCCGCGTCCCGGCCGGTGCGGACCGTCACGGGCGCCGTCGTGATCGCGGCGTGGGTGCTGCCGGAGATCGTCGCGGCGTTCCTGCTGTACGCGTTCTTCCGCCGCGAGGGGACGCTGAACGCCATCCTGGACTGGCTCCATCTGCCGTCCCAGAACTGGCTGTTCACCCTGCCGATCCTGGCGGTGTCGTTCGCCAACGTATGGCGCGGGACGGCGTTCTCGATGCTGATCTACTCCGCCGCGCTGTCCGAGATCCCGAAGGACATCACGGAGGCGGCGGAGGTCGACGGCGCGAACGGCGTACGGCGGCTGTGGCACATCACGCTGCCGATGATCCGGCGTTCCATCGGCACCAATCTGATGCTCAACACGCTCTCCACCCTCTCCGTCTTCGGACTGATCTGGGCGATGACGCGTGGCGGGCCGGGCAACCGCAGCCAGACGCTGCCGGTGTTCATGTACGACCAGGCGTTCCTCAAGAGCCTGATCGGTTACGGCACGGCGGTCGCGCTGCTGCTGCTTCTCGTGGGCGCGCTGTTCTCGATCGTCTATGTGCGTCTGCTCAAGGTGGAGGTGTGATGAAGCGCGCCACTCGCGTCCGGCTCGCCTCGGACGCCGCGCTGTTCGTGGTGGCCGGGGCCTTCCTGCTGCCGCTGCTGTGGCTGGTGCTGTCCTCCCTCGACGCCGAGGCGGATCTGCGGGTACGGCTGCCGTCGTCGCCGACCACGGAGAACTTCAGCGCGGTCCTCACCGACGAGATCACGTTCACGCCGATGCTCAACAGCCTGCTGCTGTGCGGAAGCGCGACGCTGCTGACGGTGACATGCGCGGCGCTGGCGGCGTATCCGCTGTCCCGCTACCGCTCGCGGTTCAGCCGCCCCTATCTGCTGACGATCCTGTTCACGACGTGTCTGCCGATCACGGCGATCATGGTCCCGGTGTACGGACTGTTCGTCCAGGTCAACCTGATCGACACGATGTACGGTACGGCGCTGTTCCTCGCGACGTCCCAACTGCCTTTCTCCATCTGGCTGATGAAGAACTTCATGGACGGGGTGCCGACCGTCCTGGAGGAGGCGGCGTGGACGGACGGGGCCTCGATGCTCCAGACGCTGACCCGGATCGTGCTGCCGCTGATGGGGCCGGGTATGACGGTCGTGATGATCTACACGTTCATCCAGCTCTGGGGAAACTTCTTCGTCCCCTTCATGCTGCTCCTGTCCCCCGACCAACTGCCCGCGTCCGTGTCGATCTTCACCTTCTTCGGCAACTACGGCTCGGTGATCTACGGCCAGTTGGCGGCGTTCTCGATCCTCTACTCGACGCCCGTGCTGCTGCTGTACATCCTGATCTCGCGCCGGCTGGGCGGGGGCTTCGCGCTGGGCGGCGCGGTGAAGGGCTGAGTTCCGGCCGGACCGGATTCGGCCGGGACTGAACCGGTGGCCCCTCGAAGGGCGTCCTCATCAGCGTAGTTCGCTGTAGCCGACACCGGGAGACCCACCATGGAGCAACGGCAGACGACCGAGCCGGCCACCGTCACGACCACCGAGTTCGGCTCGGACGCCGTCAAGTCGCTGTCCCGGGCGGTGCGTCGGGCGGTCGGCCGCGAGAGCGCCGCCGTGGGCACCGAGCACCTCCTCCACTCGCTCCTCAGCGACACCGAGGAGCCCGGGTCCGCCCTGGTCCCCGGCGGCCGGGAGTCCAGCACGATCTGCGGGCACATCCGGGCCCGCGACGAGCGGCACTGGGCACGTGACGACAGCGGTCGCACCGCACCGGCCGAAGGCACGGACGACACCGACACCGACAGCGCGGACGGCCCTCACGCCCTCGACGACGCCCACGAGGTGGACGCCGTCTGGCGGGAAGCGGTGTGGATCGTGAGCCAGTCCGACCGGAGCCTGCGCGAGGAGGACGCGCGCGCCCCCGAGCCGTCCGGGGCGCTGCGGCTGACCCTGCTCGGCGCCCTGCGGCTGGCCCGCGAGGAGGGCGCGCACGACGTGCACGAGCGGCATCTGGCGCGGGCCCTGCTGGAGACACCCGGGAGCAGGGCGCTGGAGGCCCTGTCGCTGCGCCGGGTGGATGTGGCCGCGGCGGCCTCCGCACTGGACGCGCAGGCCGAGGCGGTACGCGCGGGCGCCGAGCCCTGGCCCGCCGAGGCCGAGGCCGTACTCGGCAGTGTCAAGCTGCTGCGGGGGGCCGGGCTGCTCGGCGAGCGCGGGGTGTGGTGGACGCGCGGCATGATGTCGTGGATGGCGCGCACGGCGGGTGACGGTTCGCCGCTCGTGCTGGTGATCAGCAACCAGGCCCAGCGTCAGGCCGTACGGCATGGCCGGACGGAGACGGAGCCGGTGGATCTGCTGCTCGCCGTCATGGCGGTGGACCGGGCGCTCACGGTCGCCGGGGTGTCGCTGCCGGAGGAACTGCTCGTGGTCAACTCCGCGGCGGACACGCTGCGTTCGGCCGGGATACGGCAGGCGGACCTGGTCCGCGCGGCGACAGCGGCGGCGGAGCCGCCGGCGCGGTACGCCGTTCCGGGCGATGTGGACCGGTCCGCGGAGACGGACAAGGTGGTGGCCTCGGCCCGGCTGCTGGCGGCGGAGCGGAGGGACGAGACGGCCGGCACCGCGCACGTGCTGATCGCCCTGCTCGACGCCCCCGAGGGCCCGGCCGCCCAACTGCTCCGCGAGTGCGGCGCGGACCCGGCCGCGCTCCGTACCCGCCTCGACGCGTCGCTCGGAGCCACGCCCGCGGCGTGACACCGTCCTTCGGGTGCCGGGCGAGCCGCGAGCCCGCCCGGCGCCCCGAAGATCCGCCGGACAGGACCCAGGCCGTGTCTTCGAAGTCCCGCCCGGCCCGCGACGCCTGGCACGGCACTTCGCCGCGTTGTCGGAGTCGGCCAAGTACGGCTGGGTGCATCGCAAGGCCGATCCTCCGCCTCGCGATGCACCCCACCAGCCGCCGCCGGCCCCGCCCTGCGGGCGGACGGCGCCACTTCGAAGACACGCCCTAGAAGACCGACTCCGCCTCGAACATCCGGTTCTCCGGCACCGTCTTGAGGCGCGTGACCGCCTCCGCGAGCGGCACCATCGACACCGATGTGCCATTCAGCGCCGTCATCCTGCCGAAGTCGCCGTTGTGGACCGCCTCCACCGCGTGCCAGCCGAAGCGGGTCGCCAGCACCCGGTCGTACGCGGTCGGCGTGCCCCCGCGCTGCACATGGCCGAGGATGACCGGCCTGGCCTCCTTGCCCATGCGCCGCTCCAGCTCACCCGCGAGGTGGTTGCCGATGCCCTCGAAGCGTTCGTGGCCGAACTGGTCGATCTCGCCCCGCACGTAGTGCATCGAACCCTCGGCCGGGTGCGCACCCTCGGCGACGCAGATGACCGCGAACTTCTTGCCGCGCGCGAAACGCTCCTCGACCATCTTCACGATGCTGTCGACCTCGAAGGGCCGCTCCGGCAGACAGATGCCGTGCGCGCCGCCCGCCATGCCCGACTCCAGCGCGATCCATCCGGCGTGCCGGCCCATGACCTCGACGACCATGACGCGTTGGTGCGACTCGGCCGTGGTCTTGAGCCGGTCGATGGCCTCGGTGGCGACCATCACTGCGGTGTCGAAGCCGAAGGTGCGGTCGGTGGAGGAGATGTCGTTGTCGATGGTCTTCGGAACGCCCACCACGGGCATGCCCGCGTCGGAGAGCATCCGGGCCGCCGTGAGGGTGCCCTCGCCGCCGATCGGGATGAGCGCGTCGATGCCGTACTTACGGCCCAACTCGTCGGCGCTCTCGGCCGCCTCCCGCAGCCGGCCGCGCTCCAGCCGGGCGGAACCGAGAATCGTGCCGCCGCGTGCCAGGATGCCGCTGACCGAGTCGAGGTCGAGGGGGCGGTAGTGGCCGTCGAGCAGGCCCTTGAAGCCGTCCTCGAAGCCGATGACCTCGTCGCCGTGTCCGGTCACGGCGCGGTGGACGACCGAGCGGATCACGGCGTTCAGGCCGGGACAGTCGCCACCTGCGGTGAGAACTCCGATACGCATCGCGCTGTGTCTCCTGCTCGCTCGGGGTGTGGTCTGGCTGCGGGCCCACGGGCCGTACCGCCTACCCGTCTCGGAGGCGCCGTACCCACCCCCACAGGTATTGTCAAGAGGGCTTTGCCACCCTAACGGGCCTAACGGCAGAAACAGGAATTTCGCTTCCCGCCCCACCACCGACGGGGCCGCACCACCTCCCCCTCTTGCCCCCCATCTTCGTCGAACAGGAGAGCACGCGTGACACGCAGCGTGTACGTGACCGGGATCGAACGCGGAGACGGCCGGCAGGTCGTCGAGCTGGGAGTCATGGAGCTTCTGACCCGCCAGGTGGACCGCGTGGGCGTGTTCCGTCCGCTGGTCCACGCCAACGGCCCCGACCGGCTGTTCGATCTGCTGCGCGCCCGTTACCGGCTCTCGCAGGACCCGGCGTCCGGCTACGGCCTCGGCTACGCGGAGGCGGCCGGGATCCAGGCCGACGGCGGTACGGACGAGCTGGTCTCGCAGCTCGTACGGCGCTTCCACGAGGTCTCGCGCGAGTACGAGGTCGTGCTCGTTCTCGGCACCGACTTCGCCGACACCCAGCTCCCCGACGAGCTGTCGCTCAACGCGCGGCTGGCGAACGAGTTCGGCGCCTCGGTCATACCGGTGGTCGGCGCCAAGGGCCAGCACGCCGACTCCGTGCAGGCCGAGGCGCGCAACGCCCACCGGGCGTACGCCGTGCTGGGCTGCGACATCCTCGCGATGGTCGTGAACCGGGTCGCCCCCGAGGACCGCGACGCGATCGACGCGCAGCTGCGGCAGCAGTTGCCGGTGCCCTGTTACACGCTGCCCGACGAGGCGGCGCTGGCCGCTCCGACCGTCTCGCAGATCACCCGGGCCCTCGGCGGCACGGTGCTGCTCGGCGACGAGGCCGGTCTGGCGCGCGACGCGCTCGACTTCGTCTTCGGCGGGGCGATGCTGCCGAATCTGCTGGGCGCCCTGACTCCGGGCTGTCTGCTGGTCACACCGGGCGACCGGGCCGATCTGGTGGTGGGCGCGCTCGCCGCGCACTCGGCGGGCACACCGCCCATCGCGGGCGTGCTGCTGACGCTGGACGAGCGGCCGGCCGATTCGGTCCTCACCCTCGCCTCCAAGCTCGCGCCCGGCACACCGGTCGTCTCGGTGGTCGCGGGATCCTTCCCCACGGCGGGCGAACTGTTCGCGCTGGAGGGGAAGTTGAGCGCCGACACACCGCGCAAGGCGGAGACGGCGCTGGGCCTCTTCGAGCGGTACGCGGACACCGGCGATCTGCTGGCGCGGATGTCGGTGGCGCGCAGCGGCCGGGTGACGCCGATGATGTTCGAGCACGATCTGCTGGAGCAGGCCCGCGCCGTACGCCGCCGGGTCGTCCTGCCGGAGGGCACGGAGGAGCGGGTGCTGCGCGCGGCCGATGTGCTGCTGCGCCGCGACGTCTGCGATCTGACGCTCCTCGGGGACGTCGACACCATCGTCAAGAAGGCCGCCGATCTCGGTATCGACCTTGCGGGCACGCAGCTCGTCGACCCGGCGACGGACGAGCTCCGGCAGCGGTTCGCCGAGCGCTACGCGGAGCTGCGGGCGCACCGGGGCGTGACGGTGGAGCTGGCGTACGACGTGGTGGCCGACGTGAACTACTTCGGGACGCTGATGGTCGACGCGGGGCTGGCGGACGGCATGGTCTCGGGCTCCGTGCACTCCACGGCGGCCACGATCCGCCCGGCGTTCGAGATCATCAAGACGGTCACGCCCACTTCGAGCGTCTCCTCGGTCTTCTTCATGTGCCTGGCCGACAAGGTGCTGGTGTACGGCGACTGCGCGGTGATCCCGGACCCGGACGCCGGGCAGCTCGCGGACATCGCGGTGCAGGCCGCCGCGACCGCCGCCCGGTTCGGCGTCGAGCCGCGGATCGCGATGCTCTCGTACTCGACGGGGACCTCGGGTTCGGGCGCGGACGTCGACAAGGTGCGCGAGGCGACGAAGCTGGTGCGCGCGGCGCGGCCCGAGCTGAGGATCGAGGGGCCGATCCAGTACGACGCGGCGGTGGAGCCGTCCGTCGCCGCGACGAAGCTGCCGGAATCGGAGGTGGCGGGGCGCGCGACGGTGCTGATCTTCCCCGACCTGAACACCGGCAACAACACGTACAAGGCCGTGCAGCGTTCGGCGGGCGCGGTGGCGGTGGGTCCCGTGATGCAGGGGCTGCGCAAGCCGGTGAACGACCTCTCGCGCGGCGCCCTGGTCCAGGACATCGTGAACACCGTCGCCATCACCGCTGTCCAGGCGCAGGGCGACGGCGCGTGACACCGTCCGGTCCCGGCGACAACGTCCCCTCCACGAAAGGCATCCCGCCCGTGACCTCGCAGGCCACCCGAGTCCTCGTGCTCAACTCCGGTTCCTCCTCGGTGAAGTACCAGCTGCTGGACATGCGCGACGGCACCCGTCTCGCCGTCGGCCTCGTCGAGCGCATCGGCGAGAGCGCGTCGCGGCTGGTGCACACGCCGTCGGGCGACGGCGCGGGCCGGCGCGAGCGCACGGGGCGGATCGCCGACCACGAGCGGGCGTTGCAAGCCGTCGCCGAGGAACTGGCCCTGGACGGCATGGGTATCGACTCCCCCGAGCTGGCGGCGATCGGCCACCGTGTGGTGCACGGCGGGCTGGAGTTCAGCGCGCCGACGGTGATCGACGACGCCGTGCTCGCGGAGATCGAGCGGCTGGTGCCGGTGGCGCCGCTGCACAACCCGGCGAACATCACCGGCATCAGGACCGCGCGGGCGCTGCGCCCCGATCTGCCGCAGGTCGCCGTCTTCGACACCGCGTTCCACACGACGATGCCGGAGCACGCAGCGCGGTACGCGATCGACGTCGCCACGGCCGACGCGCACCGGATCCGGCGCTACGGCTTCCACGGCACGTCGCACGCGTATGTCTCCCGGCGGGCCGCCGAGCTTCTGGGCCGCGCGCCCGAGGAGCTGAACCTGATCGTGCTGCACCTGGGCAACGGGGCGTCGGCGTCGGCCGTCGCGGGCGGGCGCTGTGTGGACACCTCGATGGGGCTGACCCCCTTGGAGGGCCTGGTGATGGGTACGCGCTCCGGGGACATCGATCCGGCGGTGGTCTTCCATCTGGAGCGCGTCGCCGGAATGGACACCGACGAGATCGACGAACTGCTCAACAAGAAGAGCGGGTTGACGGGGCTCTGCGGTGACAACGACATGCGGGAGATCCGCCGCCGGGTCGACGCGGGTGACGCCGCGGCGACGCTGGCCTTCGACATTTACATCCACCGTCTGAAGAAGTACATCGGCGCCTATTACGCGGTGCTCGGCCGGGTGGACGCGGTGGTGTTCACTGCGGGCGTCGGCGAGAACGCGGCGCCGGTGCGGGAGGCCGCGATCGCCGGGCTCGGGGAGTTGGGGCTGGTAGTCGACGCGGAACTCAACGCCGTACGGTCCGGCGAGCCGCGCCTCGTGTCGCCGGAACACGCGCGCGTCGCCGTCGCCGTGGTGCCGACCGATGAGGAAATGGAGATCGCCCGCCAGACCTTCGCGTTGGTCGACGCCTGAGCGCCACCCCGCCCATTTGTACTTTCCGCCAGACGGAATATTCCGAGCCGAAACAAACCGATAGGATCCGCCTTATGCGCCGTTCCAAAATCGTCTGCACACTAGGCCCCGCCGTCGACTCGTACGAGCAGTTGAAATCGCTCATCGAGGCCGGTATGAACGTGGCCCGACTGAATATGAGCCACGGGTCCCACCCCGAGCACGAGGAGCGGTACCACCGCGTCCGGAAGGCGGCCGAGGCCACCGGCCGGGCCGTGGGCGTGCTCGTCGACCTCCAGGGCCCGAAGATCCGGCTGGAGACCTTCGCCGAGGGCCCCGTCGAGCTGGTGCGGGGTGACGAGTTCGTCATCACCACCGAGGATGTCGCCGGGGACAAGGGCATCTGCGGCACCACCTACAAGGGCCTGCCCGGCGACGTCGCGAAGGGCGACCAGGTCCTGATCAACGACGGCAACGTCGAGCTGCGCGTGACCGAGGTCGAGGGCCCGCGGGTCAGGACGCTGGTCATCGAGGGCGGGGTCATCTCCGACCACAAGGGCATCAACCTGCCGGGTACGGCGGTCAATGTCCCGGCGCTCTCCGAGAAGGACGTCGAGGACCTGCGCTTCGCCCTGCGGATGGGCTGCGACATGATCGCGCTGTCCTTCGTGCGCGACGCGGACGACATCAACGACGTTCACAAGATCATGGACGAGGAGGGCCGCCGGGTCCCCGTCATCGCGAAGGTCGAGAAGCCGCAGGCCGTCGCCAACATGGAGGCCGTCGTCGCGGCGTTCGACAGCATCATGGTGGCCCGTGGCGACCTGGCGGTCGAGTACCCGCTCGAAAAGGTCCCGATGGTGCAGAAGCGCCTCATCGAGCTGTGCCGCCGCAACGCCAAGCCGGTGATCGTGGCGACGCAGATGATGGAGTCGATGATCACCAACTCCCGTCCCACGCGCGCCGAGGCGTCGGACGTGGCGAACGCGATCCTGGACGGGGCGGACGCGGTGATGCTGTCGGCGGAGTCCTCCGTCGGCGCGTATCCGGTCGAGACGGTCAAGACGATGTCGAAGATCGTCGTCGCGGCCGAGACCGAGCTGCTGTCGAAGGGTCTCCAGCCGCTCGTGCCGGGCAAGAAGCCCCGTACGCAGGGTGGTTCGGTCGCCCGCGCGGCCTGCGAGATCGCGGACTTCCTGGGCGGCAAGGCGCTGATCGCCTTCACCCAGTCCGGCGACACGGCCCGCCGGCTGTCGCGCTACCGCACCTGTCAGCCGATCCTCGCCTTCACGACGGACGAGGCGACGCGCAACCAGCTCTCGCTGAGCTGGGGCGTCGAGTCCTTCGTCGTACCGCACGTGAACACCACGGACGCGATGGTCGACCTCGTGGACGCGGAGCTGCTGAAGCTCCAGCGCTACAGCGAGTCGGACACGATGATCATCACGGCCGGCTCCCCTCCGGGCGTCCCCGGCACGACGAACATGGTCCGCGTCCACCACCTGGGCGGCACGGCCCCCACCCAGAACTGAACGCGCAATCGCCGGACGGGCTCGAAGTGAGCCCGTCCGGCGATCGAGGACGAAACCGCGCGCTAGTCGGTGATGTAGTTGTCCAGGCCGGGGACCGTCAGCGTGCCGCCGAACTGGCCCGCCTGGAGCACCTCCACGTCCGTGAAGAAGGCGAACGGGACGTTGAGCGGCGGCGGGGTCTCCGGGCTGAACGTGATCGGGATCAGCCCGAACAGGTTGCCCTTCAACTCCTCCGTGTACATGGTGACTTGACCGTCGCGAATGGTCGACGTCGAGTCCGGCCTGCTCGCCACGTGCGCCGTACGGCCCTCGGGGTAGACGACCTTCTGGTGCAGGTCCTTGATGTCCACCTCCGAGGCGGTGAACTTCAGCGCCTTCTTGATCTTGCCGCTGCCCGTCTTCACCTCGACGATGCCGTGGTAGTCCAGACCCCGCAGCGTGAGCTTGGTGCTCTCCAGTCGCCACGGGTCGTCCGGCAACAGCGGGATGCCCGGCTCCAGTTCGGCGGCGGCGAGCGCCTCCGGGTCCGCCTCGGGGCAGGGGAAGCGCGGCTTGCCGTCGGCGCCCACGGGGATGTCGTCGTCCTTGCGCGCCTCAAGTCCCTTCGCGGCGTCGTCGAGTTCCTCGACCTCCGCGCCGGCCTTGTCCGCGGCGTCCCTGATGGCGTCCTCGGTACTGTCGGCGCCACCGGGCTTCTCCGCCCCGGGCTCCGTGTCCGGCTTCGGGTCCGCCGGCTCGTCCGCCTCGGGCTTCTCGGGCTCCGGGTCGGCCGGTTTGTCCGGTGCCGGCTCGTCCTCGTCCTTGTCCGGTACGCCGAGGAGGTCGCCCAGCGCGTCGCCCAACCCCAGCGGGTCCAGCGGGTCCTTGGACTTCGACGCGCTCGGCTCCGGCGCGGGCTCCTTGGGCGCGGCCGGCTTCTGCGCGTCGGAGGCGGGCGGTGTCTCGCCGGGCGTGGGCCCGGGAGCGTCACCGTCGTCCCCGTCACCGCCGGTGGGCGGCTTCGGCTCGTCCGTGGCATCCCCTGACGGATCCCCGGACGCGTCGTCCGACGGCTTCTCGGACGGTGACGGCGAAGCCGACTCCTCCGGCGGCTCGTCGGAGCGCGTGACGCACGGCCCCGGCGCGAACGGAATGTCCTTGGCGTCCTCGGCGAGCGCGAGCCGGGGCGTGAGCCCCATCCCGACGAACACCGCGGTCGGCATCGCGGCCAGCGCGAACGCCTTGCCGGCCGGGATCTGGAGCTTGGTCAGCAGCGACTTCCTGGGGGCGGCGTGGCGCGGGCCGCTTCTCTCGCGGGCCTGCCCGCCTCCGGCCGTCTCCGGCCGCGTGTCGTCACCCCGCACTGTTCCTCCCGCCGTTGGCATGGACAGTCGTCTCCGTCAGATTCGGGTCCCCGTCAGACGGGCCGGGGAGAAAAGGGCCGTCCCCGCCCCCGTCCGGGGTGCCCTGGTCGACGGCTCCGCCGTCGGGCCCGAACGTCTGCTGTCGTACGGCGGTGTGCTTGCCGGACCGGTCGTCGGCCCGGTGGTCGTCGTGCTCATCGTCGGACCCCGCGGGCCGGCCCGGCGCCCAGGAGATGGACAGGGCTCCGCCTATGAGGGCGAGCAGGAACCCGATGCCGAATCCGCCGATGTTGGCCACGGGTATGGAGACGAGCCCCAGCAGAATGGTGGCGACGCCGGCGAACACCCGCACGATGCTCTGGAACCACATCGTCAGTCCCAGGGTGGCCAGCAGGACACCGATGATCAGCGAGCCCGCGCCCGCCGTGGTGGCCATCGTCAGCGTGAGATGGCCCAACTTGAGCTCGGCGTAGGGGAAGTAGACGATCGGCACCCCGCTGAGGATCGCCAACAACCCCGCCCAGAACGGCCGAGTACCCCGCCAGGCGCGGAAGCGCAGCCGCCAGTACGTGAATCGGCCGCGGGGATCCGAAGGCTCGGCGCTCATGGAAAACAGCTCCCTGGAACCAGTGTTGCTGTGAGAGATTGGGGGAGTCGGGCGGACGCGACCGCGTCGTGCGGGGCGCGCCCGCCCCAGGGGGCGAAGTGCTCAGGACCCGATGGGGGTCTAGTAGCACTCCTTGGTGCCCTTGTGCAGCTTCAGGCTCAGACCGCTGAGCTCGAAGGTGCCGGCCGTGGTCGCCCACGCCGTCTGCTTCACATCGGTCAGCGTCGCCTCTTCGGCGCGCTGTGCGAAGCCGAAGGGGTTGACCTTCTTCTCGGTCCCCGGCTGGATCCTCGTGTCGCCGGCCGCCACACCGATGTCGATGTTCTTGAACTTGGCGTCGGCTTCGAGCTTGGCGACGTCCAGATACAGGTTGGTCGCCTTGACCGGCTTCGCGCTGTCCTGGCCGGCCCGCAGCTCAAGGCTGATGCTGCCGAAGACCGGAACGTCCGGAGTGACCACCGACTGGCACATGTTGCTGATCGTGGCCGAGCTGAAACCGGAAACGGCGACCGGGTGGACGGTCTTGTTGCCCTTGAGATCGGTGCCGTCGGCGAGGCTTCCGTACTGAACGAAGTCCTGGCCCACCAACTGGTCGGCCGAGACCTTGAAACTCTGCCCCGACACACTGAACGACGCGGCGAGCGCGCCCTGTGCGAGAGCGACACCTATCGCGGCCGTCGCGGCCACGCTCGGCACCATGACGACGGCGAACCGCTTCCATCTGGTCCCGCCACGTGCTTGGGACTCCATCACTTTCCTCCTTCTCGGACGTACATCTCCGGATCGGGCGTCGGCCCGTCCTGGGATGGGAGAAGTGCTACGTCCTCGGGAAGGAGAGCGCCGTTAAGTATCAGCGGAACGAGCCGCGTCAGAATCATCGACGATCACCCCCGAGCGACAACCACTGGGCCACGCGCGTCGCGTGGCCGCCGGACAGGCCCCGCCGGTCGGCGGGAACCCCCCTGTCCCCGGGTCGGCGCCACCGCTCCGCCGGCCCGCCCGGTGGGGACCCTATTGCGCCGGGCACGACTGGGTCGCCGTACCGGTGCGCTGTCGGACCGAGCGTGGACGATCGTGGTGTATTCACGCTCGGGACACAAGGGGGTTCGTTACTGGCAAGTAATGAGTGATTCACGCGGGAGCCACGGGGCGACGCCGAGCGGGCACACAGGGTGCCTCAAATCGCCTCGACGAAACTCGCGAATACCACCAATAACCGGACAGACCAAGGCGGTTGATTTACTCGGAGTAACAGCGACCCCGCTTTACCAAGTTTTGGTAAAGCGGGGTCGTCGGTGTCGTCGAGTCGGCAAATCGTTATGCGCCGCCTCGCAGCGCGTGACGGAGGCGGGCCAACCTCAGAAAAGGACCCTGGCAAGTGCCTGTCGGGCCGCGGTCACCCGCGGGTCGTCCGAGCCGATCACCTCGAAGAGTTCGAGCAGTCGCAGCCGCGCCGCGTCCCTGTCCTCACCCGCGGTGCGCCGAACCGCCTCGACCAACCGGCCGAAGGCGTCCTCCACATGACCGCCGACCAGATCGAGGTCCGCGGCGGCGATCTGCGCGGGGACGTCGTCCGCCCGCTCCGCCGCCTCCTTGCGCACCTGCTGCGGGTCCATCCCCTTCACACGGGAGAGCAGTTCGGCCTGGGCGAGACCGAGCTTCGCCTCGGTGTTGCCGGGGTCGTCGGCGAGCACGTTGCGGTACGCCTGCGCGGCGCCGCCGAAGTCGTCGGCGTCCAGCGCGCGGACGGCGGCTTCGAGCAGCGCGTCGTACGGCCCCACCCGCTCCTCCGGTTCGGCCTCCGCGTCGGGCTCCGCGCCTGCCTCGGCGTCGACAGTGATGCCGGTGAGGCCGAAGCGCTGCTCGCCGACCTGGATCAACTGGTCCAGCGTCTCGCGGATCTGGGCCTCGGGGGCCGCGCCCTGGAAGAGGGGCAGCGCCTGGCCCGCCACCACGGCGAAGACCGCGGGGATGCCCTGGATCTGAAACTGCTGCATCAGCATCTGGTTGGCGTCGACGTCGACCTTGGCGAGAACGAACCGGCCGTTGTACTCACGGGCCAGCCGCTCCAGTACGGGACTGAGCTGCTTGCACGGCTCGCACCACTCGGCCCAGAAGTCGATGACGACCGGGACCTCGGCGGAGCGCTGGAGGACGTCGCGCTCGAAGCCCGCCTCGTCGACGTCGATCACAAGACTGGAGGGGGGTACGGCACCGGTGTCGCCCCGACGGGCCGCCTCGGCGCGGGCCTGCTCGGCCTTGGCCTTGGCCTCACCGGCCGCCTTCACCGCGGCGAGATCGACGACGCCGCTCATGGACATGTTCCTAGGCTGCATGAGTACATCCTCCCCTCTCCGCGCGCGCATGTGAAAAGCAATCGGACATCTCGCGCCGTCCGCCCCGGCGAGAACGAACCGCCCACACACGACCGCGCCCGTCGCGGGGCCCCGCGGGATGCGGAGCGCACGGTCGGACACGGCCTTCGCGCCCCGCGCGAGCCTGAACACGTTCGGGGCAAATCCCCCGTGGGGGACCGGGTTTCGGCACGGGGTCCCCACCCCGTGCCAGTGGTCGCCGCTCAAGAACCGCTCAAGTAGAAACGGTCTTTCGCTACGGGTCGTAGCGTAACCGACAAGCTCCCTCGTCCGTGTGAGATTCATCCGGTGAACTGACTCACAACGGATTCCTTACCGACGGGTATGGTCGCGGGCATGCTGAGCCGCAGCCACCGCAGTCCCAACCGTTCCGGACGTCCCCGCAGCGCCGCGGCCGACGCGGCGATCCTGCTGGCGACCCGGGCCGCGCTGGTGGAACTGGGCTGGTCCAAGCTGTCGATGGGCGACGTCGCCGCACGCGCGGGGGTCGCCAAGACGACGCTCTACCGGCGCTGGGCGAGCAAGAACGAGTTGGTGGTCGACGCGGTCGCCGTCCTCTTCGACGAGATCGAGATCCACGACCGGGGCAGCCTCAGCGCCGACATCGAGGGCGTCGTACTCCAGTTCGCCGCCCTGCTGGACCGGCCGGAGACCAAGACGGCGCTGATGGCGGTGGTCGCCGAGTCGACGCGGGACGACGCGCTGCGCGACCGGATCCGTACGGCGATCGTCGACCGGCAGAAGGGCCTGGTGCTCAAGGGCCGCGAACGGGCGCAGGCGCGGGGCGAGTTGCCGTACGAGAGCGACCCCGAGGCGGCGGCCCGCAACGCCGACCTGATCTTCGACGTGATCGCGGGCGCCGTGGTGCACCGGACGCTGGTGAGCGCGGAGCGGGTGGACGAGGAGTGGGCCCGCGGTTTCACGCTGCTGCTGGTGGCGGGACTGGGCGCGATCCAGGGGCCCTGAGAGCGGGCTTGAACGGGAGCGTGAACGCCGTCCGTGGTCCCGGTGCCGGCTGACCGACCGGGACAGCGACTTCGAGGCCGTGTACGGCGATCTGATCGCCCGCGGCAGGCCGGCCGAGGATTCGGGCACGTATCTCCTCACGGAGGCGGGAGAGGCCGGCCGGCCGGACGCCAGGGAGCGGCTGGGCAAGGCGAACGAGCGGGGGCGCGACGGCATCGCGCCCTGCCACGCAAGAGCGCGCGCGCCGACCGCTGAGCGGGTCCCCCGTCCCCGGAGCGGTCCCTGCCCGGCCGTCAGAAGCCGGGCGGCTCCGTGTACGTGCCCCACTCGTCCCGCAGCACGCCGCAGATCTCGCCCAGCGTCGCCTCCGCGCGGACGGCCTCCAGCATCGGTCCGATCATGTTCGACCCGTCGCGCGCGGAGGCCAGCATCGCGTCCAGCGCCGTACGGACGGCGGCGTCGTCACGGGCCGACTTGCGCTCAGCGAGCTCCGCCACCTGGTCGCGTTCGACCTCGTGGCTGACCCGCAGGATCTCCAGGTCGCCGGTGACCGAGCCGTGGTGGACGTTGACGCCGACGACCCGCTTGTCGCCCTTCTCCAGCGCGCGCTGGTACTGGAAGGCGGACTCGGCGATCTCGCCGGTGAACCAGCCGTCCTCGATGCCGCGCAGAATGCCGGACGTGATCGGGCCGATGGGGTGCTGCCCGTCGGGGTGCGCGCGCAGGCCGCGCTCCTTGATCTGCTCGAAGATCTTCTCCGCGTCGGCCTCGATGCGGTCGGTGAGCTGCTCCACGTACCAGGAACCGCCCAGCGGGTCGGCGACGTTGGCGACGCCGGTCTCCTCCATGAGCACCTGCTGGGTGCGGAGCGCGATCTCGGCGGCCTGCTCGCTGGGGAGCGCCAGGGTCTCGTCGAGGGCGTTGGTGTGCAGCGAGTTCGTGCCGCCGAGGACCGCCGACAGGGCCTCGACCGCGGTCCGTACGACGTTGTTGTACGGCTGCTGCGCGGTGAGCGAGACGCCCGCCGTCTGGGTGTGGAAGCGCAGCCACTGCGCCTTGTCCGTCTTCGCGCCGTACATCTCCTTCATCCAGCGCGCCCAGATCCGGCGCGCGGCACGGAACTTGGCGATCTCCTCGAAGAAGTCGAGGTGCGCGTCGAAGAAGAAGGACAGACCGGGGGCGAAGACGTCGACGTCCATGCCGCGCGAGAGGCCCAGCTCCACGTAGCCGAAGCCGTCGGCGAGGGTGTACGCCAGCTCCTGCGCGGCCGTGGCCCCGGCCTCACGGATGTGGTAGCCGGAGACGGAGAGGGGCTTGTACGCGGGGATGGACGCCGCGCAGTGCTCCATCAGGTCGCCGATCAGGCGCAGATGGGGCTCGGGCTGGAAGAGCCACTCCTTCTGCGCGATGTACTCCTTGAAGATGTCGGTCTGGAGCGTGCCGTTCAGTACGGCGGGGTCGATGCCCTGGCGCTCGGCGGCGACCAGATACATGCAGAAGACCGGGACGGCGGGGCCGCTGATGGTCATGGACGTCGTGACGTCCCCGAGCGGGAGATCGCCGAAGAGGATCTCCATGTCGGCGGCGGAGTCGATCGCGACGCCGCAGTGGCCGACCTCGCCGAGGGAGCGCGGGTCGTCCGAGTCGCGTCCCATCAGGGTCGGCATGTCGAAGGCGACGGAGAGACCGCCGCCGCCGTTGGCGAGGATGGTCTTGTAGCGCTCGTTGGTCTGGCGCGCGTTGCCGAAGCCGGCGAACTGGCGGATCGTCCACGTACGGCCCCGGTATCCGGTCGCGTGCAGTCCACGGGTGAAGGGGTACTCACCCGGCCAGCCGATCCGCTCGAATCCCTCGTACGTGTCACCGGGGCGCGGCCCGTAGACCGGCTCGACGGGGTCGCCCGAGAGCGTGGAGAAGTCCGCGTCCCGCTTGCGGGCCTTGTCGTAACGGGCCTGCCAGCGCTGGCGGCCTTCCTCGATCGCTGCGGTCTCGGCCTGCGCGTGAGCGTCCATACCTCGAATTTACTAGGACGTCCTAGTAAAAGTCGAACGTAAACCGCCGCGAGTTTCCTCACGGCGGTGGGCGGGACCGGGGCCGGGCGGCTCCCCGACGGGCTCGGAGCCGGGCTCAGGCCTCGACGGGGGCGGTCTCGTCCCGGACGATCAGCGGCTGGACCTCTCGGGTGATCTTCGGTTCGACGAAGAACGAGGCGACCGGGATGCAGCCGGCGGCCAGCACCCACAGGAGCTTGCCGAAGGACCACTTCGCCTTGGAGCCCAGGTCGAAGGCGAAGACGACGTAGACGATGAAGAGCAGACCGTGGATCTGGGAGATCACCATGGTGTCGCCGGTGTCGAAGCCGTACTTCAGCACGATGGCGACGGTGAAGACCAGCAGCCAGACGGCGGTGATGTACGCCATGACCCGGTAGCGGGTCAGGATGCTCTGTTTCATGGCCACGAGCGTAACGCCCCGAAAAATCCCCCCGGACGCCGGGGCTCCGCGGGGGCGGCCCGCGGGTATCCTCCGGGGCCGCACCGGCGTGGGGCTCAGTGCTCCTCGAAGTCCTTGGCCGAGACACGCAGCGGGCGCAGTATCGCGAAGATCTCGGCGCACTCCTCCGCGTCGTACGCCCCGAGGCCGAACTCCATCTCCATCAGGTCGCGGGTCGCGGCCTCCACCACCTCGCGGCCCCTGTCGGTGATCGAGGCGAGCGTGCCGCGGCCGTCGTTGGGGTTGGGTCGCTTGTCGACCAGACCGGATTTGACCAGCCGGTCCACCGTGTTCGTGACGGACGTCGGGTGGACCATCAGCCGCTCGCCGATCTTGGACATGGTCAGCTCACCGGCCTTGGAGAAGGTGAGCAGCACCAGCGCCTCGTACCGCGCGAAGGTCAGTCCGTACGGTCTGACCACCGCGTCGACCTCGGCGAGCAGGATCTGGTGGGCCCGCATGATCGACGTGATGGCGCCCATCGACGGCACGGGGCCCCAGCGCTGCTGCCAGAGCTCGTCGGCTCGGGCGATGGGATCGAAGGCAAGGCTGAGCGGCTTGGACACGTCAGCGACCTTACCGAGTGGTCATATCGCGGTCTGCCCCTACTCCCGGATTACGGGGATCGGTCCGGCGCCGTTCCGGGGGTCGGTCCGGCGGACCTCGTACACGAGAAGGACGGAACAGACGGTTCCGATCACGCCGGCCCCGGCGACGACCTGGTGCACGGGCAGGAACTCGGCGGCGAGACCGGCCAGCGCCATGCCGACGCCCTGCACCGTCATCAGCCCGGCGGTCATCAACGTCATGGCCCGGCCCCGGAGTTCGTCCGGGACCGCGTCCACGAACCACTGGTCGAGGCCGATGACGTAGACGGCGCCGACGCCGGACAGGGCGAGGGCGATCACGGCAAGGGCGATACCGGGCGTGACGGCGTAGAGGAGCAGGGGCAGCAGCCCCACGGCGGCGGACGGGAGCACGATCCGCGAGCGTGAGCGGGGGCTGAGCGCGGAGCCCGCGACGAGTTCGGCCGTGATGTGCCCGACGGGCATCGCGCACATCATCAGTCCGAGTGCGGCGGGGCCGACGCCGATCTGGTCGGCGTACGGCGCCATCAGCGCCTCCGACGCCACGACGAACATCGCGGGCACCCAGAAGAGCAGCGTCAGCGCGCGGATCCGCCGGTCGGCGAAGACCAGCCGGGCGCCGTCGAGGGAGTCCCGCAGGAGACTCGCGCCGCCGTCCTTCTTGAGAAGGCGGGCCGGCCTGTCCTTCGTGCCGAAGCGCAGCAGCGTGGCCGAGCAGAGGAAGGTGACGACGGTGATCGCGATCGCCCCGCGCGGGGGTACGACGGCCAGGAGGAGGCCGCCGACGGCGAACCCGACGAGGAGCGCGCTCTGCGACACGATCCGCAGGAGGGAGCGCCCGAGGACGTAGAGGTCTCCCTCCCCCAGGATGTCGGTGAGGGCCGCCATGCGGGTGCCGGTGAACACGGGCGCGACGGCGGCGACTGCGCACCGCAGCGCGAGGAGGCCCGCGACGGGCGTTCCGGGCACCACCATCACGGCGACGCACCCCGCGCAGACGAGATCGCACACGACGAGCACCCGCCGCGCCGGAAACCGGTCGGCGACGCCGGCGAGGAGCGTCCCGCCGAAGACGTAGGGCAGCAACCCGAGCGCGAAGGTGAGGGCACTGAGGAGGGGTGATCCGGTGAGGTCGTAGACGAGGACGGTGAGGGAGATCTCGGTGACGACGACCCCTAGGAGGGACAACAGATGCGCCGCGAACACAAAGCGGAACTCACGCACCCGGAACACATCGCGATAGCCACGCGCGTCCGAGCGGGCGGTTTCAGCGCGCCCGCCGTCCGCCACCTCGCCGGCCGGGCGGGCCGATTCAGCCCACCCGGCGATCGAGGACACGCCACCCGCCACGTCCGGCGCGGCCGGGGCCTCCGGACCGTCGGGCGTGGGAGCGCCGGCCCCGGTGACAACCGTCGGCCTCGCGGCTGGGCGCGGTAGTTCAGCCCGTCCGGCGATTGAGGACACCGCGCCCGCCACGTCCGGGGCGCGCGGGGGCTCCGGACCGTCGGGCGTGGGGGGCGGCGGGTGGGCTGGTTCGGTCGGCATGGGACGCAGCCTCGTCCGGGTCGGGCCCGGGTTCTAGACTTTCGGGTCCAGCCGAATCTTTCCGTACCGAGCGAGGACCCATCATGGCGTTCCAGTTGCACTTCGGGGAGCGCGATCTGCTGCGCTGCCGGTTCGCCCTGTCGCCGCTCTGGGAGACGCAGGAGGCCGTACGCACCCTCTCGCGGCCCGAGCGGCACGGGTATCACCTGCCGTGGCTGCGGCGGATCAGGGGCGCCGCGGCGGGTATCGATCTGCGGCGGCTGTGGCTGCTGATGCCGCAGATCGGGCACAACCCCGACTTCTTCTGCCCGCCGCCCGAGAGCCCCGTCGTCAGCTTCGCCGAGGAGATCGCGCTGGTGCGGTCGACGCCCCTCGACTCCGCCCGCCGGGACCTGACCCTCGCGCTCGCCGAGACGCCCGGCGCCGCCGAGAGCGGTCTCGGGCGCGAGATGCTGGACGATCCCGCGCGGGCGGTGCGGGAGCTCGCCGATCTGCTGGAGCAGGTCTGGCAGCGGTTGATCGAGCCCGACTGGCCCCGTCTGCGCGCCCTGCTCGAAGCCGACATCGCCTATCACTCGCGGCGGCTCGCCGAGGTCGGATTCGGGCGGCTGCTGGGCGAGTTGAGCCCCCGGCTCGTCTGGGCCGACTCCACCCTCACCGTCCTCGGCACGCGCGGCGACCACGACCGGGTGCTCGGCGGACGCGGGCTCGTCCTCGTACCGAGCGTCTTCACCTGGCCCGAGATCATCGGCGGGCACGAGCCACCGTGGCAGCCCGCCGTGATCTATCCGGCGCGCGGCATCGGCGGGCTGTGGACGGAGGCCGCCGACCGTACGCCGGACGCCCTCGCCCGGCTGCTCGGCCGGGTCCGGGCCGACGTCCTGTGCGCGCTCGACGAACCCGCCGGGACCACCGCGCTGGCGCACCGGCTGGGCCTCGCACCCTCCTCCGTGTCCGCGCATCTGTCGGTGCTGCGCGACGCGGGCCTGCTGACGTCGCGGCGCCATTCGCACCAGGTGCTGTACGAGCGGACACCGCTCGGGATCGCACTGGCGGTGTCGTAACAGCACGGATTGTGACCGTTATGTCACGATTGCCCAGTCCTGTGCTTCTCCGGTCGTTCAAGGGGGCTGGATGTCCAGCCGCACACCGTGCCGCCTCTCCGCCGCCGCCTCGGCCTCCGCCGCGGTGCTCGCACTCGCACCGGCCCTCGCCGCCTGCTCGTCCGGCTCCGACGCCCCCGCGCCCGGCAGGACCGGCACTGCGGCCGTACGCGGCGAGGCCGCCCCCAGTGGAGGCTCGCCCTTCTGGGTCGACCCGCAGAGCGACGCCGCCCGCCAGGTCGAGGAGTGGCAGGCCGAGGGCCGTACCGAGGACGCGAAGCTCCTCAAGCGGATCTCGGAGCGCCCCGTCGCCGACTGGCCCTCCGGCGACGACCCCGCCCCGGGGATCCGCAGGGCCGTCAAGGGCGCGGCGGGAAAGCGCACGGTGGTGCTCGTCGCGTACAACATCCCGCACCGCGACTGCGGCCTCTACTCGGCCGGCGGTGCCCGCGACGGCCGCGCCTACCTCGACTGGATCGACTCCTTCGCCGAAGCGATCGGCGACGCGCGCGCCCTGGTGATCCTGGAGCCGGACGCCGTCTCCCATCTGGTTGACGGCTGCACGCCCGCCGAGCACCACGCCGAGCGCAACCAGCTCCTC
The DNA here is from genome assembly GCF_042725135.1 of Streptomyces sp. NPDC060366. Classification (NCBI taxonomy): domain Bacteria; kingdom Bacillati; phylum Actinomycetota; class Actinomycetes; order Kitasatosporales; family Streptomycetaceae; genus Streptomyces; species Streptomyces sp. NPDC060366. The sequence continues at coordinate 649,610 of NZ_JBHXDC010000003.1, read as the reverse complement.
TCGGAGGCGATCGAGCGCCTGAAGGAGCAGCCGGGCACCAAGGTCTATCTGGACGCGGGCAACCCGAACTGGATCAAGGACCCGGAGAAGCTCGCGGAGCCGCTGCGCACGGCCGGTGTCGCCAAGGCGGACGGCTTCTCGCTCAACGTCTCCAACTTCGAGACGGACGACGCCGTCAAGACCTTCGGCACTCAGCTCTCCGGGCTCCTCGACGGCGCCCACTTCACCGTCGACACCAGCCGCAACGGCGAAGGCCCCCTCAAGGACGCGGGCGACGAGGCCTGGTGCAATCCGCCGGGCAGGTCGCTCGGTACGCCGCCGACCGCCGAGACCGGCGACGCGCTGGTCGACGCCTACCTGTGGATCAAACGGCCCGGCGACTCGGACGGCCCCTGCCGGGGCGGACCGGCCGCCGGTACCTGGTGGCCGGACTACGCGCTCGGACTCGCCCGCCGCGCCGGCACGTAGCGTCCGTACGGAGGCGAACCCGGCCCCCGGGCTACCCGCCCTTCACCTGGATCCACTTCGCCTCCGACGACACCCCCGCCGTGTCCGTGACGAACAGCATGTACCAGCCGGGCGGCACCAGCGTCGGGTCCGACGGGACGTCCACCGTCACCGAGCCGCCGCGCTTGGTCAGGGCGAGGTCGATCGAGCGCTGCTCCACGTCCGTGCTGTGCGTGACCGCGCTCGGCCGCATCAGCCGCGCCGTCTCGATCCGCTGCGAGTCGTCCGTACGGAAGGTCGCGCGCCCGTTCTGGTCGAGTTCCGTCGGCCCCTCCCCCAGCACCGGCCGCCGCTTCTCGCGTTCGCCTTCCAAGGAGGGCGGCGTGTAGATCTCCACGCGCTGCTCGAACGTGCCGAGTTTCGTGTTGTCGGCGTCGTCGAAGAGCGGGTCGGAGCCGAAGGTCGCCACCCGCCCGTCGGGCAGCAGCAGCGCCTCGGAGTGGTAGTTGCGGCCGACCGTCGGGTCGGCCGCCTTCTTGAAGGTGTTCGTCCTCGGGTCGTAGAACTGCGCCTTGAGGATGTCGCTGGCGTTGCGCCCCCGGTAGTCGGAGGAACCGCCGCTCGTGAAGACCGTGTCGTCCGGCATGATCACGCTGCTGAGATAGCGCGTGCCCTGCGGCAGGTCCGGCCCGGCCCGGAACGCCGGGCTGTCCTCCTTCAGGTCCACGATCGCCGTACGGGGCGTGGACCTGGACGACTCACCGACCCCGCCGCCGCCCATGACCATCACCCTCTGGTCCTGCGCGGGAGGCAGCACCAGCGAGGCCGAGGTCTCCGTCAGGTCGAGCCGGCTGAGCCCGTCGACCTTCGTGAAGATGTTCTTGTCCAGGTCCCACAGGCCCGGCTGGCGGCCGGCCGTGGCGGGCCCGTAACCCGCGTTCGAGCCCGAGTAGAACACCTTGCCGCCCTTGGTGAGGAAGAGCGCGGGATACGTCGGGAAGTAGCGCGTCGGGCCCTTGGACCACTTCTTGGACTTGGGGTCGTAGATCTCGTTGTCCCCGGTGAGTACGGCGCCGACGTCGTCCAGGCCCGAGACGGCGAGCACCCGGCCGTCCTCCAGGGTGACCAGCGTCGGGTACCAGCGGGCGTCCTTCATCGGGTCGACCCGGATGTACCTCTCCGTGACGGGATCGAACTCGTACGCCGCCTTGATCCCCTGGAAGTCCTGCTTCTCCGTGGTCAGCTTCTGCGCCAGGCCGTAGTGGTTCTTCGCGTCCTTGCCCTTGAGGCCGACGATCTCGTACTGCGCGGCCTCGGTCGTCAGCGCCCGCGGACCCTTCTCCACGGCCTCCACGAAGACGCGCGCCTCGCCCGCCGTGACCTTGGTCTTCCACGGCAGCATCCGGCCGCTCTCGGCGTACGAGATCTTGAAGTCCCGCTTCGCCTTGGGCACCGTGACGTCGAACTTGCTCACGTACTCGACACCGGACGGCGAGCGGAAGCGGGTGCCCTTCTTGAAGGTCCGCGCCTTGTCCGGGTTCTCGTTCTTGACGCGCATCCCGCCGCCCGCGCGGTTGACCTCCCCGTCGAGGACCTCGTAGCGCGCGGTGCCGCCGGCCACCAGCAGCCGCCCGTCGGGCAGTTGGGAGTGGCCCGAGCAGAAGAAGTCCTCGGGGGTGGGGATCTTCCGGTACGAGTTGTCCGCCGGGTCCCACAGGACGGTGTCGAAGGTGCCCGCGTCGAACTTCTCCTGGCTGTTGCCGGATCCGGCGATGAGCAGCACCTTGCCGGTGTGCAGCAGCGCGGCGTGGATCGCGTTGGTGCGGTACTCCTCGGGCACGTCCAGCACCTCCCAGGAGCCGTACCGCGCCTTGTAGCCGGGCTGCGCGATCTTGTACGCGTGGTATTTCTCCTCCGCGAAGGAGATGGCGGCCGGCGCGTTCAGCGACATCAGCACCAGCACGGCGCCACCGCCGAGCAGCGTCTTCTTGAACTTGCGCGAGGGCCGGTAGGCCATGACTCAGTTCCCTCCTGTCGTCGTGGCGAGCGCCGGCTCGGTCTGCTCCGGTCCGTCCTCGACGGGTCGGAGCGGGATCCGCGCGGCGTCGCGGCGACCGCGCAGGGTGGTCACGGCCCAGACGGCGACCGGGGCGAGCGAGATGACCAGCGCCAGTACGGCCCAGGTGCGCATCGCGGCGTGCGTGTGGCCGAAGTACACGGACGCCGCGAGCGAAGACGCCAGCACGAGTGCCCAGAACAGATGCAGCCGGAAGGTCATGAGACGGTCGGCGCTGGTCTGGCCGCCCTTGGGGGTGACCACGAACCGGCCACTGGTGCGCAGCACCGCCGAGCCAAGCGACTTGAGGTAGATCGGCGCGCAGAGCGCCGACATGACCATGCCGGCGAGTCCGCCGGACCCCTCGGGCTCGTGGGGCGAGACGTTGTGGCGCCGGTTCCAGAGGTACAGGCCGATCTGGCAGGCGGCGGCGTCGCTGTAGAGCATCAGCCAGAGCGAGGACGACACCTGGGTGCCGGAGGCGCCGAGCCAGAGAAACAGCACGCAGCTGAGGATGCCCAGGAGCCAGTTGATCGCGGTCATCGGGTAGTAGACGAGCATCAGCGTGTAGCTGAGGAGCCGGCCGGGCGGCACCCGGAACACCGCCTTGCCGTACTGCCTGAGGATGGTCTCGTACGTGCCCCGCGACCAGCGGAGCTGCTGGGTGAAGAAGTCGGTCCAGGACTCGGGGCCCTCGCCGACGGCGAGGACGTCCGGGGTGTAGACGGACCGCCAGTACCGCCCGGTCTGCGGGTTCCTCCCGCGGTGCAGTTCGAAGCCGGTGGCCATGTCCTCGGTGATGGAGTCGTAGAGGCCGCCGACCTGCTTGAGGGCGCTGATCCGTACGGCGTTGTTGGTGCCGACGAACATGGGCGCGTGGTAGTGGTTGCCGGCCCGCTGGATCAGCGCGTGGAAGAGGAACTGCTGCGACTCGGCCGCCTTGGTGACCGCCGAGTCGTAGTTGCCGTACACCTGCGGTCCGACGACGAAGGCGACGTCCGCGTCGCGGAAGAAGCCCAGCATCCTCTCCAGGAAGTTGGGCAGCGGCACGTGGTCGGTGTCGACAGAGGCGAAGAAGTCGTAGTCGTCGCCGTGCATCGCGAGCCAGGCGTTGTAGTTGCCGTGCTTGGTCCTGGCCTTGTGGACGCCCTTCTTACGGTTCCACTCGGGCACGCCGAGGCGGCTGAAGTGCCGCACCCCCAGCTCCCGGCAGAGCCGCCGGGCGGGCGGGTCGTCGCCCTCGTCCAGCAGCCAGATGTCGAGGGGGCCGCAGTGGCGCAGCCGTACGGCTCCTTCGAGGGTGGCCCGCAGCATGGAGAGCGGTTCCTTGCCGGGGACGTACGTGGTGACGAAGGCGACGCGGGTACCGAGCTCCGCGACGACCGGGACGGGGTCGCGGGCGACCAGCGTCGCGTGTGCGATGGAGGCGACGTTGACGAGCATGAAGAAGGCGATGAGCCCGATCGACACGAGCATCACGGTGTCGAGGACGACCAGCCAGCGGGCGGCGCCCTCGCGTTCGGTCCAGTGGGTCGGCCAGATCAGATAGACCATCAGCACGCCGGAGAGGAGGGGGGCCATGACCATGAGCGCGACGGCTCGCACCCGGTGGGGCTCCTGGGCCAGCAGACTCCTGTATCGCACCTGGTAGGCGGTGGTCCGGTCCGGCTCCGTCAGGGGGCCCGCGAGACGGCTGTGGGTTTCGTAGTCGTAGCCCTCCGGCCGCACGGTACCTCCAGCGATTGAGCGAGGTCGATATCCTCAGAAAAGTGGATATACCTCGGCGTGTCGACTGGGGTCGTCCGTGCGAGTGGCGGTAAGGGGCGCCGGATCGCGGGCGGTTAAGGCCCTGTACAGAGCCCGATCGCCGGACAGGCCGCGTGCGGCCCGTCCGGCGATCGGGTAGATGTCGCGCCGCCGTCAGCCGGCGAGGTGCCGCTCCAGCGTCTCGACCTTGGAATGGAGGCCGTCGGTGACGCCCGGCCGTACATCGGCCTTCAGGACGAGCGAGACGCGCGGGGCGCGCGCCTCGACGGCGGCGACCGCCCGCTTGACCACGTCCATCACCTCGTCCCACTCGCCCTCGACGGAGGTGAACATGGCGTCGGTGTGGTTCGGCAGCCCGGACTCGCGTACGACCCGGACGGCGTCGGCGACGTACTCCCCCACGTCCTCGCCCACACCGAGCGGCGTGATGGAGAAAGCGACGATCATGCGCTGACCGTGCCCTCGCGGCGGGCGCGCGAGGCGATGACCTCGTCCTCGGCCTCACGCTTGAGCTTGCGCTCGGCGAAGAAGCCGCCGGCCGGCAGGACCGACAGCACGAAGTAGAGGGCGGCGGTGCCGAGCGACCACTTGGTGCGCTTCCAGGCGTCCAGCCAGAAGATCACGTACAGGACGAAGAGCAGCCCGTGGATCGCACCCATCACCGGGACGGCGTTGAAGTCCGTCGTGCGCTTGAGCACGGAGCAGACGAGCAGCAGCAGGAAGGACACGGCCTCCGGCGCCGATACCAGGCGGAGACGGTGGAGGGATGAGGCGGTCTTGATGTCCACGAGGCAGGCACCTTCGTCGTCGGGGGGAGAAGCGTCGTGATCGTCGTGATCGTCGGCTCGTCGCTGCCGCCGCGCACGTGGCCGCGCGCGAGTGCCGCACGCGCGTGATCATCTTGTGAACGCGTGCACAAGCGACGTCTCATTGTGGCACCAGGCTTTGCCCGCTTTTTATCCGGGTCCGGATACCTTCGACCTGTGGCTCAGTTGCGACTCCAAGGCAGCAAGGTGCTCGCCGTCGACATGGCGGGCGACTCGGTACGGGCGAAGAACGGCTCGATGGTCGCCTACGACGGCCGGATGGCGTTCAAGAAGTTGTCCGGCGGCGGTGAGGGCATACGGGGGATGGTGACCCGGCGTCTGACCGGCGAACAGATGGTCATGATGGAGGTGAAGGGCGAGGGCACCTGCTTCTTCGCTGACCGCGCGAGCGAGATCAGTCTCGTCTCGCTGCACGGCGACAAGCTGTACGTGGAATCGAGCAACCTGCTGTGCACGGACGGCTGTCTGCGCACCGGCACCAGCTTCACCGGTCTGCGCGGCGGCGCGAGCGGCAACGGTCTGTTCACGACGACCGTCGAGGGCACGGGCCAGGCGGCGATCATGTCCGACGGCGTGGCCGTGGTGCTCCGGGTGACACCCCAGTACCCGCTCTCCGTCGACCCCGGCGCGTACGTCGCCCACCAGGGCAACCTCCAGCAGAACCTCCAGTCCGGTGTGAACTTCCGGACGATCATGGGCGAGGGCGGTGGCGAGGCCTTCCAGATGCGGTTCGAGGGCGACGGTCTGGTGTACGTGCAGCCGAGCGAGCGCAACACCGTCGGGGGCGATGTCTGATGCCGTTCCGGGAGATCAACTCGAAGATGGTCGAGGCGACGGTGGCACCCGGCCAGAAGATGTTCAGCCAGCGCGGCGCGATGCTCGCCTACCGGGGCGACGTCACGTTCACGCCGAACACGGCGGGCGGCCAGGGCGGTCTGATGTCGATGATCGGCCGGCGCGTGGCGGGTGAGGCGACCCCGCTGATGACGGTCGAGGGCAGCGGCACCGTGATGTTCGGTCACGGCGGGCACCACATCCAGGTGATCGGCCTTTCCGGCGACACCCTGTACGTGGAGGCGGACCGGCTGCTCGCGTTCGACGGGTCGCTGGAGCAGGGGACGATGTTCATGGGCGCGCAGGGCGGCGTGATGGGGATGGTGCGCGGCCAGGTGACGGGCCAGGGCCTGTTCACCACGACGCTCAAGGGTCATGGCTCGGTCGCCGTCATGGCGCACGGCGGGATCATCGAGCTGCCGATCGGCCAGGGCCGTACGGTCCATGTCGACCCGCAGGCGTACGTCGCCCACCACGGCGACGTCCGCAACAAACTCTCCACCGCGGTCGGCTGGCGCGACATGGTGGGCCGGGGCTCGGGCGAGGCGTTCCAGCTGGAGCTGAGCGGCAACGGTGCGGTGTACGTCCAGGCGTCGGAGGAGAAGCTGTGAGCGCGCCCGTGATCCACGACCCGACGACGCTGCCGAGCGACGACAACGTCAACGCATACACCTTCTGCGTGGAGCTCAAGGGGAGCCAGTGGTTCCTCCAGAAGGGCAAGATGATCGCCTACTACGGGCGGATCGACTTCAACGGCATCGGCCACGGCCGGCTCGACCGGCTGGTGCGCACCAGCTTCCACTCGCCGCTGCACGCGAGCGACTGGGTGGTGGCGGAGGGCAGCGGCAAGATGCTGCTCGCCGACCGCGCGTTCGACGTCAACTCCTTCGACCTGGAGAACGGCAATCTGACGGTCCGCTCCGGGAATCTGCTGGCGTACGAGCCGTCGCTGGCGCTCAAGCAGTCGATCGTGCCGGGCTTCCTGACCCTGATCGGCACGGGGAAGTTCGTGGCCGCGTCGAACGGTCCGGTGGTCTTCATGGAGCCGCCGCTGCGGGTGGATCCGCAGGCCCTGGTGGGCTGGGCGGACTGCCCGTCGCCGTGCCACCACTACGACCACGCCTATATGACCGGGGTGATGGGCGGGCTGCGGGCGATGAGCGGGCTCGGCGGATCGTCGGGCGAGGAGCACCAGTTCGAGTTCGTGGGGGCGGGGACGGTGCTTCTCCAGTCGAGCGAGGCACTGTTGGCCGAGACGGCTCGCGGTGTGGTGCCGAACGAACCGGGCGTACCGGGCGGCGGGGCCCCGCCGGCCGGACAGCCGGGCGGCACGCCCCGGATGCCCGGACAGCTGGGCGACCTCCAGCGACGCTTCGGGCTGTGAACGGTAGTCTGCGGAACGTAACCTCGAACGTGTGCGCCTTTCCTGTGCCCGGCGTCACACTCGCGGACTTCGTCCAAATTTCAACATCTTAGGTAGAATTCATATATGGAGACCGAGACGGCCACCCGCTGGCTGAGTGACGCGGAGCAGTGCACCTGGCGCACCCATCTGGACGTCAGCAGACTGCTGATGCACCAGTTGGAGAAGGACCTCCAGCCGTTCGGGCTGACGAACAACGACTACGAGATCCTGGTCAACCTCTCCGAGGCCGACGAGAGGCGTCTGCGGATGAGCGACCTCGCCGCCGCCACGCTTCAGTCCAAGAGCCGTCTCTCGCACCAGATCACCCGGCTGGAGACCGCGGGCCTGGTCCGCCGGGAGAACTGCGAGTCGGACCGCCGCGGCCTCTTCGCCGTCCTCACCGATCAGGGCATGGAGACGATGCAGAAGGTCGCTCCGCACCACGTCGCCTCCGTACGGAAGCACTTCATCGACCTCCTGCCGCCCGAGGCTCTCGCCGCGCTGAGCAAGTCACTCACGCCGGTCGCCGAGCATCTGCGCGGGCGCCGCGCCAAGAGCTGAGGCACCGGCCGGGACCGGTTGCTCCGGATCCCGGCCCGCGGCGGGCAGGCGCAGCTCGAACAGGGCGCCGCCCGCCTCGGCTCGGCCGACCTCCAGCGTGCCGCCGTGACGGTGTGCCACGTCGCGGGCGATCGCGAGGCCCAGCCCGGCGCCGCCGTCGTCCCTGCTGCGGGCGTCGTCGAGGCGTACGAACCGCTCGAAGATCCGCTCCCGCTCCGCCTCCGGCACCCCCGCCCCGTCGTCGGAGACCGCGAGCACCACCGAACCACCCTCCCGGCGCACCGTCGCCCGGATCTCGCCCGCCGCGTGGCGCTGCGCGTTGTCCAGCAGATTGCCCAGCACCCGCGCCAACTGGCCGCGTGAGCCGGTCACTTCGGCGCTGTCCCGGACCTCCGGGACCACCGGGATCCGGTCGGCCGACCGCTGCGAGACCTCCTCGCGCACCAGCGCGGCCAGATCCAGCCGCGTACGCCCGGCCTGCTCCCCCGCGTCGAGACGGGCCAGCAGCAGCAGGTCGGCGGCGAGCTGCTGGAGCCGTACGGTGTCGGCCACCGCGCCCGGCACGTCCAGCAACTCCGGGTGGGCCGCGCCCACTTCGAGCTGGGTGCGGAGCGAGGCGATCGGACTGCGCAGCTCGTGGGAGGCGTCGGCGACGAAACGGCGCTGGCGCTCGACGGAGGCTTCGAGCGCGGTGAGCGTCTCGTTGGTCGTACGGGCCAGCTTCGCGACCTCGTCGTGGGTGCCCGGCTCGGGCACCCGCCTGCTCAGGTCCTCGGAGGCGGTGATGGCGGCCATCTCGCGCCTGATGCCCTCCACGGGCTTCAGCGCGCGCCGTGTCACCAGCCAGGTCACACCGCCGACGACGACGAGCAGGGCGGGCAGCCCGATGACCATCGCGATCTGCGCGGCGGCCACGGCGCTCTGCTGCGGGCCGAGCGAGGCGCCGACATGGACCAGATAGGGGCCGCCGGCCATCCCGGTGACCCGGCGCTCCGAGAAGCGGTAGTCCACGGTCGTGCCGTCGACGGTCACGCTTCCGTCGCTGTGCCCGACGGGCCGGGAGACCTTTCCGTCCGCCGGGGCGCCCGGGGGCCGGCTGTCGTCGTCGCTGTCGTCCCCGCCGTCGTCGTCACCACCGCTGTCGTCGTCGTTGTCGTCATCGTCGTCACCGGTCGGCGTGGGCGACGGGGTGGGAGTGGGGGTCGGCGCCGTCGTGGGCGGGGGCGACGCGGGCCGCACGGCGGCCACCCCGGTACCGGTGATGCTCTCCATGTCCTCGCTCGCGGTCAGCAGCCGACCCGCCGCGTCGGTCACCTGGGTCGGGTGGTCCTCGCTGTCCGGCAGCTCCAGCTCGCCGATGAGCGTGTGATTCGCGATCTGCTGGGCGACCTCGTTCGACCACTGGTCGGCCTGGCCCTCGGCCTGGTCGGTCAGGTTCGAGCGCAGCGCGAACAGCAGGGCGAACGCGGCGGCCACCAGGGCCACGGCCACGACGAGGGTCGCGGCGAGCGCGGCCCGGGACCGTACGGAGGAGAAGGGGCGTCTCATACGGCGACCAGCCGGTACCCGGCGCCGCGCACCGTCTGGATCGTCGTGGCGCCGAGCTTGCGGCGCAGCGCGCTGATGTAGACCTCGATGATGTTGGGGTCGCCGTCGTACGCGAAGTCCCAGACGTGCTCCAGGATCTCGGGCTTGCCGACGATCTGTCCGGCCCGGACCGCGAGCTGTTCCAGCACCGCGAACTCCTTGGCGGTGAGGGTGATCTCGGTGTCCCCGCGGTGGACGCGGCGGGTCGCGGTGTCGACGCTGAGGGTGCCGACGCGCAGGACGGGCGAGGCCCCGGCGGAACCGCGGCGGCGCAGCAGCGCCTTGACCCGGGCGACGAGCACGACGTACGAGAACGGCTTGGTCAGATAGTCGTCGGCGCCGGTGTCCAGGCCCTCGGCCTCGTCGTACTCGCCGTCCTTGGCCGTCAGCATCAGGATCGGTACGTCGTTGCCGGCGGCGCGCAGGGCGGCGCAGACGCGGTAGCCGTTCATGCCGGGCAGCATGATGTCGAGCACGATCAGGTCGTACGTGCCCTCACCGGCCAGATGGAGCCCTTCGAGGCCGTCGTGCACGACGTCCACGGCGAAGCCCTCGGCCCGCAGGCCCTTGGCGAGCGACACCGCGAGCCGCTTCTCGTCCTCAACAATCAACAGGCGCATGCGGACAGCCTCCCAAAACGAACCTGAAGACGGCTTCAGGTGGCTTCAGGCTGCCTTCAGCTTCCGTCAGCGAGATTGAGGTCAAGCGAAAACGGCCCGACGGGGAGGAACCCTCATGAAGCGCAATCTTGTCATCGCCAGTATCACCGCGGCGGCTCTGATCAGCGGCGGTACGTACACGGCGGTCGCGATGGGTGCGACCGACACCGGCGCTGACGCCGCGCCGAAGACGGTCTCATCGGCGTCGCTCGTGAACGACGACGACCGCGACGACCGCGACGACCGGAACGAGCCGAACGAGCCGAACGACGACCGGGACGACAACGGCCGCGACGACGACACCAGCGCCAACGGCAACGGCGGCGGGAGCGGCAGCGGCAGCGGCAGCGGCAGCGGCAAGGACGACACCTCGGCGGCGGGCTCGAAGCTCACCGCGGCCCAGGCCGCCGCGGCGGCGCTCAAGCAGCACCCGGGCAAGGTGGAGTCCGTCGATCTGGACGACGACGATGACGACGACGACCGCTCGTCCGGCGGCCGGCACTGGGAGGTCGACATCATCGGCCAGGACGGCAAGTGGTACGACCTGCGGGTCGACGCCTCGACCGGTGCGGTCCGCGCGGACAACGACGACGACGATGACGACGACGACCGCCAGGAGCGCGACGCGGTGCGCGGCGCCCAGGTGGACGCCGGGGGAGCGGCCGCCGCCGCGCTCAAGAAGCACCCCGGCGCCGTGACGTCGATCGACTCGGACGACGACGACCGCAAGGCCGACCACTGGGAGGTGACGGTGCGGGGCGACGACGGCCGTACGCACGAGGTGACGGTCGACATGTCCTCCGGCAAGGTGGCCGCGGACCGTGACGACAGCGACGACCGTGACGACGACGGCGATGACGGCGATGACCGCGACGACCGCGACGACGACCGTGGTGACGACGACGGCGACGACGACTGAGCTCCGCGGCCACGGGCCGCGATTGTCCTCGGGCGCGGGACAGGACGCATCTGCGTCCCGTCCCGCGCCCTCGAAGATCCGCCGGACAGGGCCTGGGGCCTGTCGTTTGGATCAGGCCGGATCAGGGAGTGCCCGCCGCGCCAGCGGCTGATGTCCGCGTTGGTGCGTGCGAGCGCAAGGCGGAGGAGGGAGACAACGCGGAGCGTCGGCGACCGACGACAACGCGGCGGGCGTGCGCACCAGGGACCGCGAGCCCGGCAAGACCCGAACGACAGGCCCTAGCCGCCCGTCAGTCCCGCCACCAGTTCGTCCGCCGCCGCGTACGGGTCCAGTTGGCCCGCGACGATCCGCCGCGCCAGCGCACCCAGGCGCCGGTCGCCGCGCAGGTCGTCGATGCGTTCGCGGAGGGCGGTGACGGCGATGGTCTCCACCTCACGGGCCGCGCGCCGGGCCCGCCGCTGGTCGAGCACGTCGTGCTTCTCCAGCCACGCGCGGTGCTTCTCCAGGGCCTCGACGAACTCGTCGATGCCCTGGTTGCGCGCCGCGACCGTCTTGACGATGGGCGGGCGCCAGTCGACGGGGCCGCGGGCCTCGCCGAGAGCGAGCATGTGGTTCAGCTCCCGCGCGGTCGCGTCGGCGCCGTCGCGGTCCGCCTTGTTGACGACGTAGACGTCACCGATCTCCAGGATCCCGGCCTTGGCCGCCTGGATGCCGTCCCCCATGCCGGGCGCGAGCAGCACCACCGAGGTGTCGGCCTGGGAGGCGATCTCCACCTCCGACTGACCGACCCCGACGGTCTCCACCAGGATCACGTCGCAGCCGGCCGCGTCCAGCACCCGGATCGCCTGCGGCGCCGACCAGGCGAGCCCGCCGAGATGGCCGCGCGTCGCCATGGAGCGGATGTAGACGCCGGGGTCCGACGCGTGGTCGGACATCCGGACCCGGTCCCCCAGCAGCGCGCCGCCGGAGAAGGGTGACGAGGGGTCGACGGCCAGGACGCCGACGCGCTTGCCCGCCTTGCGGTAGGCGGACACCAGCGTCGATGTCGTTGTCGATTTACCGACACCGGGTGAACCGGTGAGCCCGATGACGTACGCGCCGCCCGCCAGTGGCGCCAGCGCCGCCATCACCTCGCGCAGTTGCGGCGACGCCCCTTCGACCAGCGAGATAAGCCGTGCCACCGCCCGGGGCCGGCCTTCCCGTGCCTGGGCCACCAGTTGGGGGACGTCCACCGTCATCCGTACCGCGCTCCGTTCCGATCCGTTGTCAGCGACCCTGGCCATCGTGTTGTCCGGCTACGCCTTCGGCACCCGCGTCATGCCTTGGGCACCCGCACGATCAACGCGTCGCCCTGACCGCCGCCGCCGCACAGCGCCGCCGCGCCCACGCCGCCGCCGCGCCGCTTCAGTTCGAGCGCCAGGTGCAGCACCAGCCGGGCGCCGGACATGCCGATCGGGTGACCGAGGGCGATCGCGCCGCCGTTCACGTTCACCTTTTCAGGGGATACGCCCAGCTCCTTCGTCGACTGGACGGCGACCGCGGCGAACGCCTCGTTCATCTCGATCAGATCCAGGTCGTCGACGGCGATGCCCTCCTTCTTCAGCGCGTGCCTGATCGCGTTCGCGGGCTGCGACTGGAGCGAGTTGTCCGGCCCCGCCACATTGCCGTGCGCGCCGATCTCCGCGATCCACTCCAGGCCCAGCTCCAGCGCCTTGGCCTTGCTCATGACCACGACGGCCGCCGCGCCGTCGGAGATCTGCGACGAGGAGCCCGCCGTGATCGTGCCGTCCTTGGCGAAGGCGGGCCGCAGCCGGCCCAGGGACTCGACGGTCGTCTCGGGGCGGATGCCCTCGTCCTGGTCGAAGACCACCGGGTCGCCCTTGCGCTGCGGGATCTCGACGGGCGTGATCTCGGCCTGGAAGACACCGTTCTTCTGCGCGGCGGCGGCCCGCTGGTGGGACTGCGCCGCGACCTCGTCCTGCTCGGGCCTGGCGATCGCGAGACGGGTGTTGTGCTTCTCCGTGGAGGCGCCCATGGCGATGGACTCGAACGGGTCGGTCAGACCGTCGTGCGCCATCGCGTCCAGCATCTCGATCGCGCCGTACTTGTAGCCCTCACGGGACTTCGGCAGCAGATGCGGCGCGTTGGTCATGGACTCCTGGCCGCCCGCGACCACGATGTCGAACTCGCCCGCGCGGATCAGCTGGTCGGCCAGCGCGATCGCGTCGAGGCCGGAGAGACAGACCTTGTTGATCGTGAGCGCGGGAACGTCCATCGGGATGCCGGCCTTGACGGCGGCCTGTCGCGCCGGGATCTGCCCCGCCCCGGCCTGGAGCACCTGACCCATGATCACGTACTGCACCTGCGCACCGGTGACGCCGGCCCGCTCCAGCGCGGCCTTGATGGCGAAGCCGCCGAGATCGGCGCCGGAGAAGGGCTTCAGCGATCCGAGCAGCCTGCCCATGGGCGTACGCGCACCGGCGACGATGACGGAGGTGGTGTTGGTGTTCGAATCCGGCATGAGATGGGACCCCTTTGCCTGACGATTGGGGGTTAACGAGGGTTCACCAAATGTACTGACCACTCAGGTCCCGGGTCACCTGGCAACGAGTGTGACGGCGCGCACGTTGCGTAACCGGTCGGTTGGCGCTGCACTGTGCGCATGCTGACGCGAATCGACCACATCGGAATCGCCTGTCACGACCTCGACGCCACCGTCGAGTTCTACCGGGCCACCTACGGCTTCGAGGTGTTCCACACCGAGGTCAACGAGGAGCAGGGCGTACGGGAGGCCATGCTCAAGATCAACGAGACCTCGGACGGCGGGGCCTCGTACCTCCAGCTGCTCGAACCGGTCCGCGAGGACTCGGCCGTGGGCAAGTGGCTGGCCAAGAACGGCGAGGGGGTCCACCACATCGCCTTCGGCACCGCCGATGTCGACGGGGACTCGGAGGCGATCCGGGACAAGGGGGTGCGGGTCCTGTACGACGAGCCGCGCACCGGCTCGATGGGCTCCCGCATCACGTTTCTCCACCCCAAGGACTGTCACGGAGTCCTGACGGAACTCGTCACCTCGGCGGCGAAGCCCCAAGAGCACTGACCCGAACGATTCCCGGCCCGGTAGAGTGGGCCGCTCCGGGCCGGGGCCGGGTCGGGGCGGCGCCTCGGCCGATGATCTGTCACCATTCCCCGGGGGGCCGTTCGCCCGTCGGGCGGTACCTATTGCAGAGTTGCGACCAGGGGACGGATGGGACCGCGCAGTGCGGGGCTACGAACGCCAGGAGAGCCACCGAGCTGACGACGACCACCTTTCGCGGTTCGAAGCCGAGATGGATCGGCTGAAGACCGCGCGGGAGAAGGCCGTCCAGCACGCCGAGGACCTCGGTTACCAGGTCGAAGTACTGCGCGCGAAACTGCACGAGGCGCGCCGCAACCTCGCGTCCCGGCCCTCCTACGACAACGCCGACATCGGCTACCAGGCCGAGCAGATGCTCCGCAACGCGCAGATCCAGGCCGACCAGCTGCGCACCGACGCCGAGCGCGAGCTGCGCGACGCCCGCGCCCAGACGCAGCGCATCCTCCAGGAGCACGCCGAGCACCAGGCCAGGCTCCAGGCCGAGCTGCACGCCGAGGCCGTTCAGCGCCGCCAGCGGCTCGACCAGGAGCTGGCCGAGCGCCGCCAGACCGTCGAGTCCCACGTCAACGAGAACGTCGCCTGGGCCGAGCAGTTGCGCGGCCGCACCGAGACGCAGGCCCGCCGGCTGCTGGACGAGTCACGCGCCGAGGCCGAGAAGTCCCTGGGCGCCGCCCGCGCGGAGGCCACGAGGGTCGCCGAGGAGGCACGCCGCCGGCTGGGGGCCGAGTCGGAGACCGCCCGCGCCGAGGCCGAGGCGATTCTCCAGCGCGCCCGCAAGGACGCCGAGCGGCTCCTCAACGCCGCGTCCACACAGGCGCAGGAGGCCACCAGCCACGCCGAGCAGCTCCGTACGACGACGACGGCCGAGTCCGACCAGGCGCGCCAGCAGGCGGGCGAGCTGAGCCGGTCGGCCGAACAGCGCATACAGGAGGCGGACGAGCGGCTGCGCGAGGCCCGCGCCGAGTCCGAGAAGCTGGTCACCGAGGCCAAGGAAGCCGCGGTCAAACGACTGGCCGGCGCCGAGACCCAGTACGAGCAGCGCACCCGTACCGCCAAATCCGAGATCGCCCGGCTCGTCGGCGAGGCCACGAAGGAGTCGGAGGCGCTGAAGGCGGAGGCCGAGCAGGCGCTCGCCGACGCCCGCGCCGAGTCCGAGAAGATGGTCGCCGAGGCGGCGGAGAAGGCCCGTACGGCCGCCTCCGAGGACACCGCCGCCCAGCTCGCCAAGGCCGCCCGTACCGCCGAGGAAGTCCTCACCAAGGCGTCCGACGACGCCAGGGCCACCACCCGCGCCGCGAGCGAGGAGGCCGAGCGCATCCGCGGCGAGGCCGAGGCCGAGGCGGACCGGCTGCGCGGCGAGGCGGCCGAGCAGGCCGACCAGCTGAAGGGCGCGGCCAAGGACGACACCAAGGAGTACCGCGCCAAGACGGTCGAGCTCCAGGAGGAGGCCCGTCGGCTGCGCGGCGAGGCCGAGACGCTGCGGTCCGAGGCCGTCGCCGAGGGCGAGCGCATCCGCGGCGAGGCGCGCCGGGAGGCCGTCCAGCAGATCGAGGAGGCGGCCAGCACCGCCGAGGAGCTGCTGACCAAGGCCCGCGCCGACGCCGACGAGCTGCGCGCCACCGCGTCGACGGACAGCGAGCGCGTCCGTACGGAGGCCATCGAGCGCGCCACGACGCTGCGCAAGCAGGCCGAGGAGACCCTGGAGCGCACCCGCGCCGAGGCGGACCGGCTGCGCGCCGAGGGCGAGGAGCAGGCCGAGGAGACGAAGACCGCCGCCGAACGGGCCGCGGTCGAGCTGCGCGAGGAGACCGAGCGCGGGGTCGAGGCCCGCAAGGCGGAGGCCGCCGACGAGCTGACGCGGCTGCACACCGAGGCCGAACAGCGCCTGAGCGGCGCGGAGTCGGCGCTGACCGACGCGCGCGCCGAGAGCGAGCGGATCCGCCGTGAGGCGGCCGAGGAGACGGAGCGGCTGCGCGCGGAGGCCGCCGAGCGGCTGCGTACGCTCCAGTCCCAGGCCGAGCGGGAGGCCGAGCGGCTGCGTGACGAGGCGTCCGCGGACGCCGCCCAGTCCCGTGCGGAGGGCGAGTCGACCGCGGTACGGCTGCGGGACGAGGCCGCCGAGGAGGCCGAGCGGGTCAAGTCCGAGGCCAGGGCGAGCGCCGACGGGCTGCGCGCGGAGGCCGCGGCCGCGGCCGAGCGGGTGGGGACCGAGGCGGCCGAGGCGCTGGACGCCGCGCAGGAGGAGGCGAGCCGCCGCCGCCGCGAGGCCGAGGAACTGCTGACGGCCGCCCGTACGGAGGCGGACCAGGAGCGCGAGCGCGCCCGCGAGCAGAGCGAGGACCTGCTGGCCTCGGCCCGTAAGCGGGTCGACGAGGCACAGACCGAGGCGGGGCGGCTGGTCGAGGAGGCCGATTTCCGCGCCACGGAGATGGTGTCGGCGGCCGAGCAGACCGCGCAGCAGGTACGCGACGCGGTCGCCGGGCTGCACGACCAGGCCGAGCAGGAGATCACCGGACTGCGCTCCGCCGCGGAGCACGCCGCCGACCGGACGAGGTCGCAGGCGCAGGAGGAGGCGGACCGGGTCCGCTCCGACGCGTACGCGGAGCGCGAGCGCGCCGCGGAGGACGTGACGCGGCTGCGGGCCCGTGCCCAGGAGGAGACCGAGGCGGCCCGGACGCACGCCGAGCGCACCGTCGGCGAGGCGGTCGCGGAGGCTGAGCGGCTGCGCGCGGAGAGTTCCGAGTACTCGCAGCGTGTGCGGACCGAGGCGTCGGACGCCCTGGCCACCGCGGAGCAGGACGCCGCACGCGCCCGCCAGGAGGCGCGCGACGACGCCAACCGCATCCGGGGCGACGCGGCGGAGCAGGCGGACCGGCTCATCGGCGAGGCGACGAGCGAGTCGGAGCGTATGCGCGCCGAGGCCGCCGATACCGTCAACTCGGCCCAGCGGGCGGCCGAACGGCTGCGCGCGGAGGCGGAGCGGGTCAAGTCGGACGCCGACGCCTCGGCCGAACAGACCATCAGCGACGCGATCACGGAGTCGGACCGGCTGCTCGACGACGCGCGTGCGAGCGCGTCCAAGCGCCGCGGCGACGCGGCCGAGCAGGCAGACCAGCTCATCAACAAGGCCCAGGAGGAGGCGCTGCGCGCCGCCACCGAGGCGGAGGCGCAGGCCGACGCGATGGTGGGCGCCGCGCGCTCCGAGGCGGCGCGGATCCACGCGGACGCGACGGTCGAGGGCAACTCCCTGGTGGAGAAGGCCCGTACGGACGCCGACGAGCTGCTGGTCGGGGCGCGCAACGACTCGACGGCCATCCGCGAACGCACCGAGGAGCTGCGGGTACGGGTCGAGGGCGAGATCGACCAACTGCACGAGCGGGCGCGGCGCGAGACGGCCGAGCAGATGAAGAACGCGGGCGAACGCGTCGACAAGCTGGTCAGGGCGGCCACCGAACAGCAGGCCGAGGCCGCGGAGAAGGCCAAGTCCCTGGTGGCGGAGGCCGGTTCGGAAGCGAGCAAGGTCCGGATCGCGGCGGTGAAGAAGGCCGAGGCGCTGCTGAAGGAAGCGGAGCTGAAGAAGGCCGAACTGACCCGTGCGGGTGAGAAGTTGCTCGCCGACGCCGAGACGGAGGCGGCCCGGACCGTCGAGGAGGGCCGGCGTGAACTCGACGTCCTGGTTCGCAGGCGCGAGGACATCCAGGCCGAGATCTCTCGTGTGCAGGACGTGTTGGAAGCGTTGGAATCCTTCGAGACTCCGGCCGCGAGTGGCAAGACAGGTACAGGCGGGGGCTCCGGCGGGGGTAGCGTCAAGGCTGGTGCGGCGGCGGGTGTTACCCGTTCGGGTGGCAAGCAGTCCGACAGTTAGCCACTCAAAAGGCTGGACATTCTCCAGATCAAACCGGCATCCGCTCGATGACACGCCGCTTCGGCCCCTAGGATTCCCCCTATCACCTCACCGGTCTCATTCGACAGGAACCCCATGAGCGACACTTCCTCCCCATTCGGCTTCGAGCTCGTGCGGCGTGGTTACGACCGCGGTCAGGTGGATGACCGCATTACCAAGCTCGTCGCCGACCGTGACAGCGCTCTCGCACGGATCACCGCACTGGAAAAGCGCATCGAGGAGCTCCACCTCGAAACGCAGAACGCTCAGGCCCAGGTCACCGACGCGGAGCCGTCGTACGCCGGCCTGGGAGCGCGCGTTGAGAAGATCCTCCGCCTCGCCGAGGAGGAGGCGAAGGACCTGCGCGAGGAGGCCCGTCGCGCCGCCGAACAGCACCGTGAGCTCGCCGAGTCGGCGGCCCAGCAGGTGCGCAACGACGCCGAGGCGTTCTCCGCCGACCGCAAGGCGAAGGCCGAGGACGAGGGCGTCCGCATCGTCGAGAAGGCGAAGGGCGAGGCCTCGACCCTGCGCACGGACGCGCAGAAGGACGCGCAGCAGAAGCGCGAGGAGGCGGACGCTCTCTTCGAGGAGACCCGCGCCAAGGCCGCCCAGGCCGCCGCGGACTTCGAGACGAACCTCGCCAAGCGGCGTGAGCAGTCCGAGCGTGACCTGGCCTCGCGTCAGGCGAAGGCCGAGAAGCGCCTGGCGGAGATCGAGCACCGCGCCGAGCAGCTGCGTCTGGAGGCGGAGAAGCTCCGTACGGACGCGGAGCGCCGTGCCCGTCAGACGGTGGAGACCGCGCAGCGCCAGGCCGAGGACATCGTGGCCGACGCGAACGCCAAGGCCGACCGGATCCGCAGCGAATCGGAGCGCGAGCTGGCGGCGCTCACCAACCGCCGCGACTCGATCAACGCCCAGCTGACCAACGTCCGCGAGATGCTGGCCACGCTGACCGGTGCGGCCGTCGCCGCGGCGGGTACGCCGGCGGAGGACGAGCCGATCTCCCGCGGGGTCCCGGCCCAGCAGTCGCGCTAGTGCGGTGGGCGGACGGGTCGACCGGGTTCGCCCGGTGGGCCGGTTCGTCCTTGATCGGGTCCGTCCTCGACCGGTCCGTTCAAGGCCGACGGGCGAGGCTCCCGTTCCGCAAGTAACGATCGTGCAAGCCCCCCGCCACCGGAGTGGCGGG
This sequence comes from Streptomyces sp. NPDC060366, assembly GCF_042725135.1. Lineage (NCBI taxonomy): Bacteria > Bacillati > Actinomycetota > Actinomycetes > Kitasatosporales > Streptomycetaceae > Streptomyces > Streptomyces sp. NPDC060366. Next base: position 630,343 of record NZ_JBHXDC010000003.1, on the reverse strand, counting down.
GGGCTTTGCGCACCCATAGGTTGTCCGCATGATCGAGGTCGAAGGGCTCACCAAACGTTTCGGGAAGAAAATCGCGGTCGACCATCTCTCCTTCGAGGTCCGGCCAGGGGTGGTGACGGGTTTTCTGGGGCCCAACGGAGCCGGTAAGTCGACGACCATGCGGATGATGCTGGACCTGGACATCCCGACCGGCGGATCGGTCCGCATCGACGGGAAGCACTACCGCGAGCTACAGGAACCGGTGAAGTACATCGGCGCCCTGCTCGACGCGAAGGCGATGCACGGCGGGCGCAGCGCGTACAACAACCTCCTGTGTCTGGCGCAGAGCAATCGCATCCCGGTGAGCCGCGTCAACGAGGTTCTCGACACCGTCGGTCTGACGGCCGTGGCGAAGCAGAAGTCGAAAGGCTTCTCGCTGGGGATGGGGCAGCGGCTGGGAATCGCCGCGGCGCTGCTCGGAGATCCCGAGATCCTGATGTTCGACGAACCGGTGAATGGTCTGGACCCCGAGGGCATCCACTGGATTCGCAACCTGATGAAAGCCCTGGCTTCCCAGGGCCGGACGATCTTCGTCTCCAGCCATCTGATGAGTGAAATGGCGCTGACGGCAGACCACTTGATCGTGATCGGTCAGGGCAAACTGCTCGCCAACACCTCGATGGCGGATTTCATCCAGACGAACTCGCGCAGTTTCGTACGGCTCCGCTCCCCGCAGCGGGAGCAGATCCGCGACGCGCTCCACGAGGGCGGTTTCACCGTCGCCGAGGCGGGCGACGGTGCGCTGGAGATCGACGGCTCCACCTCCGAGGAGATCGGTGAGCTGGCCGCCCGGCACGGTCTCGTGCTGCACGAGCTGAGCTCCCAACGCGCCTCGCTGGAAGAGGCGTTCATGCAGATGACCGCCGAGTCGGTCGAGTACCACGCCCACTCCGCCCCCGGCACGGGCCCGGCGGCCCCCGCGCCTCCGGCAGCGGCACCGGGCCCCGGGTGGGGACAGCACGACAACCAGGGCAAGGGAGCCTGACCCATGGCATCGGTACCAGCGGTCCTCCAGTCGGAGTGGACCAAGATCCGTACGGTCTCCTCCACGATCTGGACCCTCGCCGTCGCGTTCATCGTCACCGTGGCCATGGGCGTCGCCCTGTCGGCGCTGCTCAGCTCCACGTTCGACGATCTGTCGCAGGCCGAGCGCGTCACCTTCGACCCGACCTTCATCAGCTTCTCCGGGATGATCCTGGGTCAGCTGGCGATGGTGGTCTTCGGTGTCCTGGTCGTCGGCTCGGAGTACAGCTCGGGCATGATCCGCACCTCGCTCGCCGCCGTACCGCAGCGGGGCGCGTTCCTCTTCAGCAAGCTGGCGGTCGCCGGGGCGCTGGCCCTGGTGGTCGGGCTCCTCACCGGCTTCGTCTCGTTCTTCCTCGGCCAGGCGGTGCTCGGCGAGCACGGGACCTCCATCGGTGAGCCGCACGTGCTGCGCGCGGTCATCGGCAGTGGTCTCTACATGGGGCTGATCGCGCTGTTCTCGATGGGCGTCGCGACGATGCTGCGCAGCTCGATGCTCTCCCTCGGCATCCTGATGCCGTTCTTCTTCCTGGTCTCGCAGATCCTCGCCTCCGTACCGAAGGCGAAGGAGGTCGCCCGGTACTTCCCCGACCAGGCGGGCTCCAAGATCATGCAGGTGGTTCCCGGCGCGATGAACTCCGACGACGGCCCGTACACCCCGTGGGAGGGCATGGGGATCATGGTGCTGTGGGTCGTCGCCGCGCTGATCGGCGGCTATCTCGTACTGAAGAAGCGCGACGCGTAGGGCTCGGTCCCGGGAGCGGCGGCGGACAGACCGGCCGCCGCTCCGTCGTAACGACTTGGCCGGAACCGTCAAGGCCCGGATATCCTCCTAACTCCTACGGGGGCTTTCGGTCCGAAGTGGCCACCGCCCCGACCACCTGACTGAGCTGTCGATGGGGCTGGAGAATGATCGAGGCAGTCGGCCTGACGAAGCGCTACGGCGCCAAGACGGCCGTGTACAACCTTTCCTTCCAGGTGAGGCCCGGTACCGTCACCGGGTTCCTGGGCCCCAACGGTTCCGGCAAGTCCACGACGATGCGGATGATCCTCGGCCTCGACCGGCCGACCGCCGGTCATGTGACCGTGGGCGGGCATCCCTTCCGCCGGCTTCCCAACGCGCCCCGCCAGGTCGGCGCGCTCCTGGACGCCAAGGCGGTGCACGGCGGGCGCAGCGCGCGCAACCATCTGCTCTCGCTCGCGCAGCTCTCCGGCATCCCGGCGGCGCGGGTCGACGAGGTGCTGGGCGTGGTCGGCCTCCAGGACGTGGCACGCCGCCGTTCCAGCGGCTACTCCCTCGGTATGGGGCAGCGGCTCGGCATCGCCGCCGCGCTGCTCGGCGACCCGCAGGTGCTGCTCTTCGACGAGCCGGTGAACGGCCTCGACCCCGAGGGCATCCTCTGGGTCCGCAATCTGATGAAGCAGCTCGCGTCCGAGGGCCGTACGGTCTTCGTCTCCTCGCACCTGATGAGTGAGATGGCCCTCACCGCCGAGCATCTGATCGTGATCGGGCGCGGGCAGCTGCTCTCCGACATGAGCGTCAGGGACTTCATCTCGCACAACTCGGCGGACTTCGCGCGGGTCCGCCCCGCGCAGAGCGATCCGGAGGCGCGCGAGAAGCTGGTCGCCGCGCTCGGCGAGGCGGGCGGCCAGGTGCTGTCCGAGCCGGACGGCGCTCTGCGGGTCACCGGGCTGCCGCTCCCCCGTATCAGCGATCTGGCGCACGAGTCGGACGTACGGCTCTGGGAGCTGTCCCCGCACCAGGCGTCGCTGGAGGAGGCGTACATGCGGCTGACGCAGGGCGCCGTGGACTACCGGTCGACGGCCGACCAGCTCACCGGGTTCGCGCCGCCGCAGCAGCCGGGCTACGGCGGGCAGCTGTACCAGCCGCCGGTCGTGCCCGAGGTGCCGACGCAGGGCTGGTACGCGCCGCCGCCGCCGGGAGAGAACCCGTACGCGGCGCAGGGTGGCCAGGCCGGTCCTGTGCCCGTCGATGCCGCCGCGGCGCCCGCGCCGGCGCCGGTGGACGCGCCCGTGGCCGCGGCCGCACCCGATCTCGGCAAGCGCGGGAGCGGCGCGGGCGACGGGAAGACCGACACGAGCGACAAGGACGACCGATGACAGCCCCGTACGAGCAGCAGGCGCCGATCTGGCAGGGCGGGCAGCCCCTCGGGTCGTACACCTCGCCGATCCCGGTCCGCCCGGCCACCCTCGGCGACGCGGTCGCCTCGGAGTGGACCAAGATCCGCTCCGTCCGCTCGACCATGTGGACACTCGGCGTCATGATCGTCCTGATGGTGGGCGTCGGCGGGCTCGCGGCCTGGGCCGTCTCCCTCTCGGAGACCACTCTCGGCACGGAGTCGGCGCTGCCGCTGGGCTTCTTCGGGGCGCTGCTCGGCTCGATCTGTGTGATCACCCTCGGCGTGCTGACCATCGCGTCCGAGTACGGCACGGGCATGATCCGCACCACCCTGACCGCCTGCCCCAGCCGGGGCCGGGTGCTGGCGGCGAAGTCGCTCGTCTTCTTCCTGCTCGTCCTCACGATCACGACGGTCACGGCGGCCCTGGTGGGCGGCATCCAGGTCGCGGTGCTGGACGGCCGCGCTCCCACCGGCCAGGAGTGGCTCCAGGCCACGCTCGGTGTCGGTCTCTACCTGGCGCTGCTGGGCCTGATGTCACTGGGCGTCGGCTCGCTCATCAGGCACTCGGCGGGCGCGATCACCATCATGATCGGGGTGGTGCTGCTGCCGCTGGTGCTGGCGATGTTCATGTTCTCGTCGTCGCTGGTCGACGTGCAGCAGGCCCTCTTCGAGTACTCGATCCCGAGCCAGATCGCGGTGCTCTACGACACCTCGATGACCGGCTCGGGGCCGAAGGGCTGGGACCCGCTGTTCATCGGGACGGTCGTCACGACCGTGGTGATGGCTCTCGCCTTCTTCTCGCTCGACCGCCGCGACGTGTAGGCAGGCGCGACGTGTGGGCCGCCGCGACCTCGCAGCGGCCCTCGCCAGGAATCGGAACCGGGGCTCGGAAGCGGGGCTCAGAACTTCGGCGCGTTACGGGACCGCTGCACCCTCGAGGTGCGGCGGTCCTTCGCGTTCCAGCACGCCTTGTGCCAGTGCCGCCGGTCGTCCACCCCGCCGTACTCCGGCCACGCCACCACGTGCGGCACACCCGAGGGGATCTCCTGGTCGCAGCCGGGGCAGCGGTACCGCTTGCCCCCGGCACTCGCGCCCGCCACCTGACGGACCGCCCACTCCTCGCCCTGCCAGGACTCGGTCCGCTGGAACCCGCCGTACCGGTCCGACATCTCACCGGCGTGGTCGGTCGGGGTCTCGCCGCCTCGGGGGCGGTTGCGACGCGGGGACACATGACACCTCACGGGGCAGACAGCACGGTTCCCCTCCAGCGTACGGGCCGCTCCCCCGGTGCCAGGCCCGCACGGCGTGAGACCGTGGGCACCCGCTCGGTGCAGTTAGCGGACAATCGCAACAACTTCCGTGGCGACCGTGCCCATGGCACGTGTCAGACGTTAATGCCTACAGGGGGGAGACGCGTCAGCCGCAAGGAGGCAGAAGGCGATGCGAGTTGGAGCTTTTGTACTGGCCGCCCAATTCCCGGGCCAGGGCCAGGGGGAAGCACTGCACAGAGCTGTGCGGACGGCGGAGGTCGCCGAGGAGGCCGGACTGGACTCGGTCTGGCTGGCCGAGCACCACTTCGTGCCGTACGGCACGTGCCCGTCGGCGGTGACACTGGCCGGCCTGCTCCTGGGGCGCACACAGCGTCTACGGGTGGGTACGGCGGTCAGCGTGTTGCCGAACACACATCCGGTGGCACTCGGCGAGCAGGCGGCGCTGCTGCATCTGCTCTCCGGCGGGCGCTTCTCGCTCGGCGTGGGCCGGGGTGGCCCGTGGGTCGATCTGGAGGTCTTCGGGTCCGGTCTGCGGGCGTACGAACGGGACTTCCCCGAATCGCTCGACCTGCTGCTGCGGTGGCTGCGCGAGTCACGGGTGTCGGCGGACGGTGAGCGCTACCGCTTCCGTGAAGTCCCCGTCGTACCAAGGCCGGACGAACTGATCGAGGGCGCCGGCGGTCCCGAGGTGGTGGTCGCGTGCACGTCCGCGAAGAGCGTGCGGCTCGCGGCCGAGCACGGACTGCCGATGCTGCTGGGGATGCACTGCGGGGACGAGGAGAAGGCCGAGATGGTGTCCCTGTGGCGTACCCACGCCATCGCGGCCGGCCGCACACCCGAGGAGGCCGACGGCGCCGGGCACGTGTCCGCGGGCGTGGCGCAGATCGCCGACGGCCCCGCAGAGGCGACCGAGACGCTGGTGAAGGCCATGCCCGGCTGGCTGCGTGAGGGGCTCGAAGCACATGTGACGGTCGACGGCCGGCACAGGTCCATGCGTGATCCCGTCGCGTACACGGAGTTGCTGTGCGGGCTGCATCCGGTGGGCTCCCCCCGGCTCGCCGCCGACCGCCTCGCGGCCACGGCGGAACGCACCGGAATCACACGCTTCGCGCTGCTCGTCGAGGGCTCCGGGGACCTGGCGGCCACGGAGGAGAACGTACGGAGGATCGGGGCCGAGGTACTGCCACAGCTGTGCTGAGGCGGCGGCGGGCCCGTCCCCCGGGGCGCACGACGGTCGTCGGGCGGATCCCTGTGTCGGCCCAGGAATCCGCCGGCGGACCGAAGCCGTGCGGACCGAAGGCGTCAGCAGTCCCGGAGCTCCGGGGACTGGTTGAGCAACTGCCCCCTGATGGAAGTGAAGCGGGCGAGCCTCTCGTCGACCGAGGGGTCCAGCGGGAACACCGCGACCCGGTGACAGTTCTGGAATGCCAGACGCACTCCGAAGTGGCGCTGGAGCGCACCGCGGATCGCGTCACTGGCGAGCGCGCGCAGCAGCTGACCACGTGCCTGCTCGTCCGGCGGCGGCGTCTGGTTGTCGGCGAACTCTCCGCCGTCCACCTTCAGCTGGGCCACCAAGGAGCTGATCATCTCCCACGCGAAGGGCAGGGAGGTCCGGACGCAGTCGACGAATTCGGCTTCGTCGACCTCGCCTCGCTCGGCCTGCTCCAAGAGTGCCGGTGAGACGTCGAGCGACATGGGTTCTCCTCTCGCGACCCCGAAATATCGGGGCCTTACGGGCAGGGAAGGGGGAGACGACGACGCAGCGTGCACGACCGGCGACCTCCTGCATCCACGTTATGCGCGCTGTCCGGACCGCACCAGGCGAATGGGAACACAACCGGCCACAAACGAACGGGGCTTGAGGGGCGAATCACGGCGTACGCCGACAGTCGAGTAGCGTTGCGGACCATGCGCCTCGTCATCGCCCGCTGCTCCGTCGACTACGCGGGCCGGCTCACCGCCCACCTGCCCGCCGCCCCCCGTCTGATCCTGGTCAAAGCTGACGGGAGCGTGTCGATCCACGCGGACGACAGGGCGTACAAACCTCTCAACTGGATGTCTCCGCCGTGCACCCTCAAAGAGGGCACAGGTGACGATGTCGGCGTATGGACGGTCGTGAACAAAGCGGGCGAGAAACTGATCATCACGATGGAGGAAATCCTCCATGACTCGTCACATGAACTCGGTGTCGATCCGGGCCTGATCAAGGATGGCGTGGAAGCACACCTCCAGGAGCTCCTCGCCGACCGCATCGAGACACTCGGCGACGGCTACAGCCTGATCCGCCGCGAGTACCCGACCGCCATCGGCCCGGTGGACATCCTCTGCCGCGACTCGGACGGCGCGACGGTCGCCATCGAGATCAAACGCCGCGGCGACATCGACGGCGTGGAACAACTGACGCGCTACCTCGACCTGTTGAACCGCGACCCCCATCTCTCCCCGGTCCGCGGTCTGTTCGCGGCCCAGGAGATCAAGCCCCAGGCCCGCGTACTCGCCACGGACCGGGGCATCGGGTGCGTGGTGCTGGACTACAACGCGCTGCGGGGCATCGAGGACGACAAACTGCGGCTGTTCTAGGGGTTGTTGAGCGGGGGGCGGCGGGCGTCACTCGGCCCGCCGCCCCCCGCTCTACCGCACGTCACGTCGCGGCCCCGGCACCGGGACGGCGGGGATCAGTCGGGGAGCCGGTCCATCAGCCAGGTACAGAGCTCTTCGGTGACGGCCGTGTGCGCGGTGGTCGTGGACGAACAGCGGAAGTCGTCCAGCTCGCTCTCCTCCGGGGCGAGTTCGTCGATGTTCGCGTACAGGTCGTCCTGCTTCTCGATGTCGCGGATCGCGACCGCGCTGACCGAGGGGACGAAGCAGACTTCCTCGTGCCGCAGGTCCGTCTTGGCACCGAGCTTCTTCATCGTGTCGGCGAGGATCTTGTAGGTGTGCAGGGTTCCGCCCGGCGCGCCGTCCACTTCCGGGAAGCCGTTGGTCGTGATGGTCTTCTCGGCCTTGGGGAACCTGCGGTTGAGGTAGGCGGCCGTCACGTCGTCGCCCTGGGCCTGGGTGTAGAAGGTGGTGCCCGGGTAGATCCGGTCAATGCGCAGCGCGACCTTGCCGGGAGCCACGTCCGGCAGGCCGACCCCGTCGGCGCGACCGTTCGCCACGGCGATCTTCAGCGGGATCTGCGGCCACTGGCCGACCCGGTCCAGCGCGGTCAGGAACTCCGCGCGCTCGGGAGCGACGCCGATCTTGCCGGTCTCCTTGTCGTAGTGCTGCCACAGCATCTGGCGCGCGGCCTGGCTGTCCATCTGCTTCGCGAAGTCGTTCGGGAAGGGGATGAAGTGCGAGAACGCCTGTACGCCGACCGGGATGGAAGCCCCGCGGTGCGGGCTGTCGTAGGAGAAGTACAGCGCGGTCCGGTGGTCCATCCGCTGCGTCTCCATCTTGGCGAGCGCGTAGCGGGTGACGATGCCGCCCATGCTGAAGCCGCCGACGACCAGCCGGCTGTCGCCCATCTGCTCGGCACTGGCCCGCATGACGGCGGCCATGGCCGCCTCCGCGTTGTCCAGGATCGACGCGCTGCGCTCGTCGAAGCCGAGCAGGATCACGTCCCTGCCACGGCGGCGCAGCTCGCTGATGAACGGGAAGTCGCCGTTCTCCAGGCCTTGGTAGAGCGAGTCGAGCCTGCTCCGGCCGAGGTTGAAGCCGTCGGCCATGATCACGGGCCGGACGAGGCCGCCTCGGTTGCCCTCACCGGGGAAGACCCAGGCGAAGCCGTTCGGCAGGGTCCACTCGTCGTGCTCCGGTACCTCGATCGGCCCGGCGGGTTCGGCGGTCAGCGAACCGCCCAGGGTGAACGAACCGACGTTGGGCTCGGTCGTCTCGGACATGGTCGTGCTCCTTGCGATGTGGGTGGGCGAGACGACGTCATCATGGTGGGCGATACGGGCCCATCACCCGTCTGAGCTGCGGAGTTCACCACATCTGATGGAGCCCGCACAGGAAGTGTTTGACGCGCCCGGCATGTGCCGTTGGCCTGTTTTCGTCTGGTTGTCGCCACGCCGAAATCGCCCGGTCCCGGAGATGCCCCGCGATCAGTGACCCGTGCCGATATTGGTCCCGTTGGTCTTCCCGCCGCTCTCGGAACCGCTGACCTCGTGCGCCATCTCCTGGAGGAGCTTGCGCCACGGATTCGGATCGAACGACCGCAGAACCTGTTCCTTGTCCCGCTTCAGGGCTTCCCGTACCGCGGGATCACCGTGATGGTTCCTCGCCATCAGATCGAGCAGCCGGTCGGCCGCCGCCGCAATCCCCGCACTGTCCGCCACCCTGACGCAACTGCTCCGCGTCCCGTAGATGTCCTCGAAGCAGTCGTACTCGGTTACGGCGCACGGCACTTCCGCGATGGCCGCCAACGCCGGCCCGAGCCCGACGCTCTCCACGTCCGAGGTGTTGGGGGTGAAGAGCACCGCGCCCCCACTGTCCCGGCACAGTCCCAGCAGGTCGATCTCGTCGAGCCGCCAGCGGCCCTCGGCATCCTGATGGCTCGACAGCGGCACCCCGTCCAGGAAGACCACCTCGTCGTGGACGTTCAACTCCCGGACGACGGAGAGCACTTCCCGGGCGTACGGCGGGTCCTCGGCCAGACTGCCGAACACCAGCAGGCAGGGCGCCGGCGTCCCCCGCTCCGCACAGATCCGTTTCATCTCCGCGAACATCGAGACCGCTATCTCCACCCCCTTCACCTGGAACACCCTCACGGGCACCAGCAACAGCGGCCGGTCCGCGGCCAGTCCGTGCTGCGCCAGGAAGGAGGCGTGCCGGTCACCCGGCTCCCGCGGTCCCAGCGTCGGGAGTACGTTCGGCAGCGTCGTCGCTTCGAGCTCCGTCGGATATCCCTTCACCTCCTCGGCCAGAGCGGGGGAGATGACGGCCCAGCGGTGACACGGATGCGTACCGGGCACGGGAGTGAACTCGTTCGGCGTCGGGGGGTACACCCGAGCCCCGTCCTCGAAGATCGCACAGGTGCCGAAGAGGTCGTGATCCCAGAACAGCACCCCGCCCGGCACACCGGGGGGCCAGCGGCGGGCAGCCGCCCGGTGCAGACCGAGGGTCACCGGCACGGCGTCGGAGAGGGTCATGTTGACCGCGCAGACCCAGTCGACGTCGTGTTCCTCGAACCAGCGCGTGAAGTACTCCTCGTACGGCCCGGCGAGCGACTCCACGACACGGCGCAGCTCCGCGCGCGCCTCGTCGTCCAGTGTGTCGGCCCGTGCCACCGCGCCGCGGATCGCGGTCAGTTCACGCATCAGCTCCGCGCGACCGGTGCCGGCGAGGGGCACGGCGTCACTGGTGGACATCCAGTCGGGATACACGCTGTGCTCGGCGCCTCGCGGGAAGAAGTGCTGTTTGTCGGGCCGCCAGGAGAAGCCGAGATCGGCCACCACCGGCAGCTCGAAACTCCCGTTTCCGAGCTCGGACTCGATCACGTTCCGGAAGATGGTGAGCAGGCCGCTCACGGGCAGGCCATCTCCTGATATCAGCGCCAGTTTCATCGAAAACCTCTCTTCTGAGGGTGATGGACTGAATCTCAATACCGAGACTTTTTATGCGCGTACATGCGAGCATGCGGAATTGCCGAAATGCGGGCATGCGTATGAGGCCGCAGGTCGGCAGGTGTAAGTGTCGATTTCTCGTGGTGCACCGGTTGGCGGAATACGCCTTCCTGTTTGTCCGGGTCCGACGACGTCCAATGACCAAGGTTCCACGTGCAATAAAGTTACGGTTGTGATTCGAGAGGTGTCAAGCATTCGTTGATCAATGCGTAGTTCAAGCCAATCCGGACGTTATCCGGATAAGTAACAAAACCAGGAGATGGGGCGGCCGGAATTTCCGGACTTCCGCGACTTTCATCTCGGCCACCCGGTCGGCGCCGTCGCGCTACGCTGCCGTGCCATGGAGCAGACTCGTCTCGACATCGATCGGATCCGGGCGGCTCGGCGGGTGATCGACCCCGTCTTTCTGGACACTCCCCTGTACCGCTGCGAGGCGCTGGAGGCCGGGCTCGGGTGTGTGGTGAGCGTCAAGCTGGAGACGGCGAATCCGGTGCGGAGCTTCAAGGGCCGTGGCACGGAAGTGGTCGCGAGTCAGCTGGCCGAGAACGGCTCGGGAGCCGTGGTGTGCGCCAGTGCGGGCAACCTCGGTCAGGCCCTCGCGTGGTCCGGGCGCGGCCGGGGGCTCGATGTGGCCGTCGTGGCCTCCCGGTTCGCGACCACGGCCAAACTCGATCGCATACGCGCGCTGGGCGCCGGGCTGGAACTGGTGGACGGCGACCACGAGATGGCCCGTGAGCGGGCGGCGGACATCGCGCGGTACGAGGGGATCCGGCTGGTCGAGGACAGCCTGGACATCGAGACCTGCGAGGGCGCGGCGACCATCGGTCTGGAACTTCTCGACACCGCGCCGTCGTTCGACACCGTCCTGATCGCTCTCGGCGGCGGTGCGCTGGCGACCGGTGTGGGGCATGTGGTGAAGGCCCTCGCGCCCGGTGTCGAGGTGATCTGCGTCCAGCCGCTGGGCGCACCGGCGATGACGCACTCATGGCGCCAACGGCGCGTCGTCACCACCGAATCGACCGACACCATCGCCGACGGGGTCGCAGGCCGGCGTCCCATCCCGGCCGTCCTGGACGATCTCCTGCTCGTCGCCGACGACGCCGTCCTCGTCCGGGAGGCGTCGATCATCGCCGGTATGCGGATGCTTTTCGACCACGCCGGCCTCGTCGTCGAGCCGTCGGCCGCGCTCGGCATCGCGGCGATCCTCGAGGACCGTGACCGCTTCGCCGGCCGGCACGTGGTCACCGTCGTCTGCGGCAGCAACGTCGACGTGGACGCCTATCACCGCTGGGTCGGTGCGGCTCCCGTGCCCGGGGCCTGACACAGCCCCGGGCGCTGTGCGCAGCGGTCAGATCACCGGCGACGTCGTGTCCGCGCCGCCAGTGCTGCCAGTGCTGCCAGTGCCGTCCGTACCGTCCGCGCTCTCCGTCGTCGCGGAGTCCGACGGGGCCGCGGACGTCGGTTCCACCGGGATGCCCACCGTCGCCGACTCCGGTGGCGGTACCGGGGTCGTCGACGTCGGCGGAGGTGATGTCGGGGTCGTCGGCGGAGGCGACGTGGGGGTCGTCGGGGAGGGACTGGAGTCCGTCGGATCGGGGTCCGGATCGGAGTCCGTGGGGTCCGGGTCCGGATCGGAGGGATCCGGCTCGTCGTCCGGCTCCGACGGGTCGTCGGACTGGCTGTCGCCCGGGTCCTCGGACTCGGATCCACCGCTCGTGCTGGGCGTCGGCGCGCCCGAACTCGTGGTGCCAGGAACGCCGCCCGGCTCGGCGGGCTTCTTCGTGCTCGCGTCCGCGGGCGTCTCGGTGTCGTATCCGGTGCCGTCGTCGTCGTCCGCCGAGTGGTCGGTCTGGACCCGGTCCGTCGGTGTGTCGTTCCCCGACGCCCCGAGCGTGACGACGGTGCCCAGTACAGCGGCGAGCACCGCGCCCGCGCCCGCGGCGACCAGGTTGCGGCGGGCCCCGCCCAGTACCGGGCGGCGCCGGCGTGCGGACGACGGGCCGGTGGGGGCTCCCGCCGCCGGGGTGTCGTCGCGACGGGTGACCAGCGTCAGCCGGTCGTCCGGCGACGGCGGCTTCAGGACGGGTACGACCATGGACATGCCGCGCGGCGGCGACACCGGCGGTTCGGCGTCGGCCTTGCGGAACGCGGCCGGTGTGTTCCCGTTCTCCCGGTCGGAGACCAGGGCCAGCGCTCTGCGCCCGGAGACCGTGCCCCGCTTGTCCGCCACCGCCCCGCGCATACCGATGGAGGTCTCCAGCTCGGCGCGGGCCCGGTCCAGGCGTCCGACGCAGAGCGCGAGAATCCCCAACTCGTGGTGGAAATAGGCTTCTTCGGCGACCTCTCCGGCGATCCTGGCCGCCTCCTGGCCGATCCGCAACGCACGCTCCCAGGCACCCCAGTGCAGCCCCGCCATGAAGGCGGGCGCCGCGCCCCTGGCGAGCAGGACGGCGGCGCTCGCGTGGCCCGCCTCACCGCTGGACACCAGGGGCGTCATCGCGGCGAGCAGCGCGTCCGCCTCGGACGCGGCCCGCCGGGGCGTGACCGACGGATGGCCGGCCCACCAGGTGAAGTGCTGGACGGCGGTGTGCGCGCGGGACGTGGCCTCGACTCCGTATCCCCGCGCCTCCAGTTGGGTCAGCGCCCCGGCGGCGAGCCGGTAGCGCGGGCCCACGGGCGAGAGGAGCCCGGCGTTCATGAGTTCGCCGACGGCCGCGTCGGCGTGGGTGTCGCCCACCAGGGCCGGCAGATGGGCCTGATGGGGCACCTCGCCGCCGAGCGCGACGGCGAAGCGCAATGTCTCACGCGCGGCCTCGCCGAGCCGGGAGGCGAGCAGCACGGCGGGCGCGGCGCCCTCGCCGAGGGTCGGCAGCGGTACGTCGTGCTGCCCGTCATCGGTGAGCCCGTCGCTCTCCGGCGACCCCTGGCCCTGGCCGTACGGCACGTCGTCCAGCTCGTGGACGAAGACCCCGTCGGCCTCGTACGCACCGGAGTTGGCGCGCAGACCGTCGCGTCCGCGCAGCAGCGCGCCCGCCTGGACGAAGCGCTGCGGCAAGCCCTCGGACTCGAACCAGAGGTCGCCGGCCCAGTTCGCCTCCTCGTCGGTGAGGGGGCGTCCCGTGGCGCGCTCCAGCAGATCGAGCGAGGCGCCGCGGCCGAGGCCGCCGAGCAGGACCTCTTCGAGTCGCGAACGGCTGATGGGGGCGTCCACGTCGGGGGTGACCGCGAGGAGGAAGGCGCATTCGGGCGCGGCTTCGAGGAGTTCGTCCAGCGGGTCGCCGCCGAATTCGAGGTCGTCGAGGACGACAACGGCGCCGATGCCGCGGACCAGTTCGAGCAGTCCGGCGCGGTCGGGACGGTGCAGCACGGACCGGTACACGGCCGCGTACAGCTCGTACAGCAGCTCGGTGACGGTGCGGTGGTGGCCGGAGAGCCGTACGACCCCGTCCGGGGCGAGCTCCTCGCAGTCGGTGGCGACGGCTTCGAGGAGAGCGGTACGGCCGGAGCCCGCCGAACCCGTGAGACGTACGGAGTGTCCGCGCCCCAGCAGTCCGACGAGCCGCTCGCGCTCCTCCTGACGCTCCAGCAGCGGGAACGGGGGCGCGCCGGGACCCGGCGGTATGGGCGGCCGGCCGGCCCTGCGCTGCTCGGCGCGCTCGTCGGCGTCGAGCCTGACGGGGGTGGGCGGCTGCGATCCCGGCGGGCAGGGCTCGATCTCGCTGCCGTCGACGGGGTTGACGGTGATCAGGAAGTCGCCCGAGATCAGCTCGACGGTGCGCGCGGGCGTCGGGTGCGACAGCCACGGGTTCGGCCTGTCGGCACCGTCCGCGGGTCTGTCGTCGGCGCGCCCGGCACCCTCGGGACGCGGGTCCGTCGGGTGGGTCGGGTCGGTCGGGTTCATCGTCAAAGCCCCCCAGATCGTGGCGTGCGGTTGCCCTCCCGGCCTCGCACGCCCCGCTGTCACTTCTGGTCCGGTGCCCGCCGCATGGGTTGTTGGTCGGCCGACGGCCGAAACCCTAAACCTCCGCACAGTATCCAGGAACAGCCGGGGTGCCACCCCGTCCGAGACGTCACGGTCTCGTGAGGATTGTGCGTGGCTCCCGGACCGCGGACGCCGGGCGGGCGTCGCCTGCGGTTCGGGCGTTCGGAGTCAGACGCGCGGAAGCGATTCTGCTGCGATACCGCCCTCGATGGCGAGGATGCGGTGCAGCCGCGTGGCCACCAGCAGGCGCTGCATCTGGGTCGGTACGCCGCGCAGGACGAGTCTGCGTCCGCAGCGTCCGGCCCTGCGGTGCGCGCCCATGATGACGCCGAGGCCCGTGGCGTCCCAGGAATCCAGTCCGGTCAGATCAAGCACCAGGTCGCCGGCTCCGTCGTCGACGGCCGTGTGCAGGACCGTACGGGCGTCCGCCGCGCTGCGGACGTCGAGGCGGCCCTCGACGACGAGCTCGGCGTGGTCGCCCCTGATGTGCATATGCGCTCCCCGAATGCCTCTGTGCTCCGCGTCCGTGTTCTCGGTCTTCGTGCGATGCGCTGCGTTCGTGCAACGCGTTCGTGCGATGCGTTCGTGCAATGTCTTTGTGCAATGTCTCTGTGCAACAACTGACAGCCGCGCGGCCACGGAAGTTGCCGTCCGTGAGCGAACTGATACCGAATTCACCCGGTGGGGTGAGGAAATCGGTCGATGTCGCTCGGCGCCCGCCCGTCCGCCCGCACGCGAGAGGCTCAGTGCTTGTAGAAGCCCTGCCCGCTCTTGCGCCCGATGTCACCCGCGTCCACCATCCGGCGCATCAGCTCGGGCGCCGCGAACTTCTCGTCCTGCGACTCGGTGTAGATGTTGTCGGCGGCGTGCAGCAGGATGTCGACGCCCGTGAGGTCGGCGGTGGCGAGCGGCCCCATGGCGTGGCCGAAGCCGAGCTTGCACGCGATGTCGATGTCCTCGGCGCTGGCGACGCCGGACTCCTGGAGCTTGGCCGCCTCGACGACCAGGGCGGTGATGAGCCTGGTGGTGACGAAGCCCGCGACGTCACGGTTGACGACGATGCAGGTCTTGCCGACCGATTCGGCGAACTCCCGTGTGGTGGCGAGAGTTTCGTCGCTGGTCTTGTAGCCGCGTACCAGTTCGCAGAGGTTCATCATCGGTACGGGCGAGAAGAAGTGCGCGCCCACGACCCGCTCGGGACGCTCCGTCGCCGCCGCGATCTTGGTGATCGGGATCGCCGAGGTGTTGGAGGCGAGGACGGTGTCGTCGCGGACGAGCTTGTCGAGCGCACGGAAGATCTCGTGCTTGATGTCGAGCTTCTCGAAGACGGCCTCGACGACGATGTCGGCGTCGGCCGCGGCGTCCAGGTCGGTGGTCGTGGTGATCCGCGCGAGCGCGGCGTCCGCGTCCGCCTCTTCGAGCCTGCCCTTGGCGACGAATTTGGCGTACGAGGCGCGGATCGCGTCCTTGCCACGGGCCAGGGCGTCGTCGGTCACATCTCGCAGAACCACGTCCCAGCCCGCCTGGGCCGAGACCTGCGCGATTCCGGACCCCATGAGTCCGGCACCGATGACGGCGAGCTTCCTGGCCACGACGTACCCCTTGATTTCCGCTCCGGACCGGTGCGTGCCTTAACACACGCTTTACATTTGCTCTCTGGCGGAGGTTATCGGTCGTGAGGTGCCCTGTGGTGGTGAAGAGATGCGCGTCACGTCTCACATGACGGACATCACATCCGCACACGACGCGAGTCGGCCCATCAGCCTTGCCGTACAGCGTACTTGAGCACCTTTTCGCCCAGCACCTCCTCGATGTCGTCCAGCAGCACGAGCGCTTCGCGCGAGGTGTCCTCCGGGGTCCGGCCGGCCAGCATCCGGCGGCCGACGAACGCCATGAGCGTGCCGTGCGCCCAGGCGAGTTGACCGGCGACCAGGGTGGGCAGCGTGTCCGAATCGTCGGCGCCGGTCTCCTCGCGGAGCGTCACCTCCAGATGGACGAGGAGCTCCTGCTGGATGTACCAGAGGCGGGACCTGAGTGAGTGCGAGTCGTCGACGACCTTCATGAAGCGGTCGTAGCCGCTGTGCAGTCCGACGGTCGGCGAGACGGTCTCGGTCAGCTCGCGCAGTTCGCGCAGGACGGCTTCCGCCGCCGACTCGCCCGCGTCACGGGCGCGTACGAACCGCGAGAGCCGCTCGACGATGCCCCGGCTGCGGTCGAGGAAGAGGTCTTCCTTGGTCGAGAAGTAGTTGTAGACCGTGTTGACGGAGACGTCCGAGGCCTCGGCGACCTCGGCGATGGTCACCGCGTCGAAGCCGCGCTCGACGAACAGATGCGTGGCGACGTCGGAGATGTACTGCCTGGTCTGGCGCTTCTTGCGCTCGCGGAGCCCTTCGGACATGCCTCTCAGCTTACGGACGCGAGCTCGCACCGCCGCCCCGCTGAAATTTTGAAGTCGTTGCAAAATTTAAGTGACTCTGTTTTTCTGGAGCCATGCCAATCATCAGTACGGCCGGGCTCGCCCGGTCCTTCTCCACCAAACAGGGCACCGTCCAGGCGGTGCGCGGCATCGATCTGACCGTTGGGGCCGGGGAGATCCTCGGCTTCCTCGGCCCCAACGGGGCGGGCAAGACCACCACCCTGCGGATGCTCACGACACTGCTGGCGCCCACCGGAGGCGTCGCGACGGTCGCGGGCTTCGACTTGGCCCGCGAGGCCGCGCGGGTGCGGAGCAGGATCGGTTACGTGGCGCAGGCGGGCGGCGTCGACCCGCAGATCTCCGTACGCGAGGAGCTGATCACCCAGGCCAGGCTCTACCGGCTGACGAAGGCCGAAGCCACCGTCCGCGCCAAGGAGTTGGCGCACGACCTCGACCTGTCCGACCTGCTCGACCGCAAGTGCGCGGCGCTCTCCGGCGGGCAGCGCCGGCGCCTGGACATCGCCATGGGGCTGACGCACCGCCCCGAGGTGCTGTTCCTGGACGAGCCGACGACCGGTCTCGATCCGGGCAGCAGGGCGGGGCTGTGGGACCTGATCCGCCGTATCCGCCAGGAGCACGGCACGACCGTCGTCCTCACGACGCACTACCTCGACGAGGCCGACGAACTCTCCGACCGGCTCGTCGTCGTCGACCACGGCGTGGTGGTGGCCGAGGGCGCGCCCGACGCGCTGAAGCGCGAGTACGGCGGCTCCCCCGGCGCCTCGCTCCAGGACACCTTCCTCGCGATCACCGGACGCGCACCGGCGCCGGACGACGCCGTTCCCGCAGCCGTCTAGGAGGCTCCCGCCGTGTCATCGCTGTCCCCACTCCCCTCTTCCCTGGTCCCGGACACCGTGCTGGTCTTCGGGCGGTACGCCCGCCAGACCCTGCGCTCCAAGTTCCAGATCCTCTTCGGCGTCCTGATGCCGCTGCTGTTCCTGTTCTTCTTCGGACCGCTGCTGACCGATCTGCCGCTCGGTACGAAGGCGGATTCCTGGCAGATCCTGGTGCCCGGACTCGTACTCCAACTCGCCCTGCTCGGCGCGTCGTTCGCGGGCTTCTCGATCCTCATCGAGAAGCAGACGGGGGTCGTCGACCGGATGCGGGTGACCCCGGTCAGCCGGCTCGCCCTGCTGCTGGGGAGGGTGCTGCGCGACGCCGCGCTCTTCGTCTTCCAGTCGGTGCTGCTGGTACTCGCCGCGCTCGCGATGGGGCTGCGGGCGCCGCTGGGCGGAATCCTCATCGGGTTCGTCTTCGTGGGCGTCCTGGCCGCCGCGCTGGCCTCGCTGTCGTACGCCCTGGCGATGAAGGTCTCGACGCCGCAGGAGTTCGGCCCCGTCATCAACGCGCTGACGATGCCGGCGATGCTGCTGTCGGGTCTGGTGCTGCCGATGACGCTGGCGCCGGGCTGGCTGGACCTGCTGTCGCACGCCGTACCGCTGCGCTTCCTGGTGGACGCGGTGCGGGCGGGGTACGTGGGCGACTACGCGAGCGCCGCGATGCTCCACGGCGTGCTGATGGCGGTGGCCCTCGCGCTGGTGTCGATCACCATCGGCACCCGTGTCTTCCGCAAGGCCGACGCCTGACCGCGGCGTCTAGGCTGGCCGCATGGTCAATCTGACGCGTATCTACACCCGTACCGGCGACCAGGGCACCACGGCGCTCGGCGACATGAGCCGTACGGCCAAGACCGACCTGCGGATCGCCGCCTACGCCGACGCCAACGAGGCGAACGCCGTCATCGGCGGGGCGATCGCACTGGGGCAACTGAGGGACGATGTCGTCAAGGTCCTCGTCCGGGTCCAGAACGACCTCTTCGACGTCGGCGCCGACCTCTCCACACCGGTGGTCGAGGCACCCGAGTACCCGCCGCTGCGCGTCGAGCAGTCGTACATCGACAAGCTGGAGGCGGACTGCGACCTCTTCCTGGAGGAGGTCGAGAAGCTGCGCAGCTTCATCCTCCCCGGCGGTACGGCCGGGGCGGCGCTGCTGCACCAGGCGTGCACCGTCGTACGGCGCGCGGAGCGCTCGACATGGGCGGCGTTCGAGGTGCACGGGGAGATCATGAACCCACTGACGGCGACGTATCTCAACCGGCTCTCCGACCTCCTGTTCATCCTGGCCAGGGTGGCCAACAAGGAGGTCGGAGACGTGCTGTGGGTGCCGGGCGGCGACCGCTAGGCCGTTCCGAGGGCCGTACGGTCCAGGTCCGCCGGACAGGGCCTGGGGCCTGTCGTTTGGATCAGGCCGGATCAGGGAGTGGGGTCTGGTGCGTGCGATCGCAAGGCGGAGGAGGGAGACAACGCGGCGGGCGTGCGTGCCAGGGACCGCGAGCCCGGCAAGATCCGAACGACAGACCCTAGCGGTCGCTGTGGGACTTCGGCCGCTCGGCCGGCGCGGACCCGCCCGGGGCCTTCTTCGGGAAGAGCGTGTAGTTCAGCGCGATCACCACGTTGATGCCGATCAGGAAGACCATCTTCTGCTGCCACATCTGGAGCGACCCGATGTCCCCGTCGGAGCCGACGTACCAGATCGCGGACTGGAGCAGACCGATCGCGATGGCCGAGGCGGCCACCCAGCGGGCCGCGGTCCTCCACTCGTGGACCGTGCGGGCCTTGCCGTACTTCGGCGGCCGGACCGGCGGCGGTCCGTCCGCGAAACGGTGGGCGAAGCGCGCGTCGGCCCACTTGATCAGCTGTGGGCCGAGGGCGACCGAGAAGCCGATGTACACCGCGGCGAGACCGTGCTTCCAGTCCGGTTCGGCGCCGTTCTTGAGGTCGATCGCCGTCACGACCAGCAGCAGGACCTCCAGCAGCGGTTCGCACAGGAGCACCGCGGTCGACACACGCGGCATTTTGGCGAAGTAGCGCAGGGCCAGTCCGATGCCCAGCAGCACCCAGAATCCGACCTCGCAGATGATGATCAGCGTGACGATCACGGCAGTCTCCTTCCGGCTCACTCCCAGTCTTCCGCCGGTCCCGGCTCCGGTCGTCGTCACCAGTGACGAACCGAGACTGCATCCTTCGATGTAGCGCGCCCCCCGCCGGTCTCGGCCGGCACGTGGAGGTGCCCGCCCACGCCGCCGTGTTTGATGGTGACGTGACCGTTTTCCCGCGTCCGCACCGAGAGGACGTCCTGATCGCCGCGGCCGGCCTGCTCGGCGGCGTGCTGCTCTGGGCGCTCGGGCTGCACACCCAGGGCGGCAGGCTGCTGCCCGGCCCGTGGGTCCTGCTGCCGCTGGCCGCCGTCTCCCTGACGGAGCTGGTGCGCAGGAGCGCGCCCCGTACGGCCCTGCTGGTCGCCACCCTCGCGCTCGTCGCCGACCAGTTCACCGTGGGCAGCGTGGCGACGATCGCCATGTTCACGGACATCGTCTACGCGGCGGTGCTGTACGGCAGCCCGTCCGCCGCCCGCCGTATCCCCTGGGGTACGGCGCTGACCACGGTCGTCGTCACCGTCGCGGCCCTCAGCTGGCTCCGCTCTCCCGAAGGGCTGCTGCTGGGTGTCGTGGTCGCCGCGATCACCATCGCCCCGGCGACCACCGGTGTGCTGGTGCGCAATCACCGCGACGCCGCCGAGGCCGCCAGGCTGCGGGCCGAACAGACCACGCTGCTCGCCGAGATGGACCGGACGCAGGCCGTCATGGCTGAGCGCGCGCGGATGGCCCGTGAGCTGCACGACATGGTCGCCAACCATCTGTCGGCCATCGCGATCCACTCCACCGCCGCGCTCTCCCTCGACGACGCGCGGACCTCCAAGGACGCGCTGGCGGTGATCCGTGAGAACAGCGTCGCCGGACTGGCCGAGATGCGCCGGCTCATCGGACTGCTGCGGGACACGGGCGACGAGCGGGCGCCGGCCCCCGCGCCGACGCTGGGTGCGCTCGACTCGCTCGTGGAGCAGGCGCGTACGAACGGCGCGTCCAGCGGGCTCACGTTCACGCTGGAGGACCGGCGGGGCGAGGGGCCGGCGCTGCCGGCGCCCGTCGAGATGGCGGCGTACCGCATCGTCCAGGAGTCGCTGACCAACGCGCTCAAACACGCGCCGCGCGGCCCCGTCACGGTGCTCCTGGAGCGCACACGGCGTGCGCTGCACGTCGATGTCGTCAGCCCGTACGGCGACGGGCCCGGCCCGCGCGCACCGGGCTCCGGAGCCGGTCTGGTGGGGATGCGGGAGCGTGTCGCCCTGCTGGACGGCGAGTTCGAGGCGGGACCGGTCGCGGCGGACGGCACGGACGGTGCGGGCGCCGCGAACGGCATGAAGATCTGGCGGGTACGGGCGGAGCTGCCCGTCGACGAGGGGGGCGGCACGGCATGACCATCCGGGTTCTGGTGGCGGAGGACCAGTCGGCGGTACGTGCGGGGCTGGTGCTCATCCTGCGCAGCTCACCGGAGATCGAGGTCGTCGGCGAGGCCGGGGACGGCGAGGAGGCCGTGCGGCTGGCCCGTGAACTGCGCCCCGACCTGGTGCTGATGGATGTTCAGATGCCCCGGCTGGACGGGGTGTCGGCGACCCGGCAGGTGGTGGCCGAGAAGCTGGCCGACGTGCTCGTACTGACGACGTTCGACCTGGACGAGTACGTCTTCGGCGCGCTGCGCGCGGGCGCCGCCGGGTTCCTGCTGAAGAACACCGACGCGCGGGATCTCATCGAGGCGGTACGGACGGTGGCACGCGGCGAGGGCCTGATCGCGCCCTCCGTGACGCGCCGGCTGATCGCGGAGTTCGCCTCGCCGAAGGCCGTACGGTCGCCGGACGCGCCGGATCTCACGGTGCTCGACTCCCTCACCCGGCGCGAGCGCGAGGTACTGGCCAGTCTGGGCGACGGACTGTCGAACGCGGAGATCGCGGTACGGCTGGACATGGCCGAGGCGACGGTCAAGACCCATGTGAGCAGGCTGCTCGGCAAGCTGGAGCTGCGCAGCCGGGTGCAAGCGGCGGTTCTGGCGCAGGAGTTGGGGATCTGAACCGACGGGCTGACGACCGGCGCACCGTGCGGCGGAACAGCCGGCCGACGACCCGCTACGCCTTTGGTCTGGACCTATTGACGATTGGTCCAGACCTCCTTACTCTCACGCCACTGACTAGTGCGCGAGCTGTCGCAAGAGTCGGGTGTCACGGACCATCCCGGACCATCCCCGATCTGTCTTGACTCACTCGAGGAGTACCCCTTGAGCACGAAGACGTCCGTCCGCAGAACCAGATTCAGATCCAGATCCGTCGCGGCGCTGACCGCACTGCTCCTCCCCCTCGCCGCCATGGTCGGCCTCGCCTCCCCCGCCGCGGCGGCCACCTCGGCGACCGCCACGTACACCAAGAAGTCCGACTGGGGCACCGGCTTCGAAGGCTCGTGGACGGTGAAGAACACCGGCACCACGACCCTCTCCTCCTGGACCGTCGAGTGGGACTTCCCCGCCGGCACCGGCGTCGGCTCCGCCTGGGACGCCACGGTCACCAAGAGCGGCACCAACCACTGGACCGCCAAGAACGTCGGCTGGAACGGCACCCTCACCCCGGGCGCCTCCGTCACCTTCGGCTTCAACGGCACCGGCTCGGGCTCCGGCTCCCCGACCGGCTGCAAGCTCAACGGCGCGTCCTGCGACGGCGGCAGCGTTCCCGGCGACACGGCCCCCACCGCCCCGGGCGCCCCCACCGCGAGCGAGATCACGAACACGTCGGCCAAGCTCAGCTGGAGCGCCGCCACCGACGACAAGGGCATCAAGAACTACGACGTCCTGCGGGACGGCGCGAAGATCGCCACGGTCACCGGTACGACGTACACGAACACCGGCCTGACCGCGGGCACCAGCTACTCCTACAGCGTCCAGGCCCGTGACACGGCCGACCAGACCGGACCGGTCAGCGGCTCGGTCGCGGTCAGAACGACCGGCGGCGGTACGGACCCGGGCACCCCGCCCGGCGACCAGGTCAAGCTCGGCTACTTCACCGAGTGGGGCGTCTACGACCGCAACTACCACGTCAAGAACCTGGTGACGTCCGGCAGCGCGTCCAAGATCACCCACATCAACTACTCGTTCGGCAACGTCCAGGGCGGCAAGTGCACCATCGGTGACGCCTACGCCGCGACGGACAAGGCGTACACCGCCGACCAGGCCGTCGACGGCGTCGCCGACACCTGGGACCAGCCGCTGCGCGGCAACTTCAACCAGCTGCGCAAGCTCAAGGCCGCGAACCCCAACATCAAGGTCCTCTGGTCCTTCGGCGGCTGGACCTGGTCCGGCGGCTTCGGTGACGCGGTGAAGAACCCGGCCGCGTTCGCGCAGTCCTGCTACGACCTGGTCGAGGACCCGCGCTGGGCCGATGTCTTCGACGGCATCGACCTGGACTGGGAGTACCCGAACGCCTGCGGTCTGAGCTGTGACACCAGCGGCCCGGCGGCGATGAAGAACATGATGCAGGCCATGCGCGCCAAGTTCGGTGCCAACTACCTGGTCACCGCGGCCGTCACCGCCGACGCGTCCAGCGGCGGCAAGATCGACGCCGCCGACTACGCGGGCGCCTCGCAGTACATGAACTGGCTCAACGTGATGACGTACGACTTCTTCGGCGCCTTCGCCGCGCAGGGCCCCACGGCCCCGCACTCCCCGCTCACCTCGTACCCGGGCATCCCGCAGGCCGGCTTCAACTCGGCCGACGCGATCGCCAAGTACAAGGCGCAGGGTGTCCCGGCGAAGAAGCTGCTGCTCGGCATCGGCTTCTACGGGCGCGGCTGGACCGGCGTCACGCAGGCGGCGCCGGGCGGTACGGCCACGGGCGCGGCCCCCGGCACGTACGAGGCGGGTATCGAGGACTACAAGGTCCTGAAGAACACCTGCCCCGTCACCGGCACCGTCGGCGGCACCGCGTACGCCAAGTGCGGCAGCAACTGGTGGAGCTACGACACCCCGGCGACGATCGCCACGAAGATGGCCTGGGCGAAGAGCCAGGGTCTCGGCGGAGCGTTCTTCTGGGACTTCACCGGTGACACCGCGAACGGCGAACTCGTGACGGCGATCAGCAACGGTCTGAAGTAGTACCCGCACATACGGCGAGGGGGACAGTGCCCGTCCGGGCGCTGTCCCCCTCGTCGTTCGTTCGGTAGGCCCGGGCCCCGAGGGCTCAGGCGACGTTCACCCGCTGGCCGGGCGGCGCCGCCTCCAGCCAGGCGAGGAAGCCGGTCAGCGCGTCCTCGCTCATCGCCAGCTCCAGGCGGGTGCCCTCGTGGACACAGCCGAGCACGACGGAGTCGGAGAGCAGCGCCAGCTCCTCCTCGCCCTCGGGGGCACGCCGGGCGAGCACCTCGATGGCGGAGCGTTCAAGACTGCGGCGGGGCCTCGGGGCGTACGAGAAGACCCGGAACCAGTTGATCCGGTCACCGCTGTAGCGGGCGACGCCGTACACCCAGCCCTTGCCGGACGTGTCGGGCTCCTCGGCCACGTTCCAGCGCAGCGAACAGTCGAAGGTCCCTCCGGACCGCTGGATCAGCCGTCGGCGCAGCCCGAAGACGAAGAGCCCCACCGCAACCAGCAGGACGACCAGTCCGCAGACAAGCAGAGCGAGGACCATCTGTACCGACCTCCTCGCCTATCGAGTAACCCGCACGAACGAACAGAAACAGGTGCCGCATCGCCTCAGCCGCGACACGGTCTGGATGACTCCAGAACGGGCCGCGGCTGAGGGTAATTCCAGGAGCGGTGCGTCAACGCACCGCCACAGCGCGCAGTCGGACGTCGGCACGGCGCTCGGCGGCGTCGTCCTCACCCGACTTCGCGCGCTCCAGCGCGCGCTCGGCACGCTGGGCGTCGATCTCGTCCGCCAGCTCGGCGATCTCCGCGAGCAGAGAGAGCTTGTTGTCGGCGAACGAGAGGAAACCGCCGTGCACGGCGGCGACGACCGTGCCGCCGTCGGTCGTACGGATGGTCACGGGGCCCGACTCCAGCACACCGAGCAGCGGCTGGTGACCGGGCATGACGCCGATGTCGCCGGACGTGGTGCGCGCGACGACCAGGGTGGCCTCGCCGGACCAGACACTGCGGTCCGCGGCGACCAGCTCGACGTGCAGCTCAGCAGCCAAGGGTGCTCCTCGGGTCACCACCCGGCTGTGTCGCCGGGTGTCGGTCTAATTCTATGGGGTCACGATCGGCGGTTCGGTGGGGGGCGGCACGAGACCGCCCCCCACCGTTGAGTCGAAGACTCAGGAGATGCCGAGCTCCTTGGCGTTCGCCTTCAGGTCCTCGATACCACCGCACATGAAGAACGCCTGCTCGGGGAAGTGGTCGTACTCCCCGTCACAGATCGAGTTGAACGCGGCGATCGACTCGTCGAGCGGCACGTCGGAGCCGTCCAGGCCGGTGAACTGCTTGGCGGCGTGGGTGTTCTGCGACAGGAAGCGCTCGACGCGACGGGCACGGTGGACAACGAGCTTGTCCTCCTCGCCCAGCTCGTCGATACCGAGGATCGCGATGATGTCCTGGAGGTCCTTGTACTTCTGCAGGATTCCCTTGACGCGGCTGGCCGCGTCGTAGTGCGCCTGCGAGATGTAGCGCGGGTCCAGGATTCGGGACGTCGAGTCCAGCGGGTCGACCGCCGGGTAGATGCCCTTCTCCGAGATCGGACGCGACAGCACGGTCGTCGCGTCGAGGTGCGCGAAGGTCGTGGCCGGGGCCGGGTCGGTCAGGTCGTCCGCCGGCACGTAGATCGCCTGCATCGAGGTGATCGAGTGGCCACGGGTCGAGGTGATGCGCTCCTGGAGCACACCCATCTCGTCCGCCAGGGTCGGCTGGTAACCCACCGCGGACGGCATACGGCCGAGCAGCGTGGAGACCTCGGAACCGGCCTGGGTGAAGCGGAAGATGTTGTCGATGAAGAGGAGCACGTCCTGCTTCTGCACATCGCGGAAGTACTCCGCCATGGTCAGGGCGGACAGGGCGACCCGCAGACGGGTGCCCGGCGGCTCGTCCATCTGGCCGAAGACCAGCGCGGTCTTGTCCAGGACGCCCGACTCGGTCATCTCGTCGATGAGGTCGTTGCCCTCACGGGTGCGCTCACCGACACCGGCGAACACGGAAACACCGTCGTGCAGCTTCGCCACACGCATGATCATTTCCTGGATGAGGACCGTCTTGCCGACGCCCGCTCCACCGAAGAGACCGATCTTGCCGCCCTTGACGTACGGGGTCAGCAGGTCGACGACCTTCAGGCCGGTCTCGAACATCTCGGTCTTGGACTCGAGCTGGTCGAAGGCCGGGGCCTTGCGGTGGATCGGCCAGCGCTCGGTGATCTGAGCCTTGCCCTCCGGGTCGTTCAGGATCTCGCCGAGGGTGTTGAACACCTTGCCCTTGGTCACGTCACCGACGGGCACCGAGATACCGGAGCCGGTGTCCGTCACCACGGCCTGGCGGACCAGACCGTCGGTCGGCTGCATCGAGACGGCGCGGACGACTCCCTCACCCAGGTGCTGGGCGACTTCGAGCGTCAGCGTCTTCTGCTTGCCGTCCTCGGCCGGGTCGGCCACCTCGACGTGCAGTGCGTTGTAGATCTCCGGCATCGCGTCGACGGGGAACTCCACGTCGACGACCGGGCCGATGACCCGGGACACGCGGCCCGTGGCCGTGCTTCCCGGGGTGGCCGCCTCAACAGTGGTCGTCATTACTTTTCACTCCCCGCGGTCGCGTCGGCCAGGGCGCTGGCGCCACCGACGATCTCGCTGATTTCCTGGGTGATTTCGGCCTGGCGGGCCGCGTTGGCAAGCCGGGAGAGGCTCTTGATGAGATCCCCGGCGTTGTCGGTCGCCGACTTCATCGCGCGACGGGTGGCCGCGTGCTTGGAAGCGGCGGCCTGGAGCAGCGCGTTGTAGATACGGCTCTCGACGTACCGCGGCAGCAGGGCGTCGAGGACGTCCTCGGCCGACGGCTCGAAGTCGAACAGCGGAAGGATCTCGTGCTTCTCCGCCGCGTCCTCGTCCGCCGCCGTGTCGGCGAGGGAGAGGGGCAGCAGCCGGTTCTGCACCGGCGTCTGGGTCAGCATCGAGACGAACTCGGTGAAGACGATGTGGAGTTCGTCCACGCCGCCGTCCGCCGTGTCCCGCTGGACCGCCTCGATCAGCGGTCCGGCGACCTTCTTGGCGTCCGCGTAGGTCGGACTGTCGGTGAAGCCGCTCCACTCCTCCGTGACCTTGCGCTCACGGAAGCCGTAGTAGGCGACACCCTTGCGGCCGACGATGTACGTGTCGACCTCTTTGCCCTCACTCGTGAGCCGCTCGGTGAGCCGCTCCGCCGCCTTGATGGCGTTGGAGGAGTAGCCGCCGGCCAGTCCGCGGTCGCTCGTGATGAGCAGAACCGCGGCCCGGACCGGCGCCTCGACCTCCGTGGTCAGGGGGTGCTTGGTGTTGGATCCGGTCGCCACCGCAGTGACCGCGCGGGTGAGCTCGGTCGCGTACGGCGTGGATGCCGTCACCTGGCGCTGCGCCTTGACGATGCGCGAGGCGGCGATCATCTCCATCGCCTTGGTGATCTTCTTGGTCGCGGTGACGGATTTGATGCGACGCTTGTAGACCCGGAGCTGGGCTCCCATGAGTCAGGTCCCTTCCGTCGTCACTTGGAGACGTTGACGCCGGCCGGGGCGTCGTCGCCCAGAAGCTTGCCGTCCGAGGTCTCGAACTGCTTCTTGAAGGCGGCGATGGCGTCACCGATGGACTCGACCGTGTCGTCGGACATCTTGCCGCCCTCGGCGATGCTGGTCAGCAGCTCCTTGCGCTCGCGGCGCAGGTGCTCCAGCAGCTCGGTCTCGAAGCGGCGGATGTCCTCGACCGGGACGTCGTCCATCCTTCCGGTGGTGCCGGCGAAGATGGAGACGACCTGCTCCTCGACGGGGTAGGGCGCGTACTGCGGCTGCTTGAGCAGCTCGACCATGCGCTGACCACGCTGGAGCGATGCCTTCGACGCGGCGTCCAGGTCGGAACCGAAGGCGGCGAACGCCTCCAGCTCGCGGTACTGGGCGAGGTCCACGCGCAGACGTCCCGACACCTGGCGCATGGCCCGGTGCTGGGCGGAGCCGCCGACTCGGGAGACCGAGATACCGACGTTCAGCGCGGGCCGCTGGCCGGCGTTGAAGAGGTCGGACTCCAGGAAGCACTGGCCGTCGGTGATGGAGATGACGTTGGTCGGGATGAACGCCGACACGTCGTTCGCCTTGGTCTCGACGATGGGCAGGCCCGTCATCGAACCGGCGCCCATGTCGTCGGAGAGCTTGGCGCAGCGCTCCAGCAGACGCGAGTGCAGGTAGAAGACGTCGCCCGGGTAGGCCTCGCGGCCCGGCGGACGGCGCAGCAGCAGCGAGACGGCGCGGTAGGCGTCGGCCTGCTTCGACAGGTCGTCGAAGATGATCAGGACGTGCTTGCCCTGGTACATCCAGTGCTGGCCGATGGCCGAACCGGTGTAGGGGGCCAGGTACTTGAAGCCCGCCGGGTCGGACGCCGGGGCGGCGACGATCGTCGTGTACTCAAGAGCGCCGGCCTCTTCCAGCGCACCGCGTACGGACGCGATGGTGGAGCCCTTCTGGCCGATGGCGACGTAGATGCAGCGAACCTGCTTGTTCACGTCGCCCGAGCGCCAGTTGTCGCGCTGGTTGATGATGGTGTCGACGGCCAGGGCGGTCTTGCCGGTCTGGCGGTCGCCGATGATCAGCTGACGCTGGCCACGGCCGATCGGCACCATCGAGTCGACGGCCTTGTAACCGGTCTGCATCGGCTCGTGCACCGACTTACGGACCATGACGCCAGGAGCCTGGAGCTCCAGGGCGCGGCGGCCGTCGGTCGCGATCTCGCCGAGGCCGTCGATCGGGGCGCCGAGCGGGTCGACGACACGGCCGAGGTAGCCCTCGCCGACGCCGACGGAGAGCACCTCGCCGGTACGGGTGACCGACTGTCCCTCCTCGATACCGCTGAACTCACCGAGGATGACAGCGCCGATCTCGCGCTCCTCCAGGTTCAGGGCGAGACCAAGGGTCCCGTCCTCGAACTTCAGCAGTTCGTTCGCCATGGCCGAGGGCAGACCCTCGACCTTCGCGATGCCGTCACCGGCAACGCTGACCGTCCCGACCTCCTCGCGCGAGGCCGCGTCCGGCTTGTACGACTGGACAAAATTCTCCAGCGCATCCCGGATCTCCTCCGGCCGGATCGTGAGCTCCGCCATCTGGATTCCCTGCTCTCCTTGTTGGGCCCGAAGTTCTTTGGGGGTCTGGGGGCGACCCCCAGGAATCTTCTGCAATTTCTGCACGGCCCAACCGGGCCGCTGTTCTTGATCTCTGTATGTGTGTCTGTAATCCGGAAATCACGTACCGACCGTCGGCCTTCAGCCGGCGAGCCGCCGTGCCGCCTCGTCGAGACGTTCCGCGACCGTGCCGTTGACGACCTCGTCGCCGACGCGGACCGAGATCCCGCCGAGGACCGCGGGGTCCACGTCGAGGTTCAGATGCATCGGGTGGCCGTACAGCCTGGCCAGGGCCGCGCCGAGGCGCTGCTTCTGGCCTTCGGTGAGAGGCACCGCCGACGTGACGACCGCCACCATCCGCTCCCGGCGGGCCGCGGCGAGCCGGGAGAGGGTCTGGAGACCCGCTTCCAGGCTACGTCCTCGGGGCTGGGACACCAGGCGCACGACAAGTCGCTCGGTGCTCGGGTTGGCCCGGCCGCCGAGCAGGCCGCTCAGCAGCGCGGTCTTCGCCGAGGCGGTCGCGGACCGGTCGGTCAGCGCGGCACGCAGCTCGGTGCTGGACTCGACGATCCGGCCGAACCGGAACAGCTCGTCCTCGACGTCGTCGAGGCCGCCCGCCCGCTGCGCGGCGGTGAGCTCGGCGAGGGCCGCCAGCTCCTCCACCGCGTCGACCAGGTCACGCGGCTGCGACCAGCGGGACCGGACCATGCCGGTGATCAGGTCGGCGGTCTCGCCGCCCACCTGTCCGCCGAGCAGTCCGCCGGCCAGCTCGGCCTTGGACTCGCCGGACCGCGCCGGGTCGGTCAGGACCCGGCGCAGCGAGACCTCGCGGTGGAGCAGCGCTGTGACGGCGGTCAGTTCCTCGGCGAGCTTCGCGGCGTCGACCGACGTGCTGTCGGTCAGCGCGTCGAGACGCTCACGTGCGGCTGCCAGCGCCGCGCGGCTCGCTCCGTTCATCGCGCGACCTCGGCCTTCAACGCGCCGTCCTCGAGTTCGTCGAGGAAGCGGTCGATGGTGCGGCTCTGGCGGGCGCTGTCCTCGAGGGACTCCCCGACGAGCTTGCCGGCGAGGTCGGTGGCGAGCTTGCCCACGTCCTGGCGCAGTGCCGAGGCCGCGGCCTTGCGGTCCGCCTCGATCTGGGCGTGGCCGGCGGCGACGATCTCTTCCCGCTGCCGCTGCCCCTCCGCCTTCATCTCCTGGATGATGGTGGCGCCCTGCTCGGTCGCCTCCTGGCGGAGACGAGCCGCCTCGTGACGCGCTTCGGCGAGCTGGGCCTTGTACTGCTCCAGGACGCTCTGCGCCTCGGTCTTGGCCTCTTCCGCCTTCTCGATGCCGCCCTCGATGGCCTCACGGCGCTCGTCCAGAACCTTGTTGATGTTCGGGAGGAGCTTCTTGGCGAGGAAGCCGAAGACGATGGCGAAGGCGATCAGGCCGATGACGAGCTCGTCAAGGTGCGGGATGAGCGGATTCTGAGGCTCCGCCGCTGCCGCAACATAGAGAGCGTTCACATCAATGCCTTCCGTGAAAGGGGTAGGGCTGTCGGTCCGGCTTACTGGTAGACGAAGCCCATGACGATGCCGATGAGGGCGAGCGCCTCACAGAAGGCGAATCCCATGATCTGGTTGGTGCGGATCAGGCCGGCCGCCTCGGGCTGACGGGCGAGGGCCTGGGTGCCGTTACCGAAGATGATGCCGACGCCGACGCCGGGGCCGATCGCGGCGAGACCGTAGCCGATGGACGCGACGTTGCCGACGACGGTCGTCTTGGCGGAGGCGAGGTTGACCAATTCGAGAGCAGCGGACATGCCGTTACTTCCTTCTCTTTCACGGACCGGGTGGGGGTTGGCCACCGGACGTCTGTTGGTTCTGGTTACGAGGCCGGGCTCAGTGACTCTTGGCGAGCGCGCCCTGGATGTAGCTGCAGGCCAGGAGCACGAAGACGTACGCCTGGACGGCCTGGATGAAAAGTTCGAAGACGGTCATGATGAGCACCATCGCGAACGAGGCACCGGCGTAGACGAAGCCCAGTCCGTTCAGCAGGTAGTACGTCGCCAGCGTGAACATGACGATGAGCAGGTGACCGGCGAACATGTTCGCGAACAGTCGGACCGCGTGGGTGAAGGGCCGGATCAGCAGGTTCGAGAAGAACTCGATCACGACGACGAGCGGCAGGACCCAGCCGAGCGACTTGTCGTAGCCCGTGATGTTCTTCCAACCGCCGCCCCACCCGTGCGTCTTGAAGGTCAGACCGACCCACAGGACGTAGACGATGATCGCCAGGGCCGCGGGGTACGCGATCAGCGAGGTGACCGGGAACTGGGCGATCGGAATGATCGACCAGAGGTTCATCAGCCAGACGAAGAAGAAGATGGACACCATCAACGGGACGTACTTCTCACCGTCCTTCTTGCCGATGATCTCGTAGACGATCCCGCGGCGGACGAAGTCGTAACCGGCCTCGCCGACCATCTGGACCTTGCCCGGCACCAGTTTCGGCTTGCTGAACGCCGCCCAGAAGAATCCGACAACGATGAGCGTGCTCAACAGGGCAAGCAGCATCGGCTTGTTGAATTCGAAGCCGGCCACCTCGAAAATGGGCTTGTACATGAATGTATGGAGGCCCGGAGCCGGGAACCCGCAGCCCGAAAAGATATGGCAGCTCGCATCGAAGGCGAGGGTCTGGGGATCAGCACTCACCGCGGGCTCCTTCAGCGTGGCGCATAGGTACGGCAACCTCGTTGTGTCGGCGCGGCATGAAGCCGCGGTTCGGCACTGGACTGGTGTGACAGATGTGGGGGCGGCTCTCAGGCATGGAGCCTCGCGATGGAACAGGCGTCAGCTCGGATGCCCGCGCCCGCAATGCCGCAGTTGGAACCGGACGATAGCAGGAACCCGAACGGGCACTTATCCCGGCCCTACCCTTCACGCCGACGACCCCGTCTTCTCCGGCTTTCCGGCCGTCGAGGACTCGGGTTCGACGTAAAGGATCTTGGCCTTCATGTACGCGCGGGCCTGCGCGGCGATCCAGACGAGGGTCGCCGCGAGCAGCGTGAACCCGAAGGCCTTCGGGTTGAACAGCGTGGTGTCCTTGAAGACCGCCAGGAAGACCAGGAGCAACAGCAACTGGGCGGTGTAGAGCATCAGCCCCATCGCCTGGAAGAGGTGCGGCAGTGACTTCGCGGTGCGCTGGAGGACGGTGAGACCGACACCCATGAAGAGGATGACCACGAGCACACCGACAGCGGCTCCCAGAGCACCCTTGCCACCGCTGACCGCACCACTGACGGCCACGGCGATGACGCCGGCGGCCACGGTGGGTACGGCGGTGTTGAGGAGGATCCGGACGTCGTTGGTCGGCATGGCGGCAGCTCCGCTAGCTGGGTGGGGCAGATGGTGTCGTCATGGACGAGCGTAGGCCCGGTCCGAGAGTTGGATTCTCGGGCCAACGGACCGTCGCACTACGGTCCTTCGGCTCTGGCGCCGGGTCTCGTGAACGGTATCACAAACTATTTGATGAGGTCTTTACCATGAACGTGTGCTGACCGTCACACATGAGGACGAATGTGCGCGTGTGAGCCGGACATGGATCTTTCTTGTCTGGTAATGGGCGACGTTGAGGCAATTCTCAGTATGCCGAATCGGCCTTGCGTCGATCGGAGAGACGAGATCGCGGCCCGACGGCGGTAGCCCCGTTGACGCCCGCCGGGACCGGTGTCCGCCCGTCGGCCGGTACGCCGTCGGTCTGAAGGGACTCCTGGGGCACCTGTGACCCGGCGCCCGGCCGGCTCTCCCCCGGCTCCGGGGCCTCGTGGGCGGCCTCCGCCAACTCCCCCTGAGTACCCCGCCGGCGGCGCCGGTAGCGGGGCGGCACGACGGCCTCGGCCCAGCGCGGGGCGCGCGGTGTGAAACGGGGCAGCAGCAGGAGCAGCAGCCCCAGCGCGCTCAGCGCGACGACCGCGAGCACGATCCACATCGTGGACATCGTGGACGAGGAGTGGACCGAGTACAGCACCACACCGAAGGCGATCAGCGCGGACCAGAAGTACATGATCAGGACGGCCCTGCTGTGCGAGTGCCCGATCTCCAGCAGCCGGTGGTGGAGATGCCCGCGGTCGGCGGCGAACGGCGACTGGCCGTTCCAGGTACGGCGCACGATCGCGAGGACGAGGTCGGCGACCGGGATCGCGATGATCGTCAACGGCAGCAGCAGCGGGATGAAGACCGGCAGCGCCGCGTGGGTCGCCTCACGGGTCGAACCGTCGGCGTAGATCTTCAGGGCGTCCGGGTCCACCTGGCCCGTGATGGAGATCGCGGCCGTCGCGAGCACCAGACCGATCAGCATCGATCCCGAGTCGCCCATGAAGATCCGGGCCGGATGCATGTTGTGCGGCAGGAAGCCGACCCCCATGCCCATCAGGATCGCGGCGAAGAGGGTCGCGGGGGCGGCGGCCTCGATGCCGTACCCGTACCAGATCCGGTACGCGTACAGGAAGAACGCCGCCGCGGCGATGCACACCATGCCGGAGGCCAGACCGTCGAGTCCGTCGACGAAGTTGACCGCGTTGATGGTGATCACGACGAGCGCGACGGTCAGGAGCGTGCCCTGCCAGGAGGTCAGCGCGACCGTGCCGACACCGGGGACCGGGATCCACAGGATCGTCAGACCCTGCATCACCATCACACCGGCGGCGATCATCTGGCCGCCGAGCTTGATCAGGGCGTCGATCTCGAACTTGTCGTCCAGGACACCGATCAGCCAGATCAGCGCGGCCCCGGACAGCAGCGCGCGCGGCTCGTTCGACCGCTCGAAGACCCCGCCGAGATTCTGCAGGTTGCTGGCCACGAGCAGTCCGGCGCACAGGCCGAAGAACATCGCGATACCGCCGAGACGCGGTGTCGGTTCGCGGTGGACGTCTCGGGCGCGGATCGCGGGCATCGCGCCGATCGCGATGGCGAACTTCCGCACCGGACCGGTAAGTAGATAAGTCACCGCGGCCGTCACGCAGAGCGTCAGCAGGTAATCACGCACAGGCTGCCCCACAGGAATCGCCGGCCATCTGAGCCACACACACTAGCTCGCGACAGGACGACTGTTGGAATGCGCGTAGCCACATGGTCAAGGACATACACGGCGGCGCGATGGTTGCACAAATTCGTCTCACCCTACGCCCCGCCGGATTTCTCACGGTGCGTCGCCGCTGTTCAACGGTGTGCGAGCGGCGGACCGGCCGAGGGATCAGTGCCGGGTCGGCACACCCGTGAGCGCCGTCACCACCGGGTCCAGCGCCTGGTGGATCTCGTCGCCGATGGAGCGGAAGAAGGTGATGGGAGCGCCGTACGGGTCGTAGACCTCGTCCGCCTCCGCGTTGGGGGCCAGGAGCCATCCGCGCAGCGCCGCGGCGGCACGCACCAGCGCACGGGCGCGCTCGACCACGCCCTCGTCGAGGGGGTCGGGCAGCGTCGCCGGGTCTATGGCCCGTACGAGACGCGTGAACTCCTTCAGCGTGAAGGTCCGCAGCCCCGCCGAGTGCCCCATGGAGATGACCTGCGCCCGGTGGTCACGCGTCGCCGTGAGCACCAGGTCCGCGCGGATCACGTGCTCGTCCAGCAGCTCCCGTCCGACGAAGCCGGACGGGTCCGCGCCGAAATCCGCCAGGACGGCCTCCGCGTTGGCCTCCATCGAGGCCCCCTCGTGTCCCCAGGTGCCCGCGCTCTCCACGATGAGCCCGCCCGTGAGCCGCTCGCCGAGGCGGTCGCTCAGGGCATGGCGGTTCAGCCGCTCGGTGATGGGCGAGCGGCACACGTTGCCGGTACTGACGTGGAGGATGCGGAAGGTGTCGGGGAGTCCCGCTATGCCACGCCCCTCAGGGGCGGTCAATTGGCCACCTCGAGGTCGGGTACGACCTTGCGCAGCTCGTCGGCGTCGACGGCGCCCGCGCGCAGCAGGAGCGGGACCTTGCCCGTCACGTCCACGATCGAGGACGGCACGATGCCGGGGGTCTTCCCGCCGTCGAGATAGACCGACACAGCGTCCGCCAGCATCTCCTGCGCCGCGTCGCAGTCCTCCGGCGCCGGGTGTCCTGTCAGGTTCGCGCTGGAGACGGCCATCGGGCCGACCTCGGTCAGCAGCTCGATCGCGACGGGGTGCAGGGGCATCCGGATCGCGACGGTGCCACGGGTGTCGCCAAGGTCCCACTGGAGCGAGGGCTGGTGCTTGGCGACGAGCGTGAGCGCGCCCGGCCAGAAGGCGTCGACCAGCTCCCAGGCCTGCTCCGAGAAGTCCGTGACGAGGCCGTGCAGGGTGTTCGGGGAGCCGATGAGCACGGGAGTGGGCATATTGCGGCCCCGGCCCTTGGCGTCGAGGAGATCGGCGACGGCCTCCGAGCTGAAGGCGTCGGCGCCGAGCCCGTAGACGGTGTCGGTGGGCAGGACGACGAGCTCGCCGCGGCGGACGGCGGACGCGGCTTCACGCAGACCGGTCGTACGGTCGGTCGCGTCGTTGCAGTCGTATCGCCGTGCCATCTAACGGCCCTCTCTCTTCTGTGTCTTCTGATGTGCTCGGTTCGTCGCGGCTGAGGTCACGGAAGCGGAGGTGACCCTCGTCGTCCCTGTTCCGGTCCTCACGGCATGGCCTTGCGCGCCGTCGCGAAGCGCGGGCGCTTGTTCAGGTCCGGGTGGTCGGCCGCGTCCGCCCAGCCGGCCTCCTCGCTGAAGATCCACGGGACCTGCCCGCCCTGGGTGTCCGCGTGCTCGACGACGACGAGGCCGCCGGGCCGCAGCAGCCGGTGCGCGGTGCGTTCGATGCCGCGGATCGTGTCGAGGCCGTCCTCGCCGGAGAAGAGCGCCATCTGCGGGTCGTGGTCGCGGGCCTCGGGCGCCACGTACTCCCACTCGGTGAGCGGGATGTACGGCGGGTTGGAGATGACCAGGTCGACCTGGCCGTCGAAGTCGGGGAGGGCCGTCAGAGCGTCTCCGCGGTGCACGGTGACCCTGGACCCCTCGGCGTTCTTCCGCGTCCAGGTGAGGGCGTCCTCGGACAGCTCCACGGCGTGCACACGCGAGCGCGGCACCTCCTGCGCCATCGCGAGCGCGATCGCGCCGGATCCCGAGCAGAGATCGACGATCAGCGGCTCGACGACGTCCATCGCGCGGACCGCGTCTATGGCCCAGCCGACGACGGACTCGGTCTCCGGCCGGGGCACGAACACCCCTGGCCCGACCTGGAGTTCCAGATACCGGAAGAACACCCGCCCGGTGATGTGCTGGAGCGGTTCGCGGGCCTCGCGGCGCGCGACGGTCTCCCAGTAGCGGGCGTCGAACTCCTCGTCCACGACGCTGTGCAGCTCTCCGCGCTTCACACCGTGCACGAACGCGGCGAGCTCCTCCGCGTCGAACCGCGGCGACGGCACGCCCGCGTCGGCCAGCCGCTGGGTGGCCTGGGCCACCTCGGCGAGCAGCAGACTGCGGGGGGCGGGCCCACGGCGGAGCCGCTGAGGGTCGGTTGGCCCCCCAGAAGGTGTCTGCACGCTGGTTCCTCCTGAGACGTAGAAGGGGACGGGTCGTGATCGGAAGGGAGTGACGCGGGGTGCGCGGGTGCGCGGGGTTGCGGAGCAGGCTCAGGCGGCCGCGAGCTTCGCCGCCGAGTCGGCGTCGACACAAGCCTGGATCACTGCCGCCAGCTCACCGTCGAGCACTTGGTCCAAGTTGTACGCCTTGAAGCCGACCCGGTGGTCCGAGATCCGGTTTTCCGGGAAGTTGTACGTACGGATCTTCTCGGACCGGTCGACGGTACGCACCTGGCTGCGCCTGACGTCCGCCGCGTTCTTCTCCGCCTCCTCCTGTGCCGCGGCCAGGAGCCGCGAGCGCAGGATACGCATGGCCTGCTCCTTGTTCTGGAGCTGGCTCTTCTCGTTCTGGCAGGAAGCGACGACTCCGGTGGGCAGATGCGTGATCCGGACGGCGGAGTCGGTCGTGTTGACGGACTGGCCGCCGGGGCCCGACGAGCGGTAGACGTCGATGCGCAGGTCGTTGGCGAGGATCTCGACCTCGACCTCCTCCGCCTCGGGCGTCACGAGCACGCCGGCCGCCGACGTGTGGATCCGGCCCTGCGACTCCGTGGAGGGCACCCGCTGCACGCGGTGCACCCCGCCCTCGTACTTGAGCCGCGCCCAGACGCCCTGTCCCGGCTCGGTGGCCCCGTTGCCGCCCTTGGTCTTCACGGCGACCTGGACGTCCTTGTAGCCGCCCAGCTCGGACTCGGTGGCGTCGATGATCTCGGTCTTCCAGCCCACGCGCTCGGCGTAGCGCAGATACATCCGCAGGAGGTCACCGGCGAACAGCGCCGACTCGTCGCCGCCCGCGCCCGCCTTGATCTCCAGGATGACGTCCTTGTCGTCGCTGGGGTCGCGCGGGACGAGCAGCAGCCGCAGCTTCTCGGTGAGTTCGTCGCGCTGCTTCTCCAGCACCTTGACCTCGGCGGCGAACTCGCCGGCCGAGGTGTCGGTGGGGTCGGCGGCGAACTCACGGGCCGTCTCGATGTCGTCCCCGGTCTGCTTCCAGGAGCGGTACGTCCCGATGATCGGGGTCAGTTCGGCGTACCGCTTGTTGAGCTTGCGGGCGTGCGCCTGGTCCGCGTGGACCGACGGGTCGGCGAGCTTCTTCTCCAGGTCGGCGTGCTCGCCGACCAGTTCCTCGACCGCCTCGAACATTCGGGGGCTCCTGGGTTGCGTACGGAAGTGCTGCGCGAAGTTGCTTATGGACGGCAAAGCGCCGGTCCCGGCACCCCAGGGCAGGGGCACCGAGAACCGGCGCAATCGGCTCGCTACTTGTTGGCGGAGCCGGCGGCAGCCTTGCCGAAGCGGGCCTCGAAGCGGGCCACGCGGCCACCGGTGTCGAGGATCTTCTGCTTGCCCGTGTAGAACGGGTGGCACTCGGAGCAGATTTCGGCACGGACGGAGCCCGATTCGATCGTGCTGCGAGTGGTGAACGACGCACCGCAGGTACAGCTGACCTGGGTCTCGACGTACGTGGGGTGGATGTCGCGCTTCAAGGTGTCTCCTAGGGAACATCCTCGCCAGGCGAGGAAGGCGCCGGGTCGCACGCGCGGATGCTCGTACGTGAACCGGGGCCGACGATCCAGTCTGCCAGGACCGGCCGTATCTCCAAAACCGGGGTGGTCCCGGATCTATTCCGCGCCGCCCGTGACCACGTCGGACGCGTCGCCCTTGTCGCCCGCGGACTCCTTCGTCGCGGACGCCGGGATCGGCTTGTCCGCCCTGAGCGCCGTCCAGACCTGCTCGGACGCCTTCTCCAGGGGTACGACGCGGTTGGGGTCCGCCGGGTCGTACCGGACGGGCAGGGTGATCATGTTGACGTCCTCGGCCCCGAGGTTCTTCAGGCCGCCGGCGAAGCCGGCGAGTTCCTTGACCGTGTCCAGCTCGGAGTCGGGGGTGATCGCCCGCGTCGCGGTGTCGCCGATGTCGTACAGCTTCTTGGGGCTGTTGAGCAGGCCGATGTCCTTGACCTGGGTGATCAGCGCCTTGATGAAGGCCTGCTGGAGCTGGATGCGGCCCAGGTCGCTGCCGTCGCCGACGCTCTTGCGCGTCCTGACGAGGCCGAGCGCCTGCTCGCCGTCCAGGGTGTGGGTGCCGGGTTCGAGATTCAGATGGCTCTTGGAGTCGTCGATGGCCTCGGTGGTGGTGATCTTCACGCCGCCGAGGTCGTCGATGAGCTGCTTGAACCCGGTGAAGTCGACCTCGATGTAGTGGTCCATGCGGATGCCGGACATCTTCTCGACGGTCTTCACCGCGCAGGCCGGGCCGCCGACCTCGTACGCGGTGTTGAACATGGCCCGTCGCTCGCCGGCGGCGGTGTCGCCGTCGCCGTCCTCGCAGTCGGGGCGTTCGACGATGGTGTCGCGCGGTACGGAGACGACACCGGCCTTCTTGTGGCCTTCGTCGACGTGCATGATCATCGCGGTGTCCGAACGGGCTCCGCCCTGGTCTGCGCCGTATTCGGCGTTGTCGCCGGAGCGTGAGTCGGAGCCGAGGACGAGGATGTCCATCGAGCCGTTGTCGACGTTCACGGGGCGGTCGGTGCCGAGCCTGGCGTTGATGTCGACGCCCTGGATGTTGCCGTTGAGCTTGAAGTACACGTATCCGAGACCGGAACCGCCGACGAGGACCAGGGCTGCGGCCGACCACGCGGCCACGGTGGTGGCGCGAGCGCGCGTGCTCGGCTTCTTGCGGCGCGTACCGGTCGCGCGTATTCGGCCGCCCTTGCTCTGATCCGTCATGTGCTCCTCGGCTCTCGCCGGCTCCCGCCGGTTGTCGTCGGCTCTCGTAGCGTGTGCGGTTACCCCTTGCCACGGCGTTCAGCCACGGTTCGTCGTCCATGGGGTCGGACGTGCGGGGCAGCACGCAGGGTTGCACAACAAGCTGTGGCCCCCGCCGGGGCGGGGGCCACAGAAAGTGGTGCGATGAGCCTGGTCGGGGACCGGTCACCCGGTCACTGACCTGCGATTCTCAGGCGATGGTGTGGTAGCCGGTCCAGCCGGATCCGATGTTCAGGCCTGTGGTGAAGATCTCGGACGTGCCCTTGCCGGTGCCCTTGAGGAGGTACAGGGAGCCGGCCGCGTTACGGACGACGACGTCGGGCTTGGCGTCGCCGTTCACGTCACCCGGGGTGGCGATGGTGGTGTACGCGGACCAGTTGGTGCGGACCACGACGGGCGTCTCGAACGGGGCGGCGGCGTCGCCGGTGCCCTTGGCCAGCAGGAGGTCACCGGTGCTGCCCCGGCGGACCAGCAGGTCGGCCTTGCCGTCGTTGGTGAAGTCACCGTGACCGCGGACCTGGTTGTAGAGCTGGTAGCCGGTGGCGACCGCGGTGGAGGTGCCGAACGTGCCCTTGCCCGTACCGGGGTAGAGCCGCAGCTCACCGGTGGAGGTGACGGAGAGCAGGTCGGGGTTGCCGTCGCCGGTGACGTCGCCGGGAGTGACGATCGCGCGGACCGTGTTCCAGGCGCTGAAGATCTTGGTCTTCGCGTACGTGGAGCTGCTCGCGGAGCGGTGCAGCCAGTACACGTCGCCGGAGTTGCCGCGCGCGACGAGGTCCTCGTAGCCGTCCCTGTTCAGGTCCGTCTGGACGACCAGGTTGTAGGCGCTGAAGGTGCCGGTGAACGCCTTGCGGGAGGCGAACTTGTCGCCGGTGGAGGTGAAGGTGTACGCCTTGCCGTCCGCGCTGGTGCGGGCCCACAGGTCAGCCTTGGTGTCGCGGCTGAAGTTGGTGTCGTCGATGCGCGGCTGGAGGGCCGGCATGTACGTCGAGACCTTGGTGTACACGTCGAACGTGCCCTGGTAGTTGCACAGTTCGGACTGGGTGGAGACGCCCCAGGAGGTGACGCCGATGATCCGGCCGTTCACCATCATCGGGCTGCCCGAGTCACCGGGGCAGGTCGCCTTGCCCGTGCTGTTGTCGCCCGTGCCGCCGACGCCCGCGCAGATCATGTGGCCGGGCTTGAAGGCGCCCGGACTGTTGAGCACGGTGTCGAGGTTCTCGGTGCAGTCGGCGTCCGAGTTCAGCGGCTGTGTCACCCGCTGGAGGGTGTCGGCCAGCTGGTCCACGTCCGGGTTCGAGCCGGTCATGCCCCAGCCGTAGGTGGTGGCGGTGGTGCCCGGCGCGTAGCGGGTGGTCTCCCGGTACGGGGCGGGCTGCGCCGGAGTGCCCGTCAGGGGCTTGGCGAGCGTCAGCAGCGCGATGTCGTTGTCGATCGCGTCCGCGTTGTACGAGCCGGCGACGTACGACCGGCTGATGCTGGCCACGGTGCCCTCGTCGTTCGGACCACCGGCGAGCTTGGCCGTGTTGGCCAGAATCATGCCGCGGCCGACCATGTCGAGCGCATTGCCGTTCTCGTCGGTGACGCAGTGCGCCGCCGTAAGAACCTTGTTGGGCGCGACGAGCGTTCCGCCGCAGGTGAAGTAGAAGTATCCGTCGTTGTCGAACTCGAAAAGCAGTTGCACCATCCAGGGGGCGCTGCTGATGGAAGTGTTCGTTCCGCCGATGATTCGCGGCGAGATCTCTTTGGAGCTGACGACCTGGGCATCCTTGGGCGGCAGGAACTTCTCACCGCCGTCGCCTTCGGCGGCCTGTGCTGTGGCGACGAGTCCGCCGGCGAGGACCGCAAGGGCCGCTGTACCAGCGGCTATCAGTCTTCGCACTCTCCGGACCGGTCGGTCATGACGCGACACACGCACGCAAATCTCCCACTAATCAAGGGAATTGGTTTGGCGCCGTGTGGGGGGATGGAACGGCTCATCGGATATTACATGCAGAAATCCGCCCCGTCACCGGAGTAACGGGGCGGATCCATAAGCAAGTTGAGCAATCGGGACAGAATCCCGGAACAACGTCCGACGGTGTGTCAGTCGTTGCCGTTTCCGGGCGACGGAGTCGTCTTCTGAATCTGGAGCAGGAACTCCGCGTTCGACTTCGTCTTCTTCATCTTGTCCAGCAGCAGCTCGATCGCCTGCTGCTGGTCGAGCGCGTGCAGCACCCGGCGCAGCTTCCAGACGACGGCGAGTTCGTCGCTGCCGAGCAGGATCTCTTCCTTACGGGTGGAGGACGCGTCCACGTCCACCGCCGGGAAGATGCGCTTGTCCGAGAGCTTCCGGTCGAGCTTGAGCTCCATGTTGCCGGTGCCCTTGAACTCCTCGAAGATCACCTCGTCCATGCGCGAGCCGGTCTCGACGAGCGCGGTGGCCAGGATGGTCAGCGAACCGCCGTCCTCGATGTTGCGCGCCGCACCGAAGAAGCGCTTCGGCGGGTAGAGCGCGGTCGAGTCGACACCACCGGACAGGATGCGTCCGGAGGCCGGGGCGGCGAGGTTGTAGGCGCGGCCCAGGCGGGTGATGGAGTCCAGCAGGACAACCACGTCGTGACCCAGCTCGACGAGGCGCTTGGCGCGCTCGATGGCCAGCTCGGCGACGGTGGTGTGGTCCTCGGCGGGGCGGTCGAAGGTCGAGGAGATGACCTCGCCCTTCACCGACCGCTGCATGTCGGTGACCTCTTCGGGACGCTCGTCGACGAGGACGACCATCAGGTGGCACTCGGGGCTGTTGACCGTGATCGCGTTGGCGATCGCCTGGAGGATCATGGTCTTGCCGGTCTTCGGCGGGGCCACGATCAGACCACGCTGGCCCTTGCCGATCGGTGCGACGAGGTCGATGATCCGCGTCGTCAGCACACCCGGGTCGGTCTCCAGACGGAGCCGGTCCTGCGGGTAGAGCGGGGTCAGCTTCTGGAACTCCGGCCGTCCGCGGCCCGATTCGGCCGCCATGCCGTTCGCCGAGTCCAGGCGCACGAGCGCGTTGAACTTCTCGCGGCGCTCGCCGTCCTTGGGCTGGCGCACCGCGCCGGTGACGTGGTCACCCTTGCGCAGGCCGTTCTTGCGGACCTGGGCGAGCGACACGTACACGTCGTTCGGGCCCGGCAGATAGCCGGAGGTCCGGATGAACGCGTAGTTGTCGAGGATGTCGAGGATGCCCGCGACGGGGATCAGCACGTCGTCGTCGGCGACCTGCGGCTCGCCGCCGCCACCGAACTCCTCGCGGCCACGACGGCCACGACGGTCGCGGTACCGGCCGCGACGGCCGCGACGGCCGCCCGCCTCGTCGTCGAAGTCGTCCTGCGGGCCGTTGCCCTGGTTCTGGCCGCCGCCCTGGCCCTGGCGCTGCTGGCGCTGGCCGCCGCCCTGCTGGCCGCCGCCGCCCTGCTGGTCGTCGCCCTTGCCCCGGCGGTCACGCTGGCGGCTCTGGCGGTCACCGCGGTCGCGGTCGCCGCGCTCGCCACGCTGGCCGCGCTCCTGGCGGTCGCCGCGGCGTCCGTCGGCGTCCCCCTGGGCGGACGCGGAGACGGCGGCCTCGGCCTTGGCGTCGGGACGCTCGTCCACGACGGTGTCGGTGCCCGACTCGCCGCGGGTCTCGGTCTTGCTGTCCGGGCTGCCCGCCTGCGCGGTGGCCCTGCGCCGACGACGCTCGCCCGAGGGCTGGTCGTCACTCGCCGGCTGGCCCGGGATGTCGATCTGCCCGTCGGCCTTGTCGGCCTTCTCGGCCTTGGCCGGGGCACGGTCCGCGGCCTTGTCGGCGGCGGGGGCTTCGGCGGCGGGCGCCGTGTCGCCCGTACGGGCCTTGGAGGTGGCGCGCCGCTTGGGCTTCGCCTCGGCGTCGCCGCCGGCCGCCCCGTCGCTCTTCGGCGCGGGCGAACCGCCGCCCTGCGCCTCCTTGATGACCTCGATCAACTGGCTCTTGCGCATCCGCGCGGTGCCCCTGATGCCGAGGCCGGACGCGACCTGCTGAAGCTCGGCCAGGACCATGCCGTCGAGGCCGGTGCCGGAGCGGCGGCGCCGTGAGGTGGTGCCAGTGGCAGCACCTTCGGCGGGCGCGGTGGTGTCGACGCTGTTGTCGGCGCTCACGCCCATCAGATCGGTGGTGTCGCTCACGAAGGGTCCTTCCCTGGAGCGGACGTCGGCCTTCTGGCTCGGCGACCGGTTGTGCTGTCCGACCGCGGGCTGTGATCGTGTCGATCACGGCCGAGGTCGGGGCGATGGTCCCGCCGGGTACGGCGGAAAACTTGCGTACGTGCAATGGGTCCGGCCCGAGGTCCCCCTGCTCGGCCCACTCCTGGACATAGCGAGGGGTGTCGTGCCGGTTCCGGGGCGTGCTCAAAACTGCTCAGGCAGGCTGCTCAGGCAGTCGGGGAGGCTCCCGGAAGAATGGTGGTCCCGAATGGGGACGCGAAGCACCGAGCCAAAAAGACTTCGGGTGCAGACTTGAGGTTAACACTACCGGCTCCAACAAACATTCCCCCTCTCACTCACCGGCAATCCACCGTCACTGAGAACCGAGCGGCAGAACGCTCGCGCCCGTGCCGTCGAGGCCGAGCCTGTGCGCCGCCCAGCCCTCGCCGGCCAGCTGTACGACCTTGTCGGCCGCACTGTCGTCGGTCAGCGCCAGGACCGTGGGGCCCGCGCCGGAGATGACCGCGGGGACGCCGTCGGCCCGCAGTCGGCCCACGAGCTCCACGCTCTGCGGCATCGCCGGAGCGCGGTATTCCTGGTGCAGCCGGTCCTCGGTGGCCGCGAGAAGCAGCTCGGGACGCCTGGTCAGAGCCTCTACGAGCA
The DNA here is from genome assembly GCF_042725135.1 of Streptomyces sp. NPDC060366. Classification (NCBI taxonomy): domain Bacteria; kingdom Bacillati; phylum Actinomycetota; class Actinomycetes; order Kitasatosporales; family Streptomycetaceae; genus Streptomyces; species Streptomyces sp. NPDC060366. The sequence continues at coordinate 586,422 of NZ_JBHXDC010000003.1, read as the reverse complement.
GCGCCGACCGGCCCGCGTTGAAACTCGCGTCCACATGGGGGACGGAGCGCGGGAGCAGCCCGCGCGCGGTCTCGGTGAGGACCGGCATCTCGGGCACGAACACCACGGGGACCACCGATTCGGCGACCTCCATCCGGATGGCGCGCGCCGCTCCCCCGTCGGTCCAGGCGAGCGTGAAACCGCCGAGCAGACAGGCCGCCACATTGTCCGGGTGGCCCTCGATCTCGGTGGCCAGCTCCAGCAGCGCGGAGTCGTCGAGCCTGGCGTCGCCGCCTATCGTCACGGCGCGCGCGGCGACGATCCCGGCGCAGATCGCGGCGGACGACGAGCCGAGGCCGCGGCCGTGCGGAATGCGGTTGGCGCAGACGACCTCAAGGCCACGCGGCTGGCCCCCGAGCAGGTCGAACGCGGTGCGCAGGGAGCGTACGAGCAGGTGGTTCTCGTCGCGGGGCAGCGTCCGCGCACCCTCGCCCGCGATGTCGACGTGCAGGCCGGAATCGGCCACGCGCACCACCACGTCGTCGTAGAGCCCGAGCGACAGGCCGAGGGCGTCGAATCCCGGCCCGAGGTTGGCGCTGGTGGCTGGGACGCGCACCCTTACGGCGGCGGCGCGGAAAGCGGGACCGGCCATCGCTTGGACGACTCTCCTTGTGTGGCTGCGAAGTCTCGACGAGATACGGAAACACCCGACGGCCACGAAGGCAACAACACCGCGGCATATGCGGCGGGGCGGGTTGGGTACAGCTTATCGAAGGAAGGTTCAGTGGCGACATAGGGCGCACAGGAGGCGCACGATGCGTGTCGCGTGCCTTCCTGTGCGCCTATGCAGGGTCTTGGTGTGCTTTGTGTCCGCGGCGAACCGGTGACCGGCCCGCCGCGGACACCCCTCAGACGAGTCCGAGGCGCTCGGCCGCAGTCACGGCGTCGACCGGGACCGTGACCGGCTGGGGCGCTCCCGCGACCGCCCAGTCCGGGTCCTTGAGGCCGTTCCCGGTGACGGTGCAGACGATGCGCTGGCCGGGATCGACCTTGCCCTCCTCGGCCGCCTTGAGCAGGCCGGCGACGGACGCGGCCGACGCCGGCTCGACGAAGACACCCTCCTGAGCGGCCAACAGCCGGTAGGCGCGCAGGATCTGTCGGTCCGTCACCTCGTCGATGAAGCCGCCCGACTCGTCCCTGGCGGCGAGCGCCTGCTGCCAGGAGGCCGGGTTGCCGATACGGATCGCGGTGGCCACGGTGTGCGGGTCCTTGACGACCTCGCCGCGCACGATCGGCGCCGAACCGGACGCCTGGAAGCCCCACATGCGCGGGGTGCGGGTCGCGGGACCGTCCGTGGTGTACTCCGTGTAGCCCTTCCAGTACGCCGTGATGTTGCCGGCGTTGCCGACGGGCAGTACGTGGATGTCGGGGGCGTCGCCGAGCGCGTCCACGATCTCGAAGGCCGCGGTCTTCTGGCCCTCGATACGGGACGGGTTCACCGAATTGACCAGCGCCACCGGGTAGTTGTCGGAGAGTCCGCGCGCCAGCGTCAGACAGTCGTCGAAGTTTCCCTCGACCTGGAGGATCTTCGCGCCGTGCACCAGCGCCTGGCCCATCTTGCCCAGCGCGATCTTGCCCTGCGGTACGAGGACGGCGCAGACCATGCCGGCCCGTACCGCGTACGCGGCGGCCGACGCCGAGGTGTTGCCGGTGGAGGCGCAGATGACCGCCTGCGCGCCCGCCTCCTTGGCGTGTGTGATCGCCATCGTCATGCCGCGGTCCTTGAAGGACCCGGTCGGGTTGGCGCCCTCGACCTTGAGGTGCACCTCGCAGCCCGTGACCTCGGAGAGGACCTGCGCGGGGACGAGCGGCGTACCGCCCTCCCGGAGTGTGACCACCGCCGTCGTCTCCGCGACCGGCAGCCGGTCCCGGTACTCCTCGATGATGCCGCGCCACTGGTGGGTGCCGATGCTCGTCATGGGTCCCTTACTCCCCTTCAACACGCATGATGCTGGCGACACCGCGCACGGTGTCGAGCTTGCGCAGCGCTTCGACGGTCCCCGAGAGGGCGGCGTCGGGCGCGCGGTGGGTGACGACGACGAGGGATGCCTCGCCGCCGAGTCCTTCACTGTCGAGCCGGCCCTGCTGGCGCACGGTGTCGATCGACACGTCGTGCTCGGCGAAGACCGTGGCGACCTGGGCGAGTACACCCGGCTTGTCGGCCACGTCGAGGCTGATGTGGTACCGCGTCACGACCTCGGCCATGGAGCTGACCGGCAGCCGCGTGTAGGCGGACTCGCCGGGCCCCGTCGCCTCGCCGATCCGGTTGCGGCACACCGCGACCAGGTCGCCGAGCACGGCGGACGCGGTGGGCGGGCCGCCGGCCCCGGGGCCGTAGAACATCAGCTGTCCGGCCGCCTCGGCCTCCACGAAGACCGCGTTGTACGCCTCGCGCACGGAGGCGAGCGGGTGGCTGAGCGGGATCATCGCCGGATGGACGCGCGCGGTGACCGACTTCCCGTCGGCGGCGCGCTCGCAGATGGCGAGGAGCTTGACGGTGCAGCCCATGCGCCGTGCGGAGGCGATGTCGGCGGCGGTGACCTCGGTCAGCCCCTCGCGGTGGACGTCGTCGAGGCGTACGCGGGTGTGGAAGGCGATCCCGGCGAGGATCGCGGCCTTGGCGGCGGCGTCGAAGCCCTCGACGTCGGCGGTCGGGTCGGCCTCCGCGTAACCGAGCGCCGTCGCCTCGTCCAGCGCCTCCGAGTAGCCGGCGCCCGAGGAGTCCATCCGGTCGAGGATGAAGTTCGTGGTGCCGTTGACGATGCCGAGGACGCGGTTGACCTTGTCCCCCGCGAGGGATTCCCGCAGCGGCCTCAGCAGCGGGATGGCGCCCGCGACGGCGGCCTCGTAGTAGAGGTCCTTGCCGTGCTTCTCGGCCGCCGCGAAGAGCGTCGCGCCGTCCTCGGCGAGCAGCGCCTTGTTGGCCGAGACGACGGACGCGCCGTGCTCGAAGGCCGTGGTGATCAGCGTGCGGGCGGGCTCGATGCCGCCGATGACCTCGACGACGACGTCGATGTCGCCCCGTTTGACCAGCGCCGTCGCGTCCGTGGTGATCAGGGCGGGGTCGATGCCCTCGCGCACCTTGGAGGGACGGCGGACGGCGACCCCGGCGAGTTCCAGGGGCGCGCCGATCCGCGCGGCCAGATCGTCGGCGTGCGTCGCCATGATGCGCGCCACCTCTGAGCCGACGACCCCACAGCCCAGCAGCGCCACCTTCAGCGGACGCGTACGCATCATGCGACCTCGATTCCCTCTCTCAGCGATGTGGACCAGTCTCACGCACCGGACGGAAGTTTCTACCCTCCGTCCGTCATGCGAGACGTCAATCTCAATTACCCGACGTCCAGACGCAGGAGATCTTCCTCCGTCTCACGCCGGACGATCACCCGCGCCCCGCCGTCCTTGACGGCGACGACGGGCGGGCGCAGCGCGTGGTTGTAGTTGCTCGCCATGGAGCGGCAGTACGCGCCGGTGGCGGGGACCGCGATCAGGTCCCCGGGCGCCAGGTCGGCTGGCAGGAACGCGTCGCGTACGACGATGTCACCGCTCTCGCAGTGCTTGCCGACGACGCGCGACAGCATCGGCTCGGCGTCGGAGCGGCGGGAGACGAGCGCGACGCTGTACTCGGCGTCGTACAACGCTGTGCGGATGTTGTCCGACATGCCGCCGTCGACGCTCACATACGTCCGCAGCCCCTCCAGGGGCTTGATGGTGCCGACCTCGTAGAGCGTGAAGGCGGTCGGGCCGACGATGGCGCGGCCGGGCTCGACGGAGATCCGGGGGGTGCGCAGGCCAGCGGACTCGCACTCACGGGTGACGATCGCGGTCAGCGACTTGGCGATCTCGTGCGGCTCGCGCGGGTCGTCCTCTGGGGTGTACGCGATGCCGAGACCGCCGCCGAGGTCGATCTCGGGGAGTTCGACGCCGTGCTCGTCGCGGACCGCGGCCAGCAGTTCGACGACGCGGCGCGCTGAGACCTCGAAGCCCGCCATGTCGAAGATCTGCGAGCCGATGTGCGAGTGGATGCCGATGAGTTCGATGCCGTCGAGCCGCAGCGCCCGGCGGACGGCCTCCGCGGCCTGTCCGTCGGCCAGCGCGATACCGAACTTCTGGTCCTCGTGGGCGGTCGCGATGAACTCGTGGGTGTGCGCCTCGACGCCGACGGTGACCCGGATCTGCACGGGCTGGACCCGGCCGAGGCTCTGCGCGATGTGCGCGACGCGCACCATCTCCTGGAAGGAGTCGAGGACGATGCGCCCGACGCCCGCGGAGACGGCGCGCTCGATCTCGTGCACCGACTTGTTGTTGCCGTGCAGCGCGATGCGCTCGGGGGGCATGCCCGCGTCCAGCGCGGTGGCCAGCTCGCCGCCGGAGCAGACGTCGAGGTTGAGCCCCTCCTCCTTGAGCCAGTGGACGACGGCGCGGGACAGGAACGCCTTGCCCGCGTAGAAGACGTCGGCGTCCTTGCCGAAGGCGTCGGCCCAGGCGCGGCAGCGGGCGCGGAAGTCGGCCTCGTCGAGGAAGTACGCGGGGGTGCCGAACTCCTCGGCGAGCCGGGTCACCGGCAGACCCGCGACGGTGGCGACACCGTCCTCGTCGCGGCTGACCGTACGCGACCAGATCTTGTCGTCCAGCGTGTTGAGGTCGGCGGGCGGCGGGGTGTAGTGGCCCTCGGTGTGCACGTCGGCGTAGCGGGGCCCGGCGGGGTGGGCGGAACGGCTCATCGTCTTCTTGCTCTCTTGGTTACGTCGGATGCGTCCGACTGGGCGGTCCGCATCAGAGGTGTTCGGGCGCGTCGATACCGAGGAGGGTGAGGCCACCGGCCAGCACCGTCCCGGCGGCTTCGGCGAGTGCGAGCCGGGACCGGTGGGCGGCCGAGGGTTTCTCGTCGCCGACGGGCAGCGGGCGGCAGGTCTCCTGGAAGTGCAGGAACGCCTCCGCGGTGCGTTCGAGATGCCGGGCGACCCGGTCGGGGGCGCGGTGGCGGGCGGCGGCGGCGAGTGCGCCGGGGTGGTCGCCGATGCTGTCGAGAAGGGCGCGGGCCCCAGGTTCGTAGGTGTCGCCGTCGCCTCTCGGGATGCCGAGACCGGCGGCGTTACGCAGGAGGGCGCGGGTACGGGCGTGGGCGTAGCGCACCGTGAAGAGGGGGTTGCTCTCGTGCTGGAGGAGAAGGTCGTCGCCGGTCGCGGCCGCGTCGTGGGCCGCGGGCCGCAGCAGACCCCAGCGGGCGGCGTCGGTGCCGAGGCGGGCGAACAGGTCGCCCGCGAGGGTGGCGGACACCGGCCGCACCGTCAGCCGCTCGGTCGCGTCGGCGCCGGTGCGGGCGTCGGCGCCCTGCGCGCGCAGCAGCCGCAGGACGGTCTCTGTCCGCACGGCCGCGCGGAGTTCGCCGGCGGGGGCGAGGATCACGGTGGTGCCGGCGAGGGCGTCCCCGTGCCCGTACTCGATCCCGGCGTCGAGGACGGCGCGGACGACTTCGGCGCGGCTGCCGGGGGCGAGCGTGAAGTTCAGGAAGCCGGGTCCCGTGACGTCGACGCGGGAGAGGTCCGGGGTGGAACGCAGGATCTCGGCGCGGAGGATCTCCGCGATGTCGCGGGGGCTGCGCCGGGCGGGGCCCGCGAGCCGCAGCGCGACGGAGGTCGCGTAGTCGCCGCTGCCGCCGGGGCCGGGGCGCCCGACCTGGACGCTGTCCGGTACGGGCCCGGCCAGGACACCCTCGTCGACCGCGCGGCGCAGGGCGCGCAGCACGGTCCGGGAGAGGTCGGCGGGGGTCACGGGACCAGCGTATGGGAGGAGGGGGGCGTCTTCGCGAACCGGTTTCGCGATACGGGCACCGCCACGGGTCAGGCCGGCCCGCGGCGCCGTCAGCCGCGCGCGCTTCCGGGTGTACTGCCGGCGCGCCACGCCTCGTACCTGTCGTCCAGGGACGGGCCCTCCCGGCGCATCAGCTGTCGTACGACCCTGATGAGGTCGGCGGGCTCGAACGGCTTGGCGAGGAAGGCGTCCACGCCCGCGACGATGCCGGTCTCCACCTCGTACCGCGTACAGGCGCTGATGATCGCGAGGGGCAGGTGCGAGGTCAGTGGATCGGCCCGCAGTCGGGCGGCGGTGCGGATCCCGTCGAGGCGCGGCATGACGACGTCGAGGGTGATCACATCGGGCCTGACCTGGTGGACGACGTCCAGACACTCGGCACCATCGGCCGCGGTCACGACCTCGAAGCCCTCCAGCTCCAGGTTGACCCTGATCAACTGCCGGATGACCCTGTTGTCGTCGACAACGAGCACACGGCCTGACGCGCCTGACACAACTCGAGAGTAGGTCGGCCTCCGGGGCCACGTCCGGGTTTTCCCCACTTCTCCCCCCGCGTGGGGGACCGGCCGCGACCCGCCCGGCGCGACGCCTCACGCCAAATACCTGTTCACGACGACCCCACGGGGGCTGGTAAGGTTTCACCCGTCGCCAAGGTCCACGGCGACACGCCCCCGTAGCTCAGGGGATAGAGCATCGGCCTCCGGAGCCGGGTGCGCAGGTTCGAATCCTGCCGGGGGCACCGTATTCCAGGTGCCGAACAGGCCTTCCCTTCAGACCGCGCGTCTGATCGGGGGGCCTGTTGTCATGTGCGGCCACTGGCCGATGCCGGACACCGGAACGGACCCGTGGTCCTTTCCGGTGTACGTGGACGGGCCCGGTCGTGGGTGTCTGTGTGTCGGTGTGTCGGCGCACGAATCCGGCGGGCGACTTCGGGGGCGCCGGTCCGGATCGCTCACCCACCACCCTCCGTGTGCGGATGACGTGTTGACGAGCCGTCACATGAGTGAACGTGCTGTGGAGAAGCCCGCCGGGTGTGCGGTTGTGACCGAAATGCCGCCCTTGGCACGCCTGTTCAGGTCTGATGATCTAACCCTTCGGCAACGACATTCCGATGTCCGCGCCTCCAGTCAAGTCGCCACGCCGAAGTACCCATGAACATTCCGGTGGTTGGCGACAAGAGGGGCGCGAAGTGCCTGTGGGCTGGGCAAGTACGGGGAAGTTGAAACGATTCGGTGATTCCGTTTACGGTTCCGATGGGTCCATCGGGCGTTGATTGTGGCCGAGTTGGATCGTTCGTGGCCTGTTAGGCACCTGCATTTTTCGAGGATGTACGCATCCGTAACGAGGTGCTACGGCATAGGATCAAGCCGCGCCACGGGGGCCTCGCCAGTCCCTTCCGTAACGTTGCACACGATCTACTCGCGATCCCCACCGACACCCCCCAACCCGTTAATAGGTATCTGCGTGTCACCGATACTCAGCACCGGTTCCGGCGATGGAGCCGCGCAGTGAAAATCAATCGTCGCCTCGTCCTGCTGGTCACCGTGCCTCTCGTAGTGGCCGTCACCTTCGCGGTGCTGGCCCTCGCTCCCGCAACCAACCAGGCACTCCAGGCCAATCGCCTCACGACCATGGTCGATGTCGCTTCGTCCGTAAGCGAGTTGACCCATCACTTGCAGCGCGAGCGGGCAGCGGCCACCGCGCTGGTATCCACCCAGGGAGATACGGACTCGTTCCGCGAAACCTCCAACGCGACGGACAAGAGTGTCGCCCAATTCCGTTCACAGATCGGCAGCTTGTCGTCCGTTCCGGGCACCGCGCAGGCCGCTCTGGATCGGATCGATCGCTTCATCGATGAAATGCCTTCCCTGCGCGCCCAGGTGCGCTCCGGAGGGAGCACTGTCACGGCTCTGACGTTCGGCTACCGGATCGTGATCGCGGACCTGATCGACTACCGCGACGGCATCGCCCAGGCCGACGGTGTCGACGCCGACGTCGCCGACCGGATCCGCGCCGCCGCGGCACTGTCGCGGGCCTCCGAGCACATGGGCCAGCAGCAGGTCGCGGTCATGAAGGCGCAGGCCACGGGTGGTTTCACCGAGGCGTCCAAGCGGACCTTCGAGGCCACCAGGATCGGCTACACCGAAGCGACCGGCGCCCTGTTCGACCTGGGCCCGGCGCAGTGGCGGACCTGGCTCGAGCGCACGCTCTCCGGTCCGAAGGCCCTTGAGGCACGCCGGCTCGAGGACCAGGTCGCCCGCACCGCGCCGGACAAGGAACTCACCGTCACTCCCAAGAAGTGGCAGCAGGCGACGGCCGACCGGCAGGCGATCCTGCGGTCGGTCGAGAGCCGTATCGACGAGTCCGTGCTCAAGACGGTCACCGAGACGCGCACCTCGCTCGCCTGGCTGGCCGGCGCCGAGGTGGCGCTGGTGCTGCTCACGCTCATCAGCGCGGTCGTCGTCGCCATCCGGCTCGGCCGCGTGATGATCCGCCGGCTGCGGGACCTGCGCAACGCCGCTCACGAGGTGGCGCACACGGGTCTGCCGCGCGTCATGACGGAGCTGTCCCAGCCCGGTGCGCTCAGCGGTGCCACTCCCGAGCAGGTCGCCGAGCGGTCCGGCAACCCGGTGAAGACCACGGGTCTTGACGAGATCGGCGAGGTCGGTGAGGCGTTCAACGCCGTTCACCACGAAGCCGTCCGTCTGGCGGCCCAACAGGCCCACATCCACGAACAGTTCGCCGAGACGCTGGTCGGTGTCGCCCGCAGGGGCGCGCAGTTGACCACCGTCATGGTGTCCGAACTGGACACGGTGCAGCGCGACGAGGCCGACCCCGAGCGCATGAAGACCCTGTTCGCGCTCGACCACCTCGCCATCCGAATGGAGCGCAACACCAACAACCTTCTGGTGCTGGGTGGTTACGGGCACGGCCGGGTGCGGTCCGCCGACATCTCCTGCTCGACGGTGATCGTGGCCGCCGCGCAGCAGATCGAGCGCTTCGACCGGGTCTCCCTCGGTGTCATCGAGTCGGGCATCGGCATCGCCGCTCGTGTGGTCCACGACGTGGCGCACATCCTGGCCGAACTCCTGGACAACGCGACGCGCTTCTCGCCCCCGGACAAGCAGGTCGGTGTCGCGGTCTGGCGGCTGTGGGACCGGGCGGTCGTACAGATCGTCGACGAGGGTGTGGGCATCACCGCCGAACGGCGCGCCAACCTCAACAAGGGTCTGCTGGAGCCGAAGTCCGGCATCGGCGACGTGCGGTCCATGGGTCTGCACGTGGTGGCGCGGCTCGCCGCCCGGCACGGCATCGTCGTCGAACTGCGCGACTCCTCGGGACCGGGCACGATCGCCGAGGTCACCCTGCCCGCGAACGTGCTGGCGGCGGCTCCGCAGGAGACCACGCCGCCCGCGCAGGGCTCGCCCGGTGAGCGTCCGGGCGTGCGCTACGAGGCTCCGCGTCCGATCACCGGGCCGGGTCCGCTCCGCCGGCAGCCGGCCGGGGCGGGCGCTCCGGGTGCTCCGGGTGCTCCGGGCGGCCAAAACGGCATCGGCAGGAACGGCGACGCCGCCGCGGCGGGCGACTACAACCCGGGAGGGGACAGCGGCTCCGCCGGGTCCTCCCGCGACGGATCGAGGGGTTCCGACGGCTCAAGGGGTTCCGACGGGACCAAGGGTTCCCCGGCCGACGAACGCGAGCGCTCCAACGCGCCTTCCCAGCACCCCGTCCACGCGGAGCCGGTCTCCCGTATCGCCGGAGTCAGCTCCTCGGGACTGCCACTGCGGCAGCGCAACACGCCCAAGCAGTGGCCCACCCTGGGCAAACGCGACGGCGAGCAGCGATCCGGCGCCGCCCCCAAGCCGTCGCCCCGCCGTCGGGACTCCCGGCAGGTCTCTGACGTCCTGGCGGCCTACGCCCAGGGGATCAACAGGAGCACGGGCCACCGCGGGCGCTCCGCCACCGACGACGACACCCAACGGAGCAAAAAATGACGACCTCACCCAACGACCTCAGCTGGATCCTCAGCGGTTTCGCCGGGCGTATCCCGGAGGTCACGCAGGCGATAGCCGTGTCCGTCGACGGACTCGCCCTGGCCTACACCGGGGTGGAGCGTGACGACGCCGACCGGCTGGCGGCCATCGCATCGGGTGTCGTCAACCTGCTCTCCGCCGCTGCCCAGTTGACGAACACCGACCCCGTCGAGCACAGCCTGACCGCCATGGAGGGCGGTTACATGTTCTCGATGGCCGTTTCCAGCGGCGCGTCGCTGCTGGTGACGACCACCAGGGACGCGGACATCGGCGAGGTCAGCTACATGATGTCCGAGCTGATCAACCAGGTCGGCGACTCCCTGACCCCCCAGATCCGCGACGCGGACGCCCAGCCCTCCCGCTGACGTCCGGGTCGTTGCAGGCCCCACCGTTCGGTTCGTTTGCCGTACGTGCTCTTCCGCTCATTCAGTCCGTTTTTTCCTCCATCCCGATGAGAGCCCTCATGTTCTTCGACATATCCATACCGCGTGGCCGCCGCAGAGTCCGGCCGGTCGGCGCAGCCGCCCTCGCACTCGGCCTGGCAGCCGTCACCGGGTGCAGCGGCGACAGCGGCGCCGGCGACGACACTGTGAAGGTCGGCCTGGTGGCGTCACTGTCAGGCACCTATGAGCCGGTCGGCACGGAGCTGCGCAAGGGCTTCGAGCTGTACCTGGCGACGCATGACAACAAGCTGGGCGGCCGTGAGGTCGAGCTGATCGTGGCGGACGAGGGCGACGGTCCGCCGACCGCCGTTCCCGCGGCCACCAAGCTGGTCAAGAAGGACAAGGTCGACGCGCTGACCGGTCTCGTCAGCGGTGGTTCGGTCAACGCGGTGATGCCGCTGATCAACCAGGCCAAGGTCCCGCTGCTCGGGTCCAACGGCCGTCCGCCCGTCAAGGACATGAAGTACCTCTGGACGACGAGCTTCCTCTCCGACGAGCCGGGCGCGGCCATCGCCCCGTACGTCAAGGAGAAGGTCGACGGCCCGGTCTACGCGATCGGCCCCGACTACCAGGGTGGCTACGACGAACTGCGCGGCTTTACGGACGAGTTCAAGAAGGTCGGCGGCAAGCTCGCCAACCCGGACGGCGAGACGAAGTGGACGCCGTTCCCGAAGACCACGAACTTCATGCCGTACTTCGCCGACATCGCCAAGACGGACGCGAAGGCGGTGTACTGCTTCTACGCCGGTAAGGCGGCCATCGACTTCGCCAAGCAGTACGCGCAGTCCGATGTCGCCGATCTGCCGCTGTACACGGCCTTCGTCACCGAGGGCAGTGTGCTCCAGGCCCAGGGTGACGCGGCGAAGGACGTCTACTCGGTCCTGAACTACGCGGCCGACCTCGACAACGAGGCCAACCGTAAGTTCGCCGCCGACTGGACCGCCAAGCACGACACCCAGCCGACGACCTACGCGATGGCCTCGTACGACGCGGCCGCCGTGCTGGACCAGGCGATCGGCGACGCCGCCAAGAAGGGCGACGTGACGCGGGAGACCATCAACAACGCCATCGGCGGTCTCGGCCAGATCGACAGCCCGCGCGGCGCCTGGGAGTTCGGCGACAAGGCGCACTCGCCGGTGCAGCAGTGGTACCTGCGCCAGGTGCGCAAGGACGGTGACCAGCTGGCCAACGTCATGGTCCAGGACCTGGCGACCCTCGGCAGCTGAGATGAATATCCTTGATGCCCACTTCGTGCCGGCGGTGGACGGCGTGGCCTACGGGCTGCTGCTGTTCGTCGTCGCCGCCGGCCTGAGTCTCGCCTTCGGCACCGCGGGCGTGCTGAACCTGTCACACGGCACGCTGTACGCGATCGGCGCCTATACCGGTGCCGAGTTGAGCGACGGGACCTGGGGCGGACTCGCCGTCGGACTGGCGGCCGGGACCGCGGCGGCTGCCGCCGCCGGGGCCGGTCTGTCCGCCGCGACGATCCCCCTGGCCCGTCGTGGGCATCTCGCGCAAGCACTGCTGACGTTCGGGCTCGCCCTGATCGGCGGCAATCTGCTCATCGAGTTCTTCGGGGCCGACGAGCTACCGGTACGCGTCCCCGAGGCGCTCGACTCCTCGGTGACGCTGCTGGGCCACCGGTACCCCGCGTACCGGCTCTGCTTCATCCTCATGGCGGTCCTGCTCGCGGCGTTCGGTACGTGGGTGCTCACCCGCACCCGCGTGGGCGCGGCGGTACGGGCCTCCGCGGACGACCCGCAGATGCTGGCCACCACCGGGCACAGCCCCCGCGCGGTGCACACCGGCGTGCTGGCCGCCGCCGGGGCGCTGGCGGGGGCCGCCGGAGTGCTCGGCGCGCCCATCATCGGGCCGGGCGCCGGCACGGCCGACACCGTGCTGATGCTCTCGCTCGTGGTGGTCGTGCTGGGCGGGCTGCGGTCGCTGTGGACGACGCTGTTCGCGGCGATCGCCGTCGGCGAGGTACAGACGCTCGGTGTCTCGGTGGCGCCGGACTGGGCCCCGTACCTGCTGTTCGCGGCCATGGCCGCCGTACTGATCCTGCGCTCCCAGTTCACCGAACCGGCGACATCGGGGGCGCACGGCGGCGGGGACGGTGGCGCGGACCCGGTCGAGTGGCTGCGGCGACGGCTCTCCGCGTCGTTCAAGGGGCGTGGAGCGGGTGCCGGCGAAACGGCCCCGGTCCGGTCCGGTCCGGGCGCCGATGGCATCGCTGTCGCCGGCAAGGCGGCAGAGAGCGGGTCCGGGAGCCGCGGGCGGCTGCCGTGGCTGCTTCGGGGCGGCGGCGCCGACGGCGACCTCGCCTCGCGGGTACGCCAGGCCGCTCCGCTCCTCGTCCTGCTCGGCGTACTCATCGCCCTGCCGACGCTGCTCGACGCGTACACCATCTCGCTGGCCGGCTCCGCGCTCGCTCTCGGGCTGCTCGCGGTCAGCGTCACCATCCTGACCGGCTATGCCGGGCTGCCGACGCTGGGCCAGACGGCGCCGTTCGCCGTCGGCGCGTACGCCACCGCGAATCTCGCCGACGCCGGCTGGACGGTCGGCCCGGTCCAGATCGTCGTCGCGGCGATCGCCGCCGCGCTGTTCTCCCTGGTGACGGGGCCCGCGGTGATCCGGGCCCGTGGGACCACGGTCCTGATGATCACTCTCGCCATCGGCGAGCTGGCGAGCGCCGCCATCAACCAGCTCAAGTCCGTCACCGGCGGCGCCGACGGCCTCGTCGGCTTCCCGCCCACGCAGGCACTCTGGGGCGGTGAGGGGATGGTCGACGAGAGCGAGGTCTACAACTACGCGCTCGCCGTCGCGGTCGTCGCCGTCGCCGTCACCCTGCTCGTGCTGCGCTCCCCCGCCGGAAAACTGCTGACCGGCACCCGTAACGCCGAGGCACGCATGCGCGCCTCCGGCCACCCCGTCGGGCGCTATCTGCTGATGGCGCACATCGGCGCCGGCGCGCTCGCCGGGGTCGGCGGCTCGGTCATGGTCACCGTGCAGCAGTACCTCTCCCCCGCCGACGTCGGATTCGAGATCGCGGCGTTCGCGCTGCTGGCGGCCGTCATCGGCGGCAACACATCCGTGGTCGGCGCCCTGATCGGCGCCGGACTCATCGTCATCACCCGTGACTGGGTGGCCAGTTCATGGCCCGGCCACGGCCATCTGCTGCTCGGCGTGCTGTTCGTCGCCGCCGTCTATCTGCTCCCGCGCGGTCTGGCCGGGCTGCGCGGCGGGCCCGGTTCCGGCGGGCGGGCAGCCGCCAAGGCCGATCGGCCCCCGTCCGACCACGACAGCGCCCCGGCCGGGAAGGTCGCCCCATGACAGCCAGCACGCCACCCACGGCGCCGGTACTGGACCTGAAGAACCTCGTCCGGCGGTACGGGAGTCTCACGGCCGTCGACGACGTGAGCCTCCAGCTCCCCGCCGGAGCACGGCACGCCGTCATCGGGCCCAACGGCGCGGGCAAGACCACCCTGCTCAACCTCATCGCCGGTACCGACCGTCCCGACCACGGCACCATCGCCCTCGGCGGCGCCGACATCACCCGTACGGCCACCGCCAAGCGCAGCCGTCTCGGTATCGCCCGCAGCTTTCAACAGCCTTCCGTCATAGGCGAGTTGACGGTCCTCGACAACATCGTGCTGGCCGGCTGGCGGCATCACCCGCTGCGCCGGGGCGCATGGCGAAGGCCGTCCCGCTACCGGCAGCACGCCGAGTCCGCCGAGCGGCACCTGGAGGCCGTCGGCCTCGCCGATTCCGCGCGCAGGCCGGCCGCCGACCTGTCCCACGGCCAGCGCCGCATGCTCGACCTCGCGGCGGCCCTCGCGGGCGACCCGCGGCTGATGCTGCTCGACGAGCCCGCCGCCGGACTGACCGACGGCGACATCGGCCGACTGCTCACGATCCTGCACGGTCTCCCGGACAGCGTGGCCGTCATCCTCGTGGAGCACCACGTCGAGGTCGTCGCCGAACTCGCCGACACGGTCACCGTGTTGGCCGCCGGACGGGTCCTGATCACCGGCCCCACCGCCGAGGCGCTCGCCCATCCGGAGGTCCGCGACGCGTACCACGCGACGGGCGTCCGCGACACAGCAGAAGCGAGAGGGTGACCGACCACCGATGCTGGAACTCACCGGCCTGACGGCGGGCTACCACGGCGGCACCGTCCTGCACGACCTCGATCTGACCGTCCCCGCCGGCTCCGTCCACGCGATCGTGGGCCACAACGGGGCCGGCAAGACCACCCTCGTCCACACCGTGGCGGGGTTCATCCGCCCGTCCGCCGGGTCGGTACGGCTGAACGGCCAGGAGATGACCGGGCAGCCCGCGCACCGTGTGGCGCGCGCCGGGATCGGCCTCGTACCGCAGGGGCGCCGGGTCTTCGCCGGGCTCACCGTCGCGGAGCACCTGCGGCTCTCCTACCGCCCGCCGCGCAGCGGCGACGCGACCCGGCCCAGCGCGTGGACCCCGGCACGGGTGCTGGAGCTGCTGCCACGGCTGGGTGAGCGCCGGGGCAACCGGGGCACGGACCTGTCGGGCGGCGAGCAGCAGATGCTCGCCCTGGCGCGTGCGCTGCTCGGCTCGCCGAGCGTGCTGCTGATGGACGAGCCGACGGAAGGGCTGGCGCCCGGCCTGGTCAAGCAGGTCTACGAACTGGTCGGCACCCTGGCGGAGGAGGGGATCGCGGTACTGCTGGTCTCACCCAGCCCCACGCAGGCGGCTCAGTGCGCTCGTACGATCACGGTCCTCACCTCGGGCCGCCCGACCCTGCGGATGTCGGGCGAGGACGCCCGCACGGACCCGTCACCACTCCACGAGGCCCTGGAACTGACCCCGCTCCGCTCCGCGCCCTGACCAAGCCCACCTGGCGACCACTCCAGCCCGCCTGGCGGGCCTTTCAAGCCCGTCCGGCGATTGAGGACACCCCACCACCGGCCGGAACCAACCCAGCCCGCCCGCGGGCAAACCAAGCCCGTCCGGCGCTTGAGGACAAGGCACGCAGCCCGTCCGGCGCTTGAGGACAAAGCACGCAGCCCGTCCGGCGATTGAGGACGAACCGGCTCACCGGGCCGGACCCCGGTGAGCCGCTCACGTCACTTCAGCCGGTGCCCACCGAACCCGCTGTTACGGTCCGACCCACTGTTCTGCGCCTGCCACCACGCGTCGAACTCCGGCTGCCCCATCGCATCCCAGTCCGGCGTGTTCTCGACCTGCGCGCTGCCCATCCTGCGGGCCAGCGCGACCAGCGAGGCGCCGACGGCGCCGCGGTTGGTGTCGTACGCCTCCGCGATCTCCTTCCAGCTCCCCCCGGCCACCGCCGCGGCCTCCAGCGCCGTCGCGTCCTGGAGCGCCTTCACGCTGCCGCCGCCGATGTGCGGCCGGGCGACGCTGGCGGCGTCGCCGACGAGCAGCATCCGCCCGGAGGTGTACTGCGGTACCTCCAGGTCGTAGATGGGCTGGATGAACGTCGTCTCGGCGGGCGTACGGAGCACCCTGGCCGCCCAGTACGGCGGGAAGTTGTCCGCGACGAGGGCCCGGAGGTGCGCGGTGAGCGCCGAGTTGAGCCGGCCGGGCGGCAGTGAGGTCGGTGTCTTCAGGTCCGGGTGGAGGTCCTCGGACTCCGGCGGGGCGGTGTAGAGCACCCAGTTGAGCCGGTGTCCGCCGACGCCGTCCGGGATGCGGTAGATCATGCAGTGGCCGCCGGGGAAGACGACGTTGTGCGCGTCGTTGCCGTCGGAGGGGAGGTCCGCGACGTCCGCGGAGGTGCCGCGCCAGCCGATGTAACCGGCGTACGTCGCGCTGAGTCCGGGGAACATGGCGTCGCGGACGACGGATCGGTAGCCGTCCGCCCCGATCACGGCGTCGAAGCGTTCCCGCTGTCCGTCGGCGAGTTGGAGCGTCACGCCGTCGGAGTCGGGCTCCACGGCGCTGACCTGCGCACCGGACCGGTAGTCGACGTCTTCGGGCACCCGGCGCCGCAACTCGCTCCACAGCGAGCCCCAGTTGTAGGCGCGGAACGGGAACGGCTGCTCGCCGACGGCCCGTCCGTGCTCCGCCTCACCGTCCCGCACGCTCCACACGCGCCGGGTCAGCGGCGCCCAGGGCATCTCGGCGGCCACGTATCCGGCGCTCTGGAGTTCGTTGTACCGGTCGTTGTGGAGGGCGATCCCGACTCCCCTGTCGCGGAGTTGGGCGTCGGCCCGCTCGAAGACGGTGACCTTCCCGGCTCCGCCGCGGGACACGGCCAGAGCCGTGGCACACCCCGCTATGCTGCCGCCGACGACGGCGACGCTGCCTCCACGCATACCTGGCACTCCCACTCGGTCGATGTTCCGATTCCCCCAACACATGGGGCCACGACGGATCTTATCGACGTCATTCGCGCACGAAACGAGCGCGGAGTCCTCTCCTCACGTACACGCTTGGCCGGTACACCCGTCGGGCTCCGTCACACCCGTTCGGAGCCCGGAGGACGTAGCGGGCGAACGCGCTCCCACCCCTGCATCACGGTGATGAATCCATTAATGCTGATTCGAGAGAACAATCCCACCACCATCTGTACTATCTGCTCATTCGAGCTGACACTGTGTCAAAACTTTATCTCGGACAGGGGGCACGGTGACTGCAAACGGTCCCGGCGGTTCAGGTGGGCAGCACTCATATCTCAGGGACGGAGCTCTGGTCGGCGCCATCGCCGCGGCCATCATCGGCGCGCTCGTAGCCGTGTTCCTCAAGTACGGGCCGGAGGGAAACGGCGACAGCGACAAGGCGGCAAGTCCCCCGTCCTCCGTCGCGCCTCTCCCGTCCGCGGACGAAACCACACCCGCCCCGTCCCCGTCCGAGGAGACCCCGTCCCCGTCTCCCCCGGACGGCACGAGTGGCGGCGCCGGCGAGTCGTCCCCGCCGGGTGAGAACGGGGGCTCGGGGACGGGCGGCAGCGGTGGCGCGGGAGGTTCGGGGGGAACGGAGCCGCCCGGGCCCGTCACCTCGTACCTCTCGGATCTCGACCCCGTCGGAGGACTGGGGAACTACAAGCACACGGGCCCCGCGACGGTGCAACGGACGACGTACGGAAACAGCGTCGTCTTCTCGCTCAACTCGTTCAACCCGGGCGCCAAGACCGTGACGTACAACATCCCCGCCGGTGTGAAGGAATTCCATGCCACGGTGGGGCTCGACGAGAAGACCGAGAGCGGGTGCAGGGTGTTCTTCCAGGTGTCCCTGGACGGAAATCCCGTGGACAAGGGATTCACCCTCCCGGTCGGTCGGACGCGCGAGGTGATCGAGAAGATCGGTGACGCCGGCCGGCTGATGATCACCGTGAACGGTGTCGAGAGCCCCAGCGGAAAGACGAACGGCATCTGTCGCGCCGTATGGGGCGACGCCCGCCTCAGCTGACAGGAAGACGCGGGACCAGGCCCCCCAGAGTCGGCGGGCGGTGATCGCGACGTGGCCCGGGGGACCTGGATCCCACCGGGCCTCGTCGACTACCGCTGCGTACGGACCAGTTGGGCGTCCGCCCAGTCACCGTGGTCCGAGTCGATGCCGTCGCCGCCGTCCGTGACGCGCAGTGTCAATTGGCGCACCCCGGTGACGTCGATGTCGAACGCGTGCGCCGCGTCCGTCGGCCCAAGGACGCCGCTGCGGGCCAGGACCTCACCGTCGCCGATCACCTCGAAGTCGACCGAGCCCTTGTCCGGTTTCTCCTCGTCGATGCCGGCCCACGCCGTGAACCGGTCGTACGCGCCGTTCAGGTCGACGGTCACCTCGGAGAACGCGTGCACTCCCAGTCCCTTGTCGTACGTCGTGTCGCCGAGCCGCAGCGGGCCGCCGTCGCCCGCCCCGTTCTCGCCGTTGGAGAGGTCGCGCTCGACCGGGCCCCAGCCGTTGTCCTCGGAGACGAACGGCAAGGAGCTGACGTACACGGTGCCTTCGCGTGCCACGAAGACGCGCACCGTGCGCTCGACGGTCAGCGGCGGCGCGGCGCGACGGGCTTCCGGGTCCCGGTAGGTCACCGTCACCGGGATCTCCGTCGCCCCGTACACCGGGTCGGCGGGGACCGTGACCCGCCAGGACGCGGTCAGTCGGGCGCCGTCGGCCAGTTCGTCCGCCGTCGCGCCGGCGCCGTCGACCGTCCAGCCCTCGGGGGTACGGGCGCCGAGGGTCACGTCCTCGGCCGGGCCCGCCTCGTCCAGGACGAAGCTCGCGGCGATGTCGACCGTCTCGCCCGGCAGGGCGTCGGCCTTCGCGGGGGTGACGGACAACGTGCCGACGGGCACCGTGTCCACCGGCCGGTCGCAGCTGTCGCGGCCCGGCACGGCGCGGCAGAGCTGGGCGGCGAAGCCGCCGTCCGCCAACACCGGCACCGTGAGTACGTCCTGACGGTCCATCACCTGGCTCTGGCGTACGACGCCGTCGGCGCCGTCACGTACGACGTCGACCCGCCATGCCCCGGATCCCAGGAAGGTCAGCGGGACGCGCCCGGTGCCCCCTTCGCCCGCCGTGATGGAGCCGAGGAACCACCGGTCGCCGTCCCTGCGCGCGAACGCAGCCCCCTCGCCGGGCGTACCGGCGACGAGCCGGCTCTCGTCCCAGACGGTCGGGACCTGGTCGAGGAACCGGGCGATCTCGGGCCGGGCGCGGTACGCCTCGACGCTGCCCGCGTAGTTCTGGAACCCGGACTCGTACACGACGGAGAGCGCCAGCTCGGCGGCCTCGGTGTTGTTGCGCTGCCCGAACTGGAAGCCCATGGGCGTGAAGTCCATGGAACCGACCACGTTACGGGTGTAGGGCAGCGTCGCCATGTCGTCGGCCTGGACATTGCCCTGCTCGGCCCCGTGCACGCCCTCCATCGACATGATGTGCGGCCAGGTGCGCTGGATGCCGTGCGGCAGCGTCGAACCATGGAAGTTGACCATCAGCTCACGGCCGGCGGTCTCGCGGAGGATCTCGTCGTACCACTCCATGCGTTCACGCGAGTCGGAGTCCATGAAGTCGATCTTCAGCCCGGCGGCGCCCCACTCCTTGACCTTGTCGAGCTGCCGCGTGCGCTCGGCGGGTGTGTCGAGATCGGTCCAGTGCATCCACAACAGGACGCCCACGCCCCGCCGTTCGGCGTACTCCATCAGCTGCGGCATCCAGTCGGTGGTGTTCCAGCCGTCGTCCACCAGGGAGTACTCCCAGCCGTGCGCCGCCGCGTAGTCCACGAACCGCTGCTGGGTCTCAAGGCTGCGCTGCGCGGCGCCGAATCCGGCGAGCCAGGACCAGGCGACGGTGCCGGGGCGGATCCAGGAGGTGTCCGCGACACGGGAGGGCGGGGCCAGATCGTCCACGAGCGTGGACTCGGTCACGGTCGCCGGGTCGCCCGCGATCACGGTCCGCCAGGGCGTCGCGAGCGGCCCGTCGGCGGGCAGGGGCACGGAGGGGTCGGCCAGCGCCACGTCGTAGCGTCCGCCGCCGGTCGTGTGCGTGAGCCGGCTCGCGGGATAGCGGCCGTCGACGTCCGCCTCGGTGAGCAGGACGTGGTCGTCGCCCACCTGGAAGAGCGCGGGGTACGCGTACTGGCCGCTCGACGCTCCGGCGGCGGTCGTGCCGTCGTACGGCTGCTCGTAGTTGACCGAGTAGTCGCTCAGCCGGGCCGGCGCGTCCGCCGGGAGTACGAAGCCGGACGCCTCGCGCAGCACGGCGCCGTCGCCGGCGGGGAGCACGTAGCGGTACGCGACTCCGTCGTCGGCCGCGCGCACGAGCAGGTCGACCCGCGCGCCGCCCGCGCCCTGGAGGGTGAAGCGCGACTCGGCCATGTCGACGGTGCGGCGGCGCTCCTTGCCGACGACGGTGGTGTACCGCTCGGCGATACGGCGGTCCTTACGGTCCACCAGGCGCAGCCCGCGCGTCAGATCGGCGTCCTCGGTGACGATGCCGACGGGCGAGGGCTCGACGAGGGTGCGGCTCCCGTCCCGTACGGCGAGGGTGACGGTGCCGTCGGCGGGGTCGAGCCGTACGTCGGCGGTGGGCCCGCCGCGGGAGACGGTCCAGGCGGAGCCGGCGGGCCGGGGGTCGGCCGCGTCGCCCTGGGCCGCCGCGGGGGTCCCCAGGCAGAGCACCCCCGCGAGCGCGGTCGCACAGGTGGCACGCCATCGCTTCGCTGATCCTGGTCTGCTGTTCGTCATCGCTTGTCCCTCTCACTCGGAGCCGGGCTCAACGGGCAAACACGGGGCGCGAGTTGGTGATGACAGGGCTGAGCCTGAAGGGGCGCCCGCGCCCCGGATTGTCCACCGGAATTCCCCGGAACCGCCAGGGGCTGTCGCACAAAATCCAACAGAATCAATAACGCGCATACGATGCGGGCATGGGGACCTCCGCCGTACCGGACAACGCGCCGGGCGACCGCCTCGCGGCGTTCGGCAATCAGCTGATCGATGTGCACATCTGGCTCCGCGAGGAGCTTGCCCGGCTTCAGGACGACGTCGACGACTTCCTCGCGGGCGACGGTGAGCGCCCGCGCGAACTACAGGCGCACTGTCTCGCGTTCTGCTCCGCCCTGACCCGGCACCACACGGCGGAGGACGACAGCGTCTTCCCCGAACTGGCGCGGCATGTACCCGAGTTGGCGCCCGTACTGGAACAACTCGCGCACGACCACCACATGGTGACCGCCATCCTCGGCCGGCTCCAGGACCTGCTCGACGGCATCGGCCCGGCCCCGGACGCCGACGAGGCACGCCGGGTGCGGGGTGAACTGGACGGTCTCGTCGCCCTGGTGGAGTCCCACTTCACGTACGAGGAGAAGAAGCTCGTCGCCGCGCTCAACGCGCTCGACACGCCGCTGCCCGGCGACTTCGCCCTGCGGGACGTGCGCAGCGGGTAGGGGGCGGTCAGTCCTCGATGGCCGGCCGGGCCGTATGCGCGGCCCGCCGGCCCGCGTTCAGGCGGAGCGCTTCCTCGCCGGGGCCTTCTTCGCCGTGGTCTTCTTGGCCGGCGTCTTCTTAGCGGCCGTCTTGCCCGTCGCCGTCTTCTTCGCCGCCGCCTTCTTGGCCGGCGTCTTCTTGTCCGCCGTGGTCTTGGACGCCGTCTTCGACGCGCTCTTCGACGCGCTCTTCTTCGCGCCCGCCGCCTTCTTGCCCGTCGGCAGATGCGTCACCTCCGCGTGGTCCCCGTCGCCGCCCCCGCCCCCCTCGCCCCGCGACTCCTTCGCCGCCCGCACACTGCTCTCCAGCGCCGCCATCAGGTCCAGCACCTTGCCCCCGCGCCGCTCGCCCGCCCCCTCCGGAACCGCCAGTTCGCCGCCGCCCGCCTTGGCCGCGATCAGCTCCTCGACGGCCTCCCGGTAGTCGTCGTGGAGGGATTCGAGTTCGACCTCGCCGAGCGTGTCCATCAGGGCGTCGGCCAGGTCGAGTTCGGCGTCCCGGATGCTGACCTCCGTCTCCGGCGCCACCCCCTCCGGCTGCCGGATCTCGTCCGGCCACAGCAGCCCGTGGAGCGCGATGACGTCGCCGAGGACCCGCACCATGCCCAGCCGCTCGCGCCCGCGCAGCGCGAATTTCGCGATCGCGACCTTCTCGCTGCGCTTCAGGGCCTCGCGCAGCAGCGTGTACGGCTTGGCGGCCGGCACGCCGTTGGCCGCGATGTAGTACGCCGAGCCCACCTGGAGGGGATCGATCGACGTCTCGGGCACGAACCCGACGATCTCGATCGTCTTGGCCGTCGGCAGCGGGAGCTGGGCCAGGTCGTCGTCCGAGATCGGGATCATCGACCCGTCCGCGTCCTCGTACGCCTTGCCGATCTCGGCCGAGGTGACCTCCTCCTCGTCCAGCTCGCAGACCTTCCGGTAACGAATCCGGCCGCCGTCCGCCAAATGGATCTGCCGGAAGGAGATCGAGCGGCTCTCGGTGGCGTTCACCAGCTTGATCGGGATGCTCACCAGACCGAAGGAGATTGCGCCGTTCCAAATGGATCGCACGGTAAATCCCTTACATCCGAATTCGTGGGATTCTCATCGTATGACGCCCATCGCCGAGGTGGAGGGGCGGCGGATCGCCCTCAGCAATCTGGAGAAGGTCCTCTACCCGGCCACCGGCACCACCAAGGGCGAGGTCCTGCACTACTGCGCGACCTCGGCCGGCGCCCTGCTCACCCATCTGGCCAATCGCCCCGTCTCCTTCCTCCGCTACCCGGACGGCCCCGACGGCCAGCGCTTCTTCACCAAGAATCCGCCGCCGGGCACCCCGTCCTGGGTGCGCAGGGCGACGGTGCCCCGTTCGGCGGAGCAGAGCGCCGAGCAGGTGCTGGTGGAGGACCTCGCGACGCTGATGTGGGCGGCGAACCTGGTCGTGGAGTTCCACACCCCGCAGTGGCAGGTCGACAGTCCGGCCCGCGCCGACCGCATCGTCTTCGACCTGGACCCCGGCGAGCCCGCCACCGTGGTGGAGTGCTGCGCGGCGGCGCTCTGGCTGCGGGAGCGGCTGACGGCGGACGGGCTGAACGCGTACGCCAAGACCTCGGGCTCGAAGGGCCTGCATCTGCTCGTACCGCTGGAGCCGACCCCGTCGCGCGAGGTTTCCGCGTACGCCAAGTCGCTCGCCGTCGAGGCCGAGGCCGCGCTTCCGCATCTGGTGGTCCACCGGATGGCCCGCGCGCTGCGCCCCGGCAAGGTATTCGTCGACCACAGCCAGAATTCGGCGGCGAAGACGACGGCGGCGCCGTACACGCTGCGCGCCAGGACGGAACCGACCGTCTCCGCCCCGGTGTCCTGGGAAGAGGTCGGCGATTGCGCGGCGCCGGAGGACCTGGTCTTCCGGATCGGCGACATCGCGGGGCGACTGGCACGGTACGGGGATCTCCTCGGCCCGCTCATCAATCTCAACCGGGCGGGCCGCCTGCCGTGACCGCCGCCGTGGCGGGCGTGCACCATGGAGGTGCGCCGGTCATGAGCGCCACCAAGCGTCATGAGAAGAGAAGGAACCACGCATGATCATCTTCGGGACCAAGGGCTACATCTACCAACTGGCGATACTGACGCTCGTGTGCGGCCAGTGCGGCAATCCGTCCGCGCACACGCTGCGCAAGCGCGTCTCCAAGTTCACGCTGTTCTTCGTACCGCTGTTCCCGTACTCGACGAAGCACTACACGCAGTGCACGTTCTGCGGCGTGGAGCACCAGGTGCCGAACGAGCAGGCCGAGCAGCTCCTCGCGCAGAGCGCGTCGCAGGCACAGCAGGGCGTCGGCCAGCAGCACGGCGCCAACCCGTTCGCACAGGGCGGGCAGGGTGGCCAGGGCGGTCAGCCCGGTGGCGGGAACCCGTTCAGCCAGGGTGGCCAGGGACAGCAGCCGGGCCAGGGCGGTAACCCGTACCAGCGTTGAGGGCGCCCTGGCGCGGGGCACGCAGAGTTACGGTTGCGGACACAATGTGACGAAACTAGGGTAAATCGGGCGAAGTCAAGCAGTCATCCATCGCCTCCTCGCCCCCTTCCCGAACATCAGGAGTCACGCATGTCCCAGCGTTCCCTGCGTTCCTCTGCCCCGCGCCTCCGGGGTTCCTTCGGCCCGTACGTCGCGGCCCTCGCCGTCGCCGCCGCGGCACTGACCGCCACGCCCGCGCTGGCGACGGTGCCGACTCCGCCGCCGGTCAGCTCCAACGGCCGCGCCGACTTCGACGCCGCCCGCCCGGGCAACGTCGGCCCCGAGGCCGCCGAGGCCGGGGTCTCCGCGATGGCCTCGGGCCAGTACAAGGGCCGCGTCACCGCCAGGACCGGGCTCCTGCTGCGCGACAGGCCCACTCGCAGCGGCCGGGTCATCGGCAGCGCCGCGTACGGCTCGATCGTGCACATCCTCTGCAAGACGCGGGGCGACGAAGTGAACGGGAACGACCGCTGGTACCTCCTCACGGACGGCAACTGGGCCTGGGGCTCGGCCGCGTACATCGAGAACATCGGCAAGGCGCCGCGCTGGTGCTGACCCGCCGCCACTGACCGACCGCCACTGACCGACCGCCACCGACCCACCGCTGCCGCCCCGGCGAACCCGACATGCCTTATGTCTTTACATAAGCGGACATAAGGCATGTCGGGTTGCTACGTTGCGCTCCATGACCGCAACGACGGCGGACTCTCCCCCGCCCGAACTACGCCTCCGCAAGCGGCGCGGGGTCGAGCTCTCGCTCCTCGTGTGCGCCGTCCTCATCTCCCTCTTCGGTTACGTCGCGGTCGGCCTCGCCCGCGACGACGCCGCCCCGCCCGACGCACTGCGTCACAGCGCGGGGCTCGGCCTGCTCGCGCTCCTCGCGCATCTCGCGGTCCGGTTCCGCGCCCCGTACGCGGATCCGCTGCTGCTCCCGATCGCGGTCCTGCTCAACGGCGTCGGGCTCGTGCTGCTCCACCGGCTGGACCTCGCCACCCCCGGCGAGCGGGACGCGCCCGCGCAGCTCATCTGGTCGACCCTCGGTGTCGCGCTGTTCATCGCCGTCGTCGCGCTCCTGCGCGACCACCGGGTGCTCCAGCGGTACGCGTATCTGTCGGTGGTCGCCGCGCTGCTGCTGATGACCGTGCCGATCTTCTTCCCCGCCGTGAACGGCGCCAGGATCTGGATCCGGATCGACGAACTCTCCTTCCAGCCGGGCGAGTTCGCGAAGATCCTGCTCGCCGTCTTCTTCGCCGCCTATCTCGCGGCCAACCACGGCGCCCTCGCGTACACCGGCCGCCGGGTCTGGAGACTCCAGCTGCCCACCGGCCGGGTGCTCGGCCCCATCGTCGCGATCTGGCTGCTCAGCGTCCTCGTACTGATCCTGGAACGCGACCTCGGTACCTCGCTGCTCTTCTTCGGACTCTTCGTGATCCTGCTGTACGTGGCGACGGGCCGCACCGGCTGGATCGCGGTGGGGCTGCTGCTGGCCGGGGTCGGCGCGTTCGCCGTCGGCTGGCTGGAACCGCACGTCCACAGCCGGGTGGAGGATTGGCTCAACCCGTTCGCCTCCATCGACGCCGGCCAGGGGCCCGACCAACTGGCGCAGTCCCTCTTCGCGTTCGCGGCGGGCGGCATGTTCGGTACGGGGCTGGGGCTCGGCCGGTCCGTCCTCATCGGCTTCGCCGCCAAGTCCGACTTCATCCTCGCGACGGCCGGCGAGGAGCTGGGGCTGATCGGGCTGACCGCGATCTTCCTGCTGTACGCGCTGCTCGTCGCCCGCGGCTACCGCACCGGGCTCGCACTGCGCGACCCGTTCGGGCGGCTGCTGGCGGTCGGTCTGGCGTCGATCGTGGCGCTCCAGGTGTTCGTGATCGCGGGCGGGGTGACGGGGCTGATCCCGCTCACGGGCATGGCGATGCCGTTCCTGGCGCAGGGAGGTTCGTCGGTCGTCACCAACTGGGTCATCGTGGCCCTGCTCATCCGGCTCAGCGACTCGGCGCGCAGACCGTATCCGGAGACGGTGGAGACGGGCGTGATCGCGCCGACGGTCATCGCGACAGGGCCGCCGGGGCGTGTGGGACCGGCCGAACCGGCGGCGGAGGGCGAGCGATGATCAGCCATATCCGCCTCGCCGCCGCGTTCTGTCTGCTGCTCCTGGTCGCACTGCTCGTCAACTCGGCCCGGATCCAGGTCATCCAGGCCGATTCGCTCGACAACAACCCGGGCAACCGCCGTAAGACCATGGACCGTTACGAACAGCCGCGCGGCGAGATCGTCGTCGGCGGCCGGCCCGTCACCGGCTCCAAGGACACCGGCCAGCAACTGCGTTACGAACGGACCTACACCCAGGGCCCGTTGTACGCGCCGGTGACCGGCTTCTCCTCGCAGACGTACGGCACCACCCTGCTGGAGGGCGCCCAGGACGGCATCCTTTCCGGGACCGACCCGATGCTCGCCCCGCTGCCGTTCTGGAACGACATCACCCGCGCCCATCCGCCCGGCGGCAAGGTCGTCACGACCATCGAGCCGGCCCTGCAACAGGCCGCCTACTCGGGTCTCGACGGCAGACGCGGCGCGGTCGCCGCGATCGAGCCGACGTCGGGCAGGATCCTCGCGCTGGTCAGCAGCCCCTCGTACGACCCCGGGAAGCTGTCGGGCACGGGCCGGGCGGTGGCCGACGCGTGGCGGCGGTTCAACGGCGCGGACGACCAGCCGATGCTCAACCGGGCCATCCGTCAGACGTACCCGCCCGGTTCGGCCTTCAAGATCGTGACGGCCGCCGCGGCGCTGGACGCCGGGGTGGTCGAGGACGTCGACGAGCCGACGGGCGTCCCGGAGCCGTACGTCCTGCCGGGCACGCGCACCACGCTCCCGAACGTCTCGCGCGGCTGCGACAAGGAGTCGCTCGCGTACGCCATCAAGTGGTCCTGCAATTCGGTGATGGCCGGGCTGGGGGTGGCGGTCGGGCTCGACAAGATGGTGGAGGCGGCGGGCAGATTCGGCTTCAACGACCGGCGGTTGAGGATCCCGTCGGGTGTCGCCGTGTCCAACTTCGACCGGGAGATGAGCGACGACCAGCTCGCGCTCTCCTCGATCGGACAGTTCGACACCACGGCGACACCGCTCCAGATGGCGATGGTGGCGGCGGCCGTCGCGAACGGCGGGGATCTCAAGCAGCCGTATCTGGTGGACCGGACGCTCGCGGCCGACGGCGACGTCGTCTCCCGTACCGGTGAGCACTCCTACCAGCAGGCGATGAGCCCGTCGACGGCCTACCGGCTGCGGCAGTTGATGGTGGAGGCCGTGGAAACCGGTACGGGCGGGAGCGCCGGGATCGACGGCGTGACGGTCGGCGGGAAGACGGGTACGGCGCAGCACGGCGTGGGCAACTCCGGTACGCCGTATGCCTGGTTCATCGCCTGGGCGCAGGCCGCGGACACGGGACGGCCGGCGGTGGCGGTGGCCGTGGTGGTGGAGGACGCGGAGGCGGTGCGCGGTGAGATCAGCGGGGGCGGTGACGCCGCGCCGATCGCACGGGCGGTGATGCGGGCGGCGCTGCGAGACTAGGACCTGTCCGGCGGATTTTCGGGGATAAGCCCGGGGCGTCTGGTGCGGTGCATCGCAAGGCGGAGGATCATGCTCGTACTGGACGTACTTGGATGATGCGACAACGCAGGGAGGTGCCGTGCCAGGCGTCCCGGGCCCCCGAAGATCCGCCGGAGAGGGCCTAGGACCGTGGTGAGCGATGGGTGGTGGTCGGTGGGTGAGGCGCTGGAGCGGATCGACCGGCTCGACCCGGAGCTGTGCGCGTTCATCGAGGTGTGGCACGCGGGGGCGCGGGCCCGGGAACGCGCGGTGGATCGCCAACTGCCGCTGGCGGGGCTGCCGTTCGCGGTGAAGGGCCCGACGGGAATCCGCTCGTACGCGGCGCGGCGGCTGATCACGGCCGGGGCGGTGCCGGTCGGCTCGACGGCGGTGCCGGGGGCGGGGACGTACTGGCAGACCTGGGGCCTGGGCGCCCACGGCCGTACGGTCAATCCCTACCGCGCCGACCGCACGCCCGGTGGTTCGTCGGCGGGTTCGGCGGTGGCGGTCGCCGCGGGCATGGTGCCGCTGGCGACGGGGAGCGACGGGGCGGGGTCGGTGCGGATTCCGGCGGCGTGGTGCGGGGTGTTCGGTCTGAAGACGACGAGGGGGCTGCTGCCGTCTCCTGACCGCACGGGGCTGGCGACGGCGGGGGTGCTGACGCGGCGGGTGGGGGACGCGCGGCTGTATCTGCGGTGCGTGCTGGACGGGTACGAGGATGCGCCCCACGTGCGGACACCGGTGCGTGCCACGTACTCGCCGGGTCTCGGCTTCGCGCGGACGGATCCAGCGGTGGACGCGGTGGTGCGGGCGGCGGTGGCCCGGCTGGTGGCGGCCGGGGCCGTACGGCTCGACGGTGCCCCCGATTCTTCCCTGTCGCTGCTCGACCCGCGCGAGACGTGGCTTGCGGTACGCGGCGGCGAGCCGCCCCGGACGGCGGGCGCGGGTGGGGGCTGCGGCGCGGATGTGCGGGAGGAGAACGACCGGCGGCTCGACGCGTACTTCGCGCGTACGCCGCTGCTGCTCAGCCCGGTGACACCGAACCGTCCGCACGGCCACGAGGGGCCGGGCCCCGACGTCTACTCGACGGCACTGACCTGGGCGTTCAATCTGAGCGGCCATCCGGCGGCGAGCCTGCCCGCCGGATTCACGCCGGACGGCTGCCCGGTGGGACTCCAACTGGTGGCGGCGCGGGGGGCGGACGTCCCGCTCCTCGAAATCGCGCGTGTCGCCGAGGAGGCCCTGCCTATCGTGCGCCCATGACGACATCCTCGGCCGCCCCGGTCGGCCAACCCGCTTACGAACTCGCCCAGGTGAATATCGCGCGCCTCAAACACCCCCTGGACTCCGTCGAGTTGAAGGGATTCGTGGACGCTCTCGACCCCGTGAACGCGGTCGCCGACGCGTCCGACGGCTTCGTGTGGAGACTCCAGAGCGACACGGGCAACGCCACCGACGTCCCGGTCTTCGGCGACGAGTGGCTGATCATGAATCTGACGGTGTGGCGCGACATCGACGCGCTGAAGGCCTTCATGTACCAGGGGCGGCACCGCGAGTTGCTCGCCAGGCGCTTCGAGTGGTTCGAGCGCGTCGAGGAGGCGATGACGACGCTGTGGTGGGTGGCGGCGGGTGTCCGCCCGACCGCGCGGGACGCGGAGCTGCGGCTTATGAGTCTGCGCGAACACGGCCCGACGGCGCACGCGTTCACGCTCCGGAAGACCTTCGGGCCGGGCGAGTAGCGCGGGAGCGGCCAACACGCGTTGTTGGACAGCGAGTCGACAAGTGGTGCGGAGGGGATTGACGAGAGCTACTGACAGGAAGTCTCATAAGAGGGTCGAGACCGTACCCCCGGTAACCCCAGTCATGAGGTGCTCTCAGCCATGACAGCAGCGCACGAACGCGATGTGACGGCCACGCCCGCGCGGGACGAGGGCGGAGGCGGGGGCGGCGTGCTCCACGCCGAGCGCCGCGACGACGACGGAGCGCGTGACATCCAGCTCCTGCGCGACGCGCTGGGCCCGCTCAGGGACCGCGAACAGGTCGCGCTGCGCCTCCTCGAAGCCTCGGCCAAGCACTCCTTCGACCCGGACAAGGACCTCGACTGGGAGGCCCCGGCGGAGGACGGCAAGTGGTTCTGGCCGCCGGAGCTGGTCTCCCTCTACGACACCCCGATGTGGCGGAAGATGTCCGAGGACCAGCGGATGGACCTCGCCCGCCACGAGGCCGCGTCACTCGCCTCCCTCGGCATCTGGTTCGAGATCATCCTGATGCAGCTGCTGGTCAGGCACATCTACGACAAGTCGGTGACCAGCAACCACGTGCGCTACGCGCTCACCGAGATAGCGGACGAGTGCCGGCACTCGATGATGTTCGCCAAGATGATCCAGAAGGGCGGCGCCCCGGCGTACCCGGTCCCCCGCGTCTACCACAACGTCGCGCGCGTGCTGAAGACCGTCTCCACGACCCCGGGTTCGTTCGCCGCGACACTCCTGGGCGAGGAGATCCTGGACTGGATGCAGCGCCTGACGTTCCCGGACGAGCGCGTCCAGACGCTGGTACGCGGCGTGACCCGCATCCACGTGGTGGAGGAGGCCCGCCACGTCCGCTACGCCCGCGAGGAACTGCGCCGCCAGATGGTCACGTCCCCCCGCTGGGAACAGGAACTGACCCGCCTCACGGCCGGCCAGGCGGCCCGCGTCTTCTCGGTCTGCTTCGTGAACCCCCAGGTCTACGACAACGTCGGCCTGGACCGTCGCGAGGCCGTGGCCCAGGTCCGTACGAGCCCCCACCGCCGCGAGGTGATGCAGTCGGGCGCGAAACGCCTGACGGACTTCCTCGACGACATCGGGGTCATGCGGGGCACGGGCCGACGGCTCTGGAAGGCGTCGGGGCTGCTGGCGTGAAGACGGTGGGGCCGGGGGGACTCCCCCGGCCCCGCCCGGCACGACAGCCGGCCCGCCTCGGTCAGTGCTTCGCCCGGCGGCGCAGGACCAGCGTGGTGCCCGCCGCGGCCACCGTCACCAGCGCCGCGCCCGCCCAGATCTTCGTGCTGTCCATGTCCGTGACGCTGCCGCCCAGGCCACCGCGGGCACCCATGGACGGGTTCGGGCTCGGGCTGGGGCTCGACGTCGCGCGGACCGTGAAGGTGAACGAGGAGGGCCCGCCGTTCGGGCAGGCGATGGTGATCGTGTGGCTGCCCGCGCGGGCGTCACGGCGGACGGTGCCCGTGCCCCGGTAGGTACCGTTCGAGCCCGCGGACAGCACGACCGAGCCCGTGAAGGCGCCGGAGGAGGCCGTCACCGTGCTGGCGTCGCAGCCGCCGTTGAGCGCGAGCGAGACCGAGGAGCCGGCGGTCGCCGGGTTCGGGGTGACCGTGAGGGTGGGCCGGGTGTCGGCATGGACCGTCGCCGCACCCATGCCCAGGGCCAGGGAGGACAGGGCAGCGGTGGTGAGGATGCGAACAGGGCGCATGGTGGGGATCTCCGCTTCCTTGGCACGGTGCGGGCATCTGCCACCCGCTCGGGGAACCGGGCCGTGGCCTTCATAAAAGGCAGACACACCGTCAAGCGGCGCGCCGAGGCCGGGCGCCCCGTTCCGTCGAACAGCTCAGCGCGGACCGCTAAGCCGCTGGTCGCGGAGGTGGGACGGGTACGGGCGGCGGGGAGACGGCCGTACGCCGCGGGGGTGACCGGCGTCCGCCCCGGCCGGGCGCTGCGCGACACTGGCGAGGTGAGAAGCGAAGAGACCGTCTTTGTCGGTGGGCCGCTCGACGGTCGCGTACTGCCCGTGCTGACCGGGCCGACCGGGCAGCCGCCGAAGTGGTACGAGGTGCCCGTGCCGGACGCCGCCGGCGGGCCGCCCACCGTACTGGCGTACCGGCGCGCCCCCGCCGGGTACACCAAGCGGCTCGGGATCCAGCGCGGCTGGAAGTACGAGTACGTCCCCGAGGGGCGCGAGCGGCGCACTCTCAAGTGGCCCTGGTCCAAGCCCGGCCACGGCTGAGCGTTCGGCGGTTCGGGGCAGGATCGCGAACTCGATGGCCACACACGGTCACATATGGTGCGGCAGGCGCGATTTGTCGGGCACCATCTAGGATCGACCAGGCCGGAGACGACCTCCCGGCAGAGCGACCAGGGGGCTTTTCGCGTGATGGAACCGCTGCGGCACGACGACCCACGCCTTGTCGGCCCTTACACCGTGCTGGCGCGGTACCGGGAGTCGGCGAGCGCCGTGCGCTATCTGGCGTACGGCGCGAACGGCGCCACCGCCGTCGTCTCCGTCGCCCGGCCGGCCCTCGCCGCCCTGCCCGCCTTCCAACGGCGCTTCCAGGCCGAGGCGCGCACCGCCGAGCGGCTGGCCGGCGGGTGGGTGCAGCCACTGCTCGACTCCCGGACGGACGCGGCCGGGACGGACCTGCTCTGGACCGCGAGCGACTACGTCCCCGCGCTCACGCTCGGCGAGGCAGTCGCCGTCGCCGGTCCGCTGCCCGAGCGTGCCGTACGGATACTGGGCGCCGCGCTCGCCGAGACGCTGTCGCGGGTCCACGCGACCGGAGCCGTGCTGCACGGACTCGCGCCCGACACCGTGACCCTCGCCGCCGACGGGCCGCGCCTGACCGCCTTCGGGGCGCTGGGCGCCGCCGCGTCGGCGGAGGCGGCCGAGGGCGGGCGGCTGTCCGTACGGCTGGGGTATCTGACCCCGGAGCAGCTGGACGGCGAGGTGCCGGGGCCACCGTCCGACATCTTCGTGCTGGGTCTGCTGCTCGCGTACGCGGCCACCGGTACGACGCCCCTCGCCGAAGGGCCGCCCGACGCGGCGGCCGAACGCATCGCGCACGGGACGGCCGAACTCGACGGTGTGGCCGAGGAGTTGCGGCCGATCGTCGCGCGCTGTCTGGCGAAGGAGCCGGGCGAGCGGCCGACGGCCGGGACCGTCGCGGCGGAACTGGCGCTGGAGGGGGCGGCAGCGGCGGCGTCCGCCGTGCCGGGCGGCTGGCTGCCCGACGCGCTGTCGGCGTCGATCGCCGAACAGGCCGCCCGGGTCGACGCCCTGCACGCGCCTTTGGAGAGTCCGGCGGACAGGGTGACGGAGGACCGCGCTCCGGAGGGGCCGACGGACGCCGTCGCCGGGGCGCCTGCCGGCTCCGCGCCCGAGCCCGACACCCGCACCACCCGCATCGGCCGTCCCCGGACCGCGTCCGGCAGCGAGAGCGGTGTCGTCGACCGGCCGACAGCCGCCCTGTCGGTGCCCCGTGCCCGGCCCGAGCCGACCGCGCTGCCGCTGCCCCCGGCCGCCGCCCCGGTGCCGCAGCAGTCCCAGCCGCTCCCGCCGGGACCACCAGGACAGCCGGGACAGCCGGGGCCGCCCGCCCTGCCACCGGGGCCGGCTCCGGTCCCGGCCGCCGCGACAGGTTCCGCCTCGGGCCGGCTGGCCGCGCTGCGCCGGGGACCGCTCGGGCAGCCCCTCGGGCGCCGCGCGCTCATCACGGGCCTGGTCGCGGGCGCCGCCGGGCTGGTGATCGGCAGCGGGGGCGTACTCGCGCTGGCCGAGGACGAGCCGTCCGGCGACACCGACAGCAAGCCCGGCAAGGACACCCGCAAGGGCCTCACGGGGCTGCCGCCCGAGGCGCTGTGGGCGTACGAGCAGAAGGTGGCGGCCGACGAGGTCCTGAACGCCGCCGTCATCGGTGGCCGGACCCTCGTCCTGACGACGAAGTCGGGCGCGACCGGCGTGGACGTGCGCACCGGCAAGCGGCTCTGGCGGAACGCCGATGCCGCGGCCCTCCACCAGGCGCTGCCCGCCTCCGGCGGACTCGTCTTCGTCGCCGGGGCGACCGGTCTGCTCTGGATCTCGGCCGCCTCCGGCGAGGTGAAGCACCAGGTCGACTACGCGGACGGCATCGCCGACGCGCCGGGTCTCGGCGTCGCGGGCATCGCCGGGAGCAGTGACGGCCAGGTCTGGTTCACCGGATCGCACCGGGCCGGTACGGGGAAGACGGCCACGGTCCGCACCCATCTCTTCGCCTTCGATCTGACGACCCGTAAGGAGCTGTGGCGCTCCGCGATCTCCAACGGCCGCGCCCCGTTGACCCCCGTGTACCAGCTGATCGCCGTGCGCGAGGCGGACATCGTGGTGCGCCAGGACGCCAAGTCGCTGTTGCCGGCCCAGGTCAAGGCGGGCAAGGGCAAGTCGGTCTACCACTGCTTCAGCCGCGTCGACGGCAAGCTGGCCTGGTCGAAGTCGTTCGGCGCGGTGCCGCCCACGGGTGGTTCGGCGGGCGACGCGACGGGCCGGCTGTTCGCGGCGGCGGCCGACCAGTTGTACGCGTACGACACCGCCGACGCCAAGCAGTTGTGGCGCAGGTCGGGCGCGCCGAGGGTGCCGGGGCAGAACTCCTTCGCCTTCGGCACCGGAACCCTCCTCGGCTCCACGCTCTACATCGCCAACCGGTACCAGGAGGTGTACGCGATCGACCCCGAGTCCGGTGTGGAGCGCTGGAAGGGCACGACCGAGGGTCCGGCCTGGAACGGTGTCCCCCGGATCACGCTGAGCGAGAGCGGCCGGACGGTGCTGTCGGCCGACGGGCTCCAGGTGACCGCGTTCGGGGCGAAGGACGGCAGGCGGCTCTGGAAGTTCCAGAACGCCGGCGGGCCCGCCCCCTCCCCCGACGCCGACGGCGCGGCCGTGGTGGCGCCCGCCTATCAGCCGCTGATGGCCGGGAAGACCGCGGTGATCCGGCGCGGAGGCACCTTCTACGCGCTGCCGGTCGACTGACGCGGGAGCCCGGTCCGCACAAGCCGCCGCGCCGGGGGCCGTCACATCGGCCCGCCGGGGGTGACGACGTGCCGCCGTATCGCCCAATTGTGCGCTAAGCACACGAGGGCAGCACAAATGACGCCGCATCATCGCCTTGGGGATCGGACAGGCCGTCCCGCAAACGGAGGTGATGGTGTGTCAGGCAGGCTTCTGCGGTCGATCTGTACGGCGGCTCTCGCCGTCCTCGCGGCGGTCCCGTGCGCGGCGCCGGCCGGCGCCGAACCCACTCCCGTCGCCGTGCCCGAAGGCACACCCGAAGACGTCCCCGTCGACGTTCACGGGAGCACCGCCGGGAGCACCGCCGAGAACGCCCCGGAGAGCGGCCCAAGCGGCGACGGCGCACCACGCGACGTCTCCGAACTGCTCACCGAGATGCGCAGGCTGTACCAGCAGGCCGAGGAGGCCACCGAGGCCTACAACGCCACCGAGGTGAAGCTCACCGCCCAGCGGGCCGAGGCGAAGAAGGTCGGCGCGGGCCTCACCGACGCCCGCAAGGCGCTGGTCCGCAGCCGCGCCCAGGCGGGGCTGCTGGCCCGCCGGCAGTACCAGGGCACCTCGGAACTCTCCTCCTACGTCCAGCTCCTGCTCACCGACGACCCTCAACGCGCCCTCGACCAGAAGCATCTGATGGACCGTGCGCAGCGCGACCGGCTGTCGACCGTCGCGCGGCTGACGAACGGCGAGAGGCGCGCCGACACCCTCGCGGCACGGTCCCGGAAGGCACTGGACGAGCAGAAGGCACTGGCCGCGAAGCAGAAGAAGCAGCGCGACACGGTCAAGGCGAAGCTGACGGACGTCGAGAAGATGCTCGCGTCGCTCACCACCGAGCAGATCGCCGCGATCGCCGAACGCGAGGACGCCGACACCGACAAGGCGCAGGAGAAGCTGATCACCTCCGGCGCGCTCGGCCAGGCGGCCGGCGGGGACACGAGCATCGGCACGAGCCCGCGGGCGCCGTCGGCCGAGGGCGACGAGGCGCTGACGTACGCCGTCGAACAGATCGGCAAGCCCTACCAGTGGGGCGCGGACGGTCCGGAGGCGTACGACTGCTCGGGACTGACCTCGCGGGCCTGGACGCGCGCCGGGGTCGCCGTGCCCCGTACGAGCCAGGAGCAGTGGGCCGAGCTGGAGAGGGTGCAGCTGAGCGAGCTGCGTCCGGGCGATCTGGTGGTGTACTTCCCGAAGGCCACCCATGTGGCGATGTACCTCGGCGACGGGAAGGTGATTCACGCCCCGCGTCCGGGGGCCCGGGTGAAGGTCTCCCCCATCGCGTCGAACCCGCTGCTCGGCGCCGTACGGCCGGACCCGGACGCCGGGTCGCTCGACACGGCGTCGTACGTACCGCCGGAGCTGCCGCCGGGCGCCACCGAGGGCGACGACACCGGCAACGACTCGGAATCCGCGCCCACGTCCACGCCCGCGGGCCGGACTTTCTAGCGGGGCCCGTCAGTCGGTCGCGGCCTCGTCGACCGCCGCCAGATACGCCTCGGTCTTCCGCGCGTCGTAGAAGAAGTTCTCGAAGTCCGACGGATCGTCGAAGCCGTTCGCGAACCGGTCCGCGACCGGCTGGAGCCGGGACGCCGCCCCGAACATGTTCAGCACATGCTCGGGCGGCGGGGCGAGCATCGTGTTCGTCCACTTCGTGGCGTGCCGCGCGCTCTCCCAGTGGCGGTCGAACGTCGCCTGCATCCACGCCTCGTCGAACTCCCGGTCGCCGTGCGACACGATCGACTCCAGATACGAGGCGGCGCACTTCGAGGCCGAGTTGGAGCCCTGGCCGGTGACGGGATCGTTCGCGACGACGACGTCGGCGACCCCGAGGACCAGCCCGCCGCCCGGCAGCCGTCCGATCGGATGCCGGACGGTGGGCGTGTAGCGGCCGGCCAACGTGGCGTTCGCGTCGGTCAGTTCGACCTTGGTGGCGCGGGCGTACTCCCAGGGCGTGTACCGCTCCATCAGCTCCAGCGTCAGCGAGAGATGGTCCGCCGGGTCCCTGATGCCCTCGAAGACGTCGAGCGGTCCGCCCGGTACGCCCTCCCAGAACAGGATGTCGGCCCGGCCGGTGAAGGTCAGCGTCGGCATCACGAACAGCTCGCCGACGCCGGGCACGAGATTGCAGCGGACGGCGTCGAACTCCGGGTGTTCGGGGCGCGGGCCCAGACCGTGGACGTACGCGACGGAGAGCGCCCGCTGCGGCGTGGCGTACGGGGAGCGGGAGGCGTCCCTGGCGAACATCGCGACCAGTTCGCCCTTGCCGGCCGAGACGAGGACGAGGTCGTAGGCGCGCGAGAAGTAGTCGAGATCGGACACGGCCGCGCCGTGGATGACGAGTTGGCCGCCGCGCTGGGCGAACGTCTCCATCCAGCCGGCCATCTTCACCCGTTGGTCGACGGACTGGGCGATCCCGTCCAGCATGCCCACCCAGTCGACCGGGCGGGAGGAGTCGGGCGCGGCGACCGAGACGCCGAGGCCCTCGACACGCGGGGCCTGGGACTCCCAGAAGCCGAGCTGGAGGTCACGCTCGTGCTGGAGGGCGGTGTGGAACATGCACTGGGTCGACATGACCCGGCCGCACCGGATCTCGTCCGCCGTGCGGTTGGACATCAGAGTGATCTCGTAGCCGAGCGACTGAAGTCCGAGGGCGAGCTGGAGGCCGGACTGGCCGGCTCCGACGACGAGTATCTTCCGCATGGCGGGTTCTCCGTTTGTCTGCTTCCTACTGGTTGTCACTGCCCGCTGCGGGCTAGGTCGTGTCTGCAAAGTGGCGCCGTCCGCCCGCAGGGCGGTGCCCGCGGCGGCTGGTGCGGTGCATCGCGAGGCGGAGGATCGGTCTTGTGGATGGACCAGCCGTACTCGGCCGACTCCGACAACGCGGCGAGGCGCCGTGCCAGGCGTCGCGGGCCAGGCGGGACTTCGAAGACACGGCCTAGGTCCTGTCCGGCGCTTCGAGGGCGTGACCCACCAGGGTCAGCAGCGATTCGACGACCGTGATCCGTTTACGCGCGTCCATGATCATCACGGGTACGCCCACCGGTACCGACAGCGCCTCCCGTACGTCCCGGACCTCGAACGACTCGGTGCCCTCGAAGTGGTTGACGGCCACCACGTACGGCAGGCCGCGGCTCTCGAAGTAGTCGAGCGCCGGGAAGCAGTCGGCGAGCCTGCGGGTGTCGGCCAGGACGACGGCGCCGATCGCGCCGCGCACCAGGTCGTCCCACATGAACCAGAAACGCTGCTGACCGGGGGTGCCGAAGACGTACAGCACGAGGTCGTCGTCGAGCGTGAGGCGGCCGAAGTCCATCGCGACGGTCGTGGTGGTCTTCTCGGGGGTGGCCGCGAGATCGTCGGTCCCCTCACTGGCGCTGGTCATCACGGCCTCGGTGCGCAGCGGCCTGACCTCGGAGACCGATCCGACGAAGGTCGTCTTGCCGACACCGAAGCCGCCCGCGACCACGATCTTGGTCGCTATGGGTGCCCTCGTGCGGTCCAACTGCCAGTCGCGCGGCGCTTCTTCCCCGGCGTCCCGCACGTCCGACGAGTCAGAGGCGGCGGAGTCCACCCAGCACCCTTTCCAGCAACGCCCGGTCGGGGTGGTCGCTGCCGTGACCGGTCCCGTACACCCGGACCCTTCCCTGGTCGGCCAGATCGCTGAGCAGGACCCGGACGACTCCCAGCGGTATCTTGAGCAGCGCCGAGATCTCGGCGACCGTCCGCATCCGTCTGCACAGTTCGACGATGGCGCGCATCTCCGGCATGACGCGCGACGCGGGCCCGTCGCCGTTCGTCAACTCCTTGCGCTCCTCGGGAGCTTCGAGCGCGGCGACGAACGTCTCGACCAGCAGCACATGCCCGAAGCGCGTTCTGCCACCCGTCAGGGAGTACGGGCGAACGCGCGCGATGCGGCGGTCCGTGCCGCGCGACGGAAGCCCGAGGGCACCGGGCCCACGAACGGGCCCGGACGAAGACGCCGGCCCCGACATCGACGCCGACACCGATGTCATTGGGCGCTCTCCATCGACTTGCGCAGCTCGCTGCGGAGTTCGGGGGTGAGTACGTGTCCGGCGCGGCCGACGAACATCGCCATGTGGTAGGCGACGACGTGCATGTCGCAGTCGGCGCCGGCGTGCAGGCCGAGCAGCGAACCGTCGCTGATCGACATGACGAAGACGGTGCCCTCCGCCATGGCGACCATCGTGTGCTTGACGCCGCCGGTGTCCATCAGCTCGGC
This sequence comes from Streptomyces sp. NPDC060366, assembly GCF_042725135.1. Classification (NCBI taxonomy): domain Bacteria; kingdom Bacillati; phylum Actinomycetota; class Actinomycetes; order Kitasatosporales; family Streptomycetaceae; genus Streptomyces; species Streptomyces sp. NPDC060366. The sequence continues at coordinate 548,053 of NZ_JBHXDC010000003.1, read as the reverse complement.
GGCGCCGAGGGTGAGACTGCTGATGCCGGAGATGATGGTGGCGAGGTCGGCGCTGGAGCCGCGCGGGCTCTCGCTCCCGGCCTCGCTGTCCGGCGCGTCGTGCCGCGCGGGGTCCGAGGACAGCAGCAGGAGTCCGTCGGACGAGACGACCGCCACGGAGCGTGCTCCCCGCACCTCCTCGACGAGATTCGTCAACAGCCAGTGGAGATTGCGGGCTTCGCTACTCAGTCCGAATGTGCCGGTCGCCGTCAACTGCGTGCCTCCTCGACAGTTTCCCCCGTCTCATGCGTACGCGCGTCGGTCCCCTCCGCCGCTTCCGTCTGCCGCGGTACTGAACTGTTCTGCTTCTGCACTTCGGTCTGCTCCAAGAGCTCGGCGTCGGCGTCGCGCTTGCCGGCCTTGGCTCCCCGGTGAAAGCCACCGAGCCTGCGGCGCAGCGCGTCCGCGTCGACGCTACCCGTCCGATCGTCCGTCGTGGAGGCGGACTTGACCGCTTTCGGGGTGCGCTTGGGCAGTCCCTTGTCGGTGACGGCGGGCGGGCCGGCGTCGGTGACCGGCTCCGTTGACGTCTCGGCGGACGGCTCCGCCTCGTCCGTCCCGCCCGTCTCGTCCGTCCGATCCGTCTCTTCCGTCTCAGGGGCTGAGACAGCCGGGGCGTCGGCCACGTCGGTGACGTCGTCCGCGCTGTCGTCCGCGTTGTCGTCAGTGACGTCGTCCGCGGCATCGGCGACCCGCTCGTGCGTGTCGGGGCCGATGGCGTACGGGTCGTCGGCCGGGTCCTCGGGCGCCGTCACCAACGGGTCACGGTCCGAACGGCCGGGCAGCACATTGGAGTTGGCCTCCGCCACCGATCCCGGCAGCGTCAGCACCGGCGCCGCGCCCGCCGACGTCACCCGGTGCGGTGCCGCGATCGGCCCGGCCGACGGCAGCAGGGCCTGCGGCAGTACGACGACCGCCGCGATCCCGCCCTGCTGGTGCTCGCGCAGCGTGATCTCCACGCCGTGGCGCGTGGCGAGCAGGGCGGCGACGCGCAGACCGAGCCCGTCCCCTTCGCCATCGGCGGTGGCGGTGGCGGTGGCGGTGGCGGTCTGCTTCACGGCCTTGGCCGTCTCCGCCTGCTTCGACTTCGGCTTGGCCTTCGACTTCGACGGCTCGTGCGCGTCCGGGTCGGCGAGCCGCTCGTTGAGTTCGGCGATCCGCGCCGCCGACATGCCGATGCCCCGGTCCTGCACGGAGAGCATCGCGTCACCGCTCTCCAGCAGCCAGCCCGAGAGTTCGACCCGGGTGTCGGGCGGCGAGAACGACGTGGCGTTCTCCAGGAGTTCGGCGACGAGATGGCTGATGTCGTCCGCGGCGAAGCCGGCCAGCTGGGCGTGCGGCGGCAGCGACCGGATGGTGATGCGCTCGTACTTGTCGATCTCGCTGACAGCCGCGCGCAGGACGTCGACGAGCGGCACGGGGCCCGCGTAACTCCCGCCGTACTCGTGCCCGGCGAACATCAGCATGTTCTCGCTGTGCCGGCGCATCACCGTGGCCATGTGGTCGATCTGGAAGAGGACACCGAGCCGGTCCGGGTCCTGTTCGCGCTCCTCCAAGGTCTCGATGACACCGAGTTGACGCTCCACGAGACCGAGCGTGCGCAGCGAGAGATTGACGAACGTGTGGTGGACGGTGTGCCGCAGCGCTTCGAGTTGCGCGGTGATGTCGGCCGCCCGCTGCTGGAGTTCGGTGCGCTGGTCGGCCATCGACTGCCGGGCGCCGATCAGTCCGGTGCGGTCGCTGTTGAGCTTCTCGGCGCGGGCGGACACGTCGAGGAACTTGGCGTGCAGGCTGTTGAGCGACCGGACGACCTGGCCGAACTCGTCGTTGCGGCCGGTGAAGCGGACCGGTTCCCCGGTCGCGGGCTCGGCGGCCAGACGGGCCGCTCCGATACGGACGACGGCGAGCGGTCTGGTGAGCGTACGGGCGATGGCGGTGGACACCCCGACCGAGACGATCAGCAGGCCGCCGAGGAGGGCGATGCCGAGCTCCAGCGAGGTGACTCCGTCGTCGCGGAGCTGCTCCAGCCGCTTGAGCTGGCTGGAACCGATGCCCGACTCGACTCCGCGCATCTGCTCGATGCGGCTGGACAGCGACGACTCGACCTTCTCCTGATTGGCGTCGCGGTCGCTGTCGGACAGCTCGGGGCTGTCGGTGAGGCGGGTCAGATACTTCTCCGCCGCCGTCACCTCGGGACCGGTGACGGTCGTCGCGAGGGAGTCGCGCGCCCTGGCGCCCGCCGACTGGTCGAAGTCGGCGAGGGAGGCGAGTTCATGGACGCGGGCCTGCTGGGCGGCGGCGCTGAGCGCGTCGCGCGTGCGGTCGCTCTCGGCGGCGTCCCCGTCGTCGGCCGGCTGGACGGGGAGGCCGGTGACGGGGTCGAACCGCGGCTCGGCGCTCTCCGGCGCCGGGACGGCGAGCGCGGCCAGCAGCAGACCGCGGGTGGCCGACGCCTGCTCGACGGCGCGGCCGAGCGCGGCGGGGGCACGGGTGCCGTCGGCGGCCTCGGGGGGCGTCTGCTCGGCGACCTCGTCGCTGATGGCGTGCAGTTTGGCGATGACGTCCGTGTAGGCCTGGTACGCCTCCAGGGCGGCGCCCTTGCCGGTGAGGGCGGTGCGGCGGATGGACGGGACGGTGGACAGGTCCCTGCGCAGTCCGGGGGAGGCGGACTCGTCGATCTCGTCGATCTGCCGGTCGACGCGGGTGGCCGGGTCGCCGCCCGGGGCGCCGTCGGCCCCGTCGTCGTCCGCCCCGTCCTTTTCGCCGTCGGCCTTGTCGCTCTCGGCCTCCTCGCGGCCCCCGGCGATGTGTACGACGACTTCGTCGCGCTCGTCGGCGAGGGAGTGGGCGAGGACGGCCGTCTGCCGGTTCAGCTCGGCGAGGGTGACCAGGCGCTGGGTGTCGGTCAGTTCGGCCGATGCGGCCAGGACGGCGGGCAGACCCGCCGCCACGACGGTGACACCGACGACGGCGACCGCGGCGACGAGCCGGCTGCGTACCCGTACGGGCCGGCCGGCCGGAACCTCGGGGGCGTCGGCGGAACCGGCCGTCCCCGTCTTACGGGGCTCTGCCGAGCCCTGGGACCCGCCGCGCGTGCCGCCCTTGCCCCGAGGCCGCTTCTTCTGCACCGGTGCTCGCATTCTTGACTCGTCCGCCCATGAAGCAGAGGTGACGTCCGGTCACACCGGACAACCCCTCCACCCCTGGCACGGCTTCCGACCATTCCAGCGTTTCTCGGAGGGGGCGCGTTTCGGCTGCTCCGCCACCTGAACGAGTGAACATCAAGGAGGAGTTGGCGAACAACTCGCGCGAGCGCGCGTCCACGGTGCGCACGGTGGGGCGGTTGGAAGTTACGCGTGAGCTTTGGCAAGATGCCCGGTCGCATCGACACGGAACTGATCATTCCGATCGTGGGGACGGTGACTCCGACGCCGCGCGGAGGAGCGCCCCGCACACCGGGCCGACGCGTGTCGCGGTACGCCGGCCGCCGCCTCCGTACCGAGGCGCACGTGCCCGCGCGGGCACGGCCGGACACCCCGCGGACACGGCCGAGGCGTCCGGCGGGGGCGGGCGGCCCGTCCGGCAGACTGGGGTCCATGCGCATCGACATCGCCACCGCCCCCGGCAGCCATCCCCGCCCGAACGAGGACTGGACAGCCGTGGCCGCGCCCTCGGCGGGCAGCGGCGGGACGCTGATCGCGCTGGACGGCGTGACGCCTCCGCCGAACGGTGACGGCTGTGTGCACGGCGTCCCGTGGTTCACCGCCCGGCTGGGCGGGGCGCTGACCGAACTGTCAGCCTCCCGGCGGGAGATGTCCCTCGCCGACGCCCTCGCGGAGTCGATCCGGCGTACGGCCGACGCCCACCGTGACACGTGTGACCTTTCTCACCCCCGAACGCCCCAGGCAACCGTCGTCATGGTGCGCTGGGACACGGACACGGTCGAGCACCTCGTCCTCTCGGACTCCACCCTCCTTCTGGAGTCGCCGGACGGTGCTGTGCGGGCCGTCGTGGACGACCGGCTGGACCGTGTCCCGCGCTCGGTCCGCCGGCAGGCCGCCGCGACGGACGCGCTGCGGAACGCCGAGGGCGGCTTCTTCACCGCGGCCGTCGACCCGGACGTGGCGGCGAAGGCCGTGACGGGGCGGACACCGGCCGCACAGGTACGTACCGCCGTGGCGCTCACCGACGGCGCCGCGCGCTGGGTCGAGGTGTTCCGGGAGGGCGACTGGGCGGACTGCCTGGCGCTCGTCAGGAAGAGCGGACCGCAGGAGCTGATCGACCGGGTGCGGGCGGCGGAGTCCGCGGACCCGGACGGGGTGGCCTTCCGGCGGGGCAAGCCGTACGACGACGCGACGGTCGTGTACGTGGAGCCGTAGGCCCCCTTCGGATGCGCCCCCGAGGGCCGGCTCAGCTCTCGGCGCGCGCGTTCAACTGGTGCAGCAGCCGCGCCAGTTCGGCGACCTCCGCCCGGTCCCAGTCGGCGAGCTTGCGTACGTACCGCTCGCGCCGCGCGTCCCGCACCCGGCGGAAGCGCGCGACCCCCTCGCCGGTGAGCCGGACCAGCGAGGCGCGCCCGTCGGCCGGATCGGGCTCGCGTGTGACGAGTCCGAGCCCTTCCAACGCGTGCAGTTGACGGCTCATCGTCGCCTTGCCGACCCCGAAATAGGCGGCGAGATCGGTGGCCCGCTGATGACCGGTCTCCTCCAGCCGTACGAGAAGTCCGTAGGCGGCCGGCTCCAGTTCGGGGTGGACCTCGCGGGCCATCTCACCGGAATTGGCTCTGGCGCGCCGCAGAAAGACCGCCAACTCACGCTCCAGCGCCAGGAATTCGTGGTCCACATCACTTTTCCCGGCCGGTTCCGGTTCATTGGCCGTACCGTCTCCGTGCACGTCAGTACCCAGCACACCCATCGCGCGTTTTCCCGCTCCTGAAGGTTTTCCGTCTCCGAGGCCCATTGCCGCGGCTCCGTCATTATTTCGCAGGTTATGTACCGGCGACAGCGGCCCCGGCCCGCACGCGCGCGAGGTGGGCCCCCGGCACCGAGTGCCGGGGGCCCACCTGCCGCTGTCGCGTGGAGCGTCTCGCGCCTTAGGCGGCGATCGGGATCTCCGCCGGCGCCGTCGCCGACGAGAGCGCGATCTCCAGGACCTGGCGTACATCCGTCACCGGGTGGACCTCCAGCTTGTCCAGGATCTCGGCGGGGACGTCGTCCAGGTCCGCCTCGTTCCGCTTCGGGATGACGACCGTCGTGATGCCCGCCCGGTGGGCGGCCAGCAGCTTCTGCTTCAGGCCGCCGATGGGCAGCACACGCCCGGTCAGCGAGACCTCACCGGTCATGGCGACATCCGTACGGGCCTGGCGTCCGCTCAGCAGCGAGGCGAGCGCCGTCGTCATCGTGATGCCCGCGCTCGGGCCGTCCTTGGGCACCGCGCCCGCCGGGAAGTGGATGTGCACGCCCCGGTCCTTCAGGTCGGCCACCGGCAGTTCCAGTTCGGCGCCGTGCGAGCGCAGGAAGGACAGCGCGATCTGCGCCGACTCCTTCATGACGTCGCCGAGCTGTCCGGTCAGGGTGAGACCCGAACCGCCCGTCTCCGGGTCGGCCAGCGACGCCTCCACGAAGAGGACGTCTCCGCCGGCGCCGGTGACGGCGAGGCCCGTGGCCACACCGGGCACGGCTGTACGGCGCTCGGCCGGGTCCTGGGCGGACTCGGGCACGTGGTGCGGCCGGCCGATCAGCCCGCGCAGATCGCCGTCTCCTACGGAGAGCGGCAGTTCGCGCTCGCCCAGCTCGTGCTGTGCGGCGACCTTGCGGAGCAGTCTGGCGATGGAGCGTTCGAGGTTACGTACGCCCGCTTCGCGGGTGTACTCGCCCGCCAGCTTGCGCAGCGCCTCGTCCTCCAGCGTCACCTCGCCGGTCTCCAGACCGGCCCGCTCCAGCTGCCTCGGCAGCAGGTGGTCGCGGGCGATGACGACCTTCTCGTCCTCGGTGTAGCCGTCGAGACGCACCAGCTCCATCCGGTCGAGCAGAGCCTCGGGGATGGACTCCAGGACGTTCGCGGTGGCGAGGAAGACCACGTCGGAGAGGTCGAGTTCGACCTCCAGGTAGTGGTCGCGGAAGGTGTGGTTCTGCGCCGGGTCGAGGACTTCGAGGAGGGCGGCGGCCGGGTCGCCCCGGTAGTCGGAGCCGACCTTGTCGATCTCGTCGAGCAGGACGACCGGGTTCATCGAACCGGCCTCCTTGATCGCCCGGACGATACGGCCCGGAAGCGCGCCCACGTACGTACGCCGGTGGCCGCGGATCTCCGCCTCGTCACGGACACCGCCGAGCGCGACACGGACGAAGGAACGCCCCATGGCGTGCGCGACGGACTCGCCGAGCGAGGTCTTGCCGACGCCGGGCGGACCGACGAGGGCGAGGACGGCGCCGCCGCGGCGGCCTCCGACCACACCGAGCCCGCGGTCGTCGCGGCGCTTGCGGACGGCCAGGTACTCCGTGATCCGCTCCTTCACGTCCTCCAGGCCCGCGTGCTCGGCGTCGAGGACGCGCTGGGCGCCCCGGATGTCGTACGCGTCCTTCGACCGCTCGTTCCACGGCAGTTCGAGGACGGTGTCCAGCCAGGTGCGGATCCACGAGCCCTCCGGGCTCTGGTCGGACGACCGCTCCAGCTTGTCGACCTCCTTGAGCGCGGCCTCGCGGACGTGCTCGGGCAGGTCGGCGGCCTCCACGCGGGACCGGTAGTCGTCGGACTCGTCCTCGGGGTCGCCGTTGAGCTCGGACAGCTCCCTGCGTACGGCGTCGAGCTGGCGTCGCAGCAGGAACTCGCGCTGCTGTTTGTCGACGCCCTCCTGGACGTCCTTGGCGATGGACTCGGCGACGTCCTGCTCGGCGAAGTGCTCACGGAGCTGGTCGGTCGCCGTCTTCAGGCGGGCGACCGGGTCGGCCGTCTCCAGCAGCTCGACCTTCTGGGCCGTGCTGAGGAACGGCGAGTATCCGGCGTTGTCGGCGAGCTGCGAGACGTCGTCGATCTGCTGGACGCGGTCCACGACCTGCCAGGCGCCGCGCTTCTTCAGCCAGTCGGTGGCGAGAGCCTTGTATTCCTTGATCAGTTCGGTGACGGAACCGGGCAGCGGGTCGGGCACGGTCTCCTCGACACGCAGCCCCTCGACCCACAGGGCCCGGCCGGGCCCGGTCGTACCGGCGCCGATCCTGACGCGGCCCCTGCCGCGGATCAGGGCGCCGGGGTCGCCGTCGGAGAGCCTGCCGACCTGCTCGACGGTCCCGAGGACGCCGGTCCCCGCGTACGCCCCGTCGAGGCGCGGCACGAGCAGCACCTTCGGCTTTCCCCCGTCGGAGCCGTCGCCCGCGGCCGCCTGGGCGGCCTCCACGGCGGCACGTACTTCGGTGTCGGACAGGTCCAGCGGCACCACCATCCCCGGCAGCACGACCTCGTCGTCGAGCGGCAGCACGGGCAGGGTGAGCGGTGTGGACGTGGCAGCCATGGTCTCCCCTTCGGCAGTCAAAACTTGAGCTATGTCGACTCAATGCTTGTGAGCCTGCCGTTGTTCCCCGGATACCTGGGGAGGGTGTTCGCTCTGAGCGATCGGGCCCCTGACCGCCTTGCCCCGGCACCGCCCCGAATCCCGCCCGGCGGAAAGCAGTCGCGCACCGACGGGGCATGGGATGTAATAAGCCCATGGACAGTTCAACCATTACTTCCGTGTGGGTCGCGGGATGGGCCGTCAACCGCTCGACACCGGCGCCGGTCGTGGAGCCGTGGGGCTACCGCATCGATGTCGGACTGCCCGGCCATGTGTTCCGGCACGTCCTTCCCGAGCCCGACGAGCCCTCCGTAAGGAAGCTCTGCGAGAGCGTCACCGAGCCCGGAGCCTGGCTGAAAGTACTCGCACCGCCGGAGCGGGTGGCCGAGTGGATCACGCCGGGCTGGACGGTGCCGGACGACCCCGGCCACATGATGTTCCACGCGCTGCGCCGCTCCGTCCCACCGGCCCCGCCCGCCGGCTACACGGTGGAGACGGAGACCCGCGACGGTGTCCTGCGCCTGCGGGTGACGGCCCCCGACGGCTCCCCCGCCGCGCGCGGCCGGATCGCGGGGACGGGCGACGGCCGGACGGCGGTCGTCGACCAGGTCGAGACCTCGGAGAACCACCGCAGGCGCGGCCTCGGCCGGCTGGTGATGCGTACGCTCGAAACGGCCGCCGCCGACGCGGGCGCCACCACCGGCGTCCTCTCCGCCACCAGCGACGGCCTGGGTCTGTACACGTCGCTCGGCTGGCGGCTCCAGGGCCCGCTCACGGGCGTCGTACGCGGGACGGACGACTGACGGCGCCTCCCCCGGGCACACGCCCCGAGAACCGAATTGTCGTCGTCCCGTGCGCCCCGCGAGGATGGCGGCGGACCCGGTTCAGCCGCAGATCTGAGGAGACATCCCCGTGCCCGACCCCACCCCCGACGCTCCCGACGCCCCCGAAGCCCGCCCCGTCACCCTCGACCGGCGCGACGGACCGTACGGCGAGGTCGTCCTGCGGCGGCGGCCCGGCGGTGAGGGCGACGAGGGCGACATCCACGAGATCATCGCCAACGGCACGTTCCTGATGGACACCTCCGACGGCCGCTCCGAGCGGCTGCTGATCGACGCCGCGCAGGCCGCCCTCGCACCAGACCGCCGTGACGGCCTGCCGTCCCTCCTCATCGGCGGGCTCGGTGTCGGTTTCTCGCTCGCGCACGCCGCCGCCGACGACCGCTGGGGCCGGATCGTGGTGGTCGAACGCGAGCAGGCCGTCATCGACTGGCACCACGAGGGACCGCTCGCCCGGATCTCCGGCGCCGCGCTCGGCGACCCGCGCACTGTGATCCTCCACACCGACCTCGTCGAGTACCTGCGTACGGCGGCGGAAGTCACCGACGAGCCCACCGACCACTACGACGCCCTCTGCCTCGACATCGACAACGGGCCGGGCTGGACCGTCACCGACGAGAACGCGAGCCTGTACACACCCGGCGGGCTGGCCGACTGCCTCGCACGGCTCAACCCCGGCGGAGTCCTGGCCGTTTGGTCCGCGCAGCCGTCCCCCGCATTCGAGGAGGCGCTGCGGAATGCCGGTTTCACCGGGGTTAGGACCGAAGAGATCCAAGTTGCCCGAGGAGTGCCTGACGTGGTCCATCTCGCCGTTCGCCCTGCGTAGCCGGGAGCCCTCCGGTGCCTCTACGCTGCTCCCCACACACGGGATCGACATCCTCACGGGGATTGTGGATCGAGGAACACGGATCGCGGAACGTACCAGGGGCGGGGCGATGGAGCAGACACACACCAGCCAGAACGGGGTCGCGGCCACTCCCGGCGCGCAGCGCCGGGTGCTCGTGGTCGAGGACGACGCGACGATCGTGGACGCAATCGCGGCCCGGCTGCGCGCCGAGGGCTTCGTGGTCCAGACCGCGGTCGACGGCCCTGCGGCCGTGGACGCCGCCGAGGCGTGGCAGCCCGACCTGATGGTCCTCGACGTGATGCTGCCCGGCTTCGACGGTCTGGAGGTCTGCCGCCGTGTCCAGGCGCAGCGTCCGGTGCCGGTGCTGATGCTGACGGCACGCGACGACGAGACCGACATGCTCGTGGGGCTCGGTGTCGGGGCCGACGACTACATGACCAAGCCGTTCTCCATGCGGGAGCTGGCGGCGCGGGTGCATGTCCTGCTGCGCCGGGTGGAGCGCGCGGCGCTGGCCGCCGTGACACCGCGCAGCGGCATCCTGCGCCTCGGAGAGCTGGAGATCGACCACGCGCAGCGCCGGGTGCGGGTGCGGGCGGAGGACGTGCATCTGACGCCCACCGAGTTCGACCTGCTGGTCTGCCTGGCGAACACGCCGCGCGCGGTGCTCTCGCGGGAGCAGCTGCTGGCCGAGGTGTGGGACTGGGCGGACGCCTCGGGCACCCGCACGGTCGACAGCCACATCAAGGCCCTGCGCCGGAAGATCGGCGCCGAGCGCATCCGGACGGTGCACGGCGTGGGGTACGCCCTGGAGACACCGGCGCCATGAGCCGGACGCCGGGCGGCGGGGGCGAGCAGGCCGAGGGTCCCGGACGTACGGGACGCGCGGGCCGTACGCCACGGGGTCCGCGCCCCCCGCGCGCCGCGCGCCCGTCGTCGGCCCGTACCGGCGTTCCCCGGCCGGCCAGAGGCGGCTCGCAGCGGCACGACCCGTCCGGCCACGGCGGTCCGGCGCGCAAGGGTCCGGCCCGGATAAGGGCGGGGCACGGGTCTCTCGGCGGGGTGGACGGCGGCGGTCTGCGGCCGTTCTCCATCAAGACCAAGCTCGGCATGCTCGTCGTGGTCTCCGTGCTCATCACCACGGGGCTGCTGATGGTGGCGCTGCGCACCGAGACCGAGCTGCGCTTCATCACGGTCTTCTCCATGATCGCGACGCTGTTGATAACGCAGTTCGTGGCGCACGGTCTGACCGCCCCGCTGGACGAGATGAACACCGTCGCGAAGGGCATCTCGCACGGTGACTACACGCGGCGCGTCAGCGGCGCCGACCGCCGTGACGAGCTGGGCGACCTGGCCTCCACCATCAACCGCATGGCGGACGACCTGGAGGCGGTGGACCGGCACCGCAAGGAGCTGGTCGCCAATGTCTCGCACGAGCTGCGCACGCCGATCGCCGCGCTGCGCGCCGTACTGGAGAACGTGGTGGACGGGGTGTCCGCCGCCGATCCGGAGACGATGCGTACGGCGCTGAAGCAGACCGAGCGGCTGGGCCGGCTGGTGGAGACGCTGCTGGATCTGTCGCGGCTCGACAACGGTGTGCTGCCGCTCAAGGCGCGGCGCTTCGAGGTGTGGCCCTATCTGTCCGGGGTGCTGAAGGAGGCCAATCTCGCGGCCTCGCAGCGCGGTCTCAGCTCGGGTTCCGGCAACCACACCCGTACGGACGTGCATCTGCATCTGGATGTGTCGCCGCCGGAGCTGACGGCGCACGCGGACGCGGAGCGGCTGCACCAGGTGGTGGCGAATCTCATCGACAACGCGGTCAAGCACAGCCCGCCGCACGGCCGGGTGACGGTGCGGGCACGGCGCGGGCACGGTCCGGAGTCGCTGGATCTGGAGATCCAGGACGAGGGACCGGGTATCCCGGAGCCGGAGCGGCACCGGGTCTTCGAGCGTTTCAACCGCGGCAGCGCGCCGTCGCCGCACGGTCCCGGCAGTGACGGCGGTACGGGGCTGGGGCTGGCGATCGCGAGCTGGGCGGTGGATCTGCACGGCGGGCGTATCGGGGTGGCCGAATCCGTACGTGGCTGCCTCATCCAGGTGACACTTCCGGGAATCCCTCGGGCGCGCGGTTGACGTAGGGTTCGAACCGGAGGCACCGAACGAGCGCGTTCTGACGGAAATTCGGTCGGGTGCTGCCGGTCCGGACTCCGTTCAGTCGGTGAAAAGACCGTGTGGCGTCACGGTGCGTCCACAGCTCCGAGGACAGCTCCAAGGAAACCTGGCTCGTTTCCCGCCAATTCCTACGCCGAAACCCGCCTTCCGGTGTGACTTGCATGACGTTGCCCCCGCCCGGTCTGCTCCTCTCGGTCCGGTAGGCGTAGCCTTGATTCCCGCTGTCCATCACCTTGTGAAGCGGAAGAGGGCGGTTGCCGCCGTGTCGTCTCAGTCCCCCAGTAACTCAAGCGTCTCGACCGACCAAACGGGGCAGGACAAGAATCCTGCCGCCGCCTTCGGGCCCAATGAATGGCTCGTCGACGAGATCTACCAGCAGTACCTCCAGGACCCGAATTCGGTCGACCGTGCCTGGTGGGACTTCTTCGCCGACTACAAGCCGGGCACGACCGGTACGGCGGACAAGAGCCCGGAGTCCACGACGGCGTCCACCGCAGCCGCGGGGGCTGCGGCGAGTGCCGCACCGGCCGCACCCGTGACGGCGACTGCCACGACCTCCACGACAGCTCCCGCCGCTCCGGCGAAGCCCGTGGCAGCGGCGCCCGCGCAGGCTCAGGCCCCCAAGGCCGAGTCGCAGGCACCGGCGGCGGCACCGGCCGCTCCGGCGAAGCCCGCCGCTGCGGCTCCCGCGCCGGCGAAGGCCGCGCCGCCCGCCGCGAAGCCGGCCGCCGCCAAGGCGGCGCCGAAGGACGAGCTGTCCGACGAGGAGCCCACCGGGCCCGAGTTCGTGACGCTGCGCGGCCCGTCGGCCGCTGTCGCGAAGAACATGAGCATGTCGCTGGAGCTGCCCACGGCCACGTCCGTGCGCGCCGTCCCGGTGAAGCTGCTCTTCGACAACCGCATCGTCATCAACAACCACCTGAAGCGGGCGCGCGGCGGCAAGATCTCCTTCACGCACCTCATCGGGTACGCGATGGTGCAGGCCATCAAGGCCATGCCGTCGATGAACTACTCCTTCACCCAGAAGGACGGCAAGCCGACCCTGGTCAAGCCGGAGCACATCAACTTCGGTCTGGCCATCGACCTGGTGAAGCCGAACGGCGACCGCCAGCTCGTCGTCGCCGGCATCAAGAAGGCCGAGACGCTCAACTTCTTCGAGTTCTGGCAGGCGTACGAGGACATCGTCCGGCGCGCCCGCGGCAACAAGCTCACGATGGACGACTTCACCGGCGTCACCGTCTCGCTGACCAACCCGGGCGGCCTCGGCACGGTGCACTCCGTGCCGCGTCTGATGCCCGGTCAGTCGGTCATCATGGGCGTCGGTTCGATGGACTACCCGGCGGAGTTCCAGGGCACGTCGCAGGACACCCTGAACAAGCTGGGCATCTCCAAGGTCATGACGCTGACCTCGACGTACGACCACCGTGTCATCCAGGGCGCCGCCTCCGGCGAGTTCCTGCGGATCGTCAGTCAGCTGCTGCTCGGCGAGAACGAGTTCTACGACGAGATCTTCCAGGCGCTGCGGATCCCCTACGAGCCGGTGCGCTGGCTCAAGGACATCGACGCCTCGCACGACGAGGACGTCACGAAGCCCGCGCGGGTCTTCGAGCTGATCCACTCCTACCGGGTGCGCGGCCATGTCATGGCCGACACCGACCCGTTGGAGTACCGCCAGCGCAAGCACCCCGACCTGGACATCACCGAGCACGGCCTCACCCTGTGGGACCTGGAGCGGGAGTTCGCGGTCGGCGGCTTCGCCGGCCAGTCGATGATGAAGCTGCGCGACATCCTGGGCGTGCTGCGCAACTCGTACTGCCGCACCACGGGCGTCGAGTTCATGCACATCCAGGACCCGAAGCAGCGCAAGTGGCTCCAGGACCGTATCGAGCGCTCCAACTCCAAGCCGGAGCGCGAGGAGCAGCTGCGGATCCTGCGCAGGCTCAACGCGGCCGAAGCGTTCGAGACGTTCCTCCAGACCAAGTACGTCGGCCAGAAGCGGTTCTCCCTGGAGGGCGGCGAGTCCGTCATCCCGCTGCTCGACGCGGTCATCGACTCGGCTGCCGAGTCGCGGCTCGACGAGGTCGTCATCGGTATGGCCCACCGCGGCCGGCTCAACGTGCTGGCGAACATCGTCGGCAAGTCGTACGCGCAGATCTTCCGCGAGTTCGAGGGCAACCTCGACCCGAAGTCGATGCACGGCTCCGGCGACGTGAAGTACCACCTGGGCGCCGAGGGCACCTTCACCGGTCTCGACGGCGAGCAGATCAAGGTCTCGCTGGCGGCGAACCCCTCGCACCTGGAGGCGGTCGACCCGGTCCTCGAAGGCATCGCGCGCGCCAAGCAGGACATCATCAACAAGGCGGGCACGGACTTCACCGTGCTGCCCGTCGCGCTGCACGGCGACGCGGCCTTCGCGGGCCAGGGTGTCGTCGCCGAGACGCTCAACATGTCGCAGCTGCGCGGCTACCGCACCGGCGGCACGGTGCACGTGGTGATCAACAACCAGGTCGGCTTCACCGCCGCCCCGGAGGCCTCGCGCTCCTCGATGTACGCGACGGACGTCGCGCGCATGATCGAGGCGCCGATCATCCATGTGAACGGTGACGACCCGGAGGCATGCGTCCGGGTGGCGCGGCTCGCGTTCGAGTTCCGCCAGACGTTCAACAAGGACGTCGTCATCGACCTCATCTGCTACCGCCGTCGCGGGCACAACGAGGGCGACAACCCGCAGTTCACCAACCCGCAGATGGTCACCCTGATCGACAAGAAGCGTTCGGTGCGCAAGCTCTACACCGAGTCGCTGATCGGTCGCGGCGACATCACGCTGGAAGAGGCGGAGCAGGCGCTCCAGGACTTCCAGGGCCAGCTGGAGAAGGTGTTCGCCGAGGTCCGCGAGGCCACGTCGCACCCGGCTCCGACCCATGTCCCGGACGCCCAGGCCCAGTTCCCGGTCGCGGTCACGACGGCCATCTCGCAGGAGGTCGTCAAGCGGATCGCCGAGTCCCAGGTCAACATCCCCGACCACATCACGGTGCACCCGCGGCTGATGCCGCAGATGCAGCGCCGTGCGGCGTCGGTCGAGGACGGCACGATCGACTGGGGCACCGGCGAGACCCTCGCCATCGGCTCGCTGCTGATGGAGGGCACCCCGGTCCGGCTGTCGGGCCAGGACACCCGCCGCGGCACGTTCGGCCAGCGCCACGCGGTGCTGGTGGACCAGGAGACCGGCGAGGACTACACCCCGCTGCTCTACCTGTCCGAGGAGCAGGCCCGCTACAACGTCTACGACTCGCTGCTGAGCGAGTACGCGGCGATGGGCTTCGAGTACGGCTACTCGCTGGCCCGCCCGGAGTCGCTGGTCATGTGGGAGGCCCAGTTCGGCGACTTCGTCAACGGGGCGCAGACCGTCGTCGACGAGTTCATCTCGTCGGCGGAGCAGAAGTGGGGCCAGACCTCGGGCGTCACGCTGCTGCTGCCGCACGGCTACGAGGGCCAGGGCCCGGACCACTCGTCCGCGCGCCCCGAGCGCTTCCTCCAGATGTGCGCGCAGAACAACATGACGGTCGCGATGCCGACCCTGCCGTCGAACTACTTCCACCTGCTGCGCTGGCAGGTCCACAACCCGCACCACAAGCCGCTGGTCGTCTTCACCCCGAAGCTGCTGCTGCGGCTGAAGGCGGCGACGTCGAAGATCGAGGAGTTCACCTCGGGCGGCTTCCGCCCGGTGATCGGCGACGCGATGGCCGAGGCGGGCACGATCGAGCCGGCGGACGTCCGCAAGGTCGTCTTCTGCGCGGGCAAGGTCTACTACGACCTGGACGCCGAGCGCCAGAAGCGCGGTGCGAAGGACACGGTGATCGTGCGTCTCGAGCGGCTGTACCCGCTGCCGGGCGCGGAGCTCCAGGCGGAGATCGCGAAGTACCCGAACGCCGAGAAGTACCTGTGGGCGCAGGAGGAGCCGGCGAACCAGGGCGCGTGGCCGTTCATCGCGCTCAACCTGATCGACCACCTGGACCTGGCGGTCGGCGCCGACATCCCGCACGGTGAGCGGCTGCGCCGTATCTCGCGGACCGCTTCGTCGTCGCCCGCGGTCGGCTCCGCCAAGCGGCACCAGGCGGAGCAGGCGCAGCTCTGCGCGGAGGTCTTCGACGCCTGACGGCTCTGATGTGACGGACGAGGGCCCGGCACCGCTTCTCGCGGTGCCGGGCCCTCGTCCGTGTACGGGCCGGGTGTCTGCCGGGCCGGGTGCTCAGCCCAGATACGGCTCGAAGTCCCAGTAGGGGCGGATCCGTTGGCGCGCCGACAGTGTGTGGTGATGCTGCGCGCCCATCGTGCGCGTCAGCTTCTGGAGGGCGTCCTCCTCGACCTTGTCCGCCTCCTCGCGCTGCTGGAGCCCCCGCAGATCGGCGGCGAGCGCCGTCTGGCTGGAGAGCGTCAGCGGATGGTCGTCACCCAGCGCCGCGCGGGAGCGCCGCAGCGTCTCCCTGCTCAGCTCGGCGGCCTCCTCCAGACGCCCGGTGAGGTTGCGCCCGCCGGCCGCGTTCAGCGCGCAGCCCAGCGTCCACGGGTGGTCGTCGCCGAGCAGGGTGCGCAGACCGGTGAGCGCCTGCTCGAAGAGCACGAGCGCACCGTCCCTGTTCCCCTCGGCCTGCATGAGGAGGCCGATGTTGGACTGCATCCCGGTCGGTACGGGGTGGGCCTGGCCGACCAGTGCGCGGTAGGTGTCCTCCGCCTCGGCGAGCAGGTCCCTGGCCTGGCCCAGATCGCCGTGCACGCGCAGGTAGTTGCCGTAGTCGGTGACGAGCATCAGGTTGTTGTGGTGGCCCTTGCCGTACACGCGCTCGTGGCGGGAGAGCAGGTCCGCCATGATCGGACCGACGTCCTCGCCCTTCGTGCCCGCCCTGCGCCTGCACAGGACGAGGTTGTGCTGCGCCCACAGCGTCTGCGGGTGGTGTTCGCCGAGGACCTGGATCTGGGTCCGTACGCCCAGCTCCTGCCGGGCCAGCGCGTCGTGGTACCGGCCGAGGAGGCGCAGGTCGCGGGCGCACGCGTTGACCGAGTGCAGGGTGTTGGAGTGCCGGGCTCGCAGGACCGCCTCGCGCTTGCGCAGCGTGTCGAGGTCGGTCTCGTACGCCTTCTCGAACTGGCCGAGGAGGCGCAGGGTCACGCCCAGGTTGTGCTGGGCCTGGAGGGTGGTCCACTGATCGGCCCCCAGCAGGTCGCGGCCGACATCGACCACGTCCCGCTGGAGCCGGTACGACTCCGGGTAGCGGCCGAGGAACCGCAGGTCGGAGCTGAGCCCGCTGTTGGCCGTCATCAGCCTGATCGGGTCCGGCTCCGGCTGGGCCAGCAGCAGATCCAGAGTCGCGCTGTCCCGGTCGAACGCCTCGTGGAACCGGCCGCTCGCGCGCAGGATGACCGAGGTCTGGGCGCTCAGTTCCAGCATGACCTCGGAGTCCGGCTCGAACAGCTCGACCCACTGCTCCCGGACCCGTCGGGACAGGTCCATGCCGACGGTGTACTCGCCGCTGTTGTAGCAGTACTGGAGGCAGTTCAGGACGAGTTGGACGGTGCGCGGATGGGTGCTCGCCAAGGCGCCCGAGTATTCGAGCTGGGGCAGGATCTCGGCGTACCGGGGCCACTGCCTGCTGTCGGAGGGCTCGCCGGGGTCGCTGCCGACGAGGACCTGGCGGACCACGGCGCGGTGGGTGTCGCGGTCGGCGCCCGCGGTGAGCCGGCTGACGATGCCGTGCACGACGCGGTGCATGTGGACGGACTCCTGGCGGGGCCCGGCCTCGCGTCCCTCGGAGACGGACGAGCTGCGTGAATCCTTGGTGATGACCGAGTAGTTGGCGAGGGTGTCCAGGGCCCGCGGCCAGTCGGGTGAGTTGTCGGCGATCCAGCGGAGCTGCTCCGGAAGCCCTTCGGGTGACACACCGCGGACCAGGCCGATGGGGATCCGGCCGGGTGCGAAGCAGGCGCAGAGCTTGAGGAGTTCGAGCGCGCGGGGCTCGGACTCACGGACCCGGTTGAAGAGCATCGACCAGGAGGTGAGCGAGGAGCTGGGGTAGTCGCCGAGCTCGGACACCTCCTCCAAGGGGTTGATCTCCCCGCTGTGGACCTTCCCCAGGTATTCCGGTACGGGCATCCGCAACTCGCCGAGCAGCGCCGCCGCGTGGGCCATCTGGAGCGGCAGGTCCTGGAACTCGACGGCCACCTCGTCGGCCTCGGCCGCCGTGATGTGCGGGGCCCTGCGCATCAGATAGCCGGTCGACTCGGCGCGCCGGAAGACCGGCACCTCCACCACGTCGCCGACGGTGCGCCACCCGTGGTTCCGAGAGGTGATCAGGATGTGACCGGTGCCGCCCCGGGGCAGCATCGAGGCGGCCTCCTCCACGTCCTCCCAGCCGTCGAAGATGACCAGCCAGCGGCCGTGCGGGTCGCCGCGGCGCAGCGCGTCGCGCACCGCGCGGATCCGCTCGCCGGGCTCGGAGCCGCCGCGCAGGCCGAGGGCCGGTGCCAGCTCCCCGAACCGGTCGCGCTGGGTGCCGCGCTGGTCGGAGTTGACCCACCACACGACGTCGTAGTCGGGGCTGAAGCGGTGCGCGTACTCGGCGGCGAGCTGGGTCTTGCCGATGCCGGCCATGCCGACGAGCGCGCAGACCGCCGCGCCCGGTTCGACTTCGGTGAGCGATTCCTGGACGCGGTTGAGCAGTTCGTCCCGGCCGGTGAAGCGCGAGTTGCGGCGCGGCACCTCGCCCCAGACGGCGGGCGCGTCGCTGGGGTAGCGGGAGGGGGTGGACACCGTGTCGGTGCGCAGCGAGCCCGGTTCGAGGGAGAGCCGCGCCAGCAGGCGCCGTTCGGCTTCCTGTTCGCCGATGCCCCACAGGTCGACCGGTTCGAGGACGGCGGTGGCGGGCAGCAGCGAGCGGTTGGTGAGGTTGACGGCGGCGAACCGGTCCGCGTTGGCGGCGACGAAGCCGCGCAGCACATCGTTCCAGTCGCCCTCGCGGCGCGGTCCGAGCTGGAAGAACCACTCGCTGAGCACCAGCAGGACCCGGCCTCTGGCCAGCAGGAGGTCACCGAGCGCGACCTCCAGGGACTGGTCCCGGTCGGGGTCCCAGCGGTGGGTCGTGACGCGATGGCCGTGCGCTTCGAGCCGGCGTGCGATCCAGGTGGCCCACGGCCGGTGATGGCCCGGGAAGGCGACCACGAAATGCTGGGACTCCTGATCGGGGCCGCCGTCCCCCGTCAGGTGCCGCTGAGCGACCATGCGCGCGTCTCCTCATTCATCGAGCTGCGCCATTCCCTGACGGCGCGTCTGAAATGTTACCGAACGTCACCGTCACCGGACAGGGAATCGGACAGTGCGTACGGGCTATTCGGACCCCTGCCCAGTGACGTCAGATGCTGCTTCATCGAGACGGTGAACCGCGTGCCGCGCTCGGTGAGTTGATGGCTGTCCAGCAGGACGGGGAGCGCGTCGGCGACCTGTGCGCGGTACTTCTCGCAGCGGGCGCGGGCCGCCCGGCGGGCGGCGGGCGCGGCGCCGGGACGCTCGGCGACGCGCGACCAGAGGTCGGCGAGGGCGAGATGCGCGTAGGTCCCCTGGAGCACGCCGTCGAAGGGGCGCGGGTCCTCGCGCCACGCGACGCGGTGGACGGCGGCTCCGTCGGCGCGGTGCAGCGCGACGAGGTCGGCGAGAACGGCGAGCTTGCTGTGGGCGAGTTCGTGGACGAGCACCTCGGCGAACCGGCGCGCGGTGTCGGGCAGCGCGGTCTGCACGGCCCAGGGCGCCGCCCTGAGGGTGCCGCTGGAGGCGCCCTCGCCGGCCGGTGCCATCGGCACCACGGACCGTACGAGCCGGGTGACTTCGGCCGCGCGCCACGGGTCCGCGGACTCCAGGAGGGCGACGGCGGCCCGCCAGCGGGCGAGCCAGGCGGCGCGGTCCGTACGGGGCCGAGACCCGGCGTCGAAGGTGTGACCGGTCCCGAGGTCGTCGAGCCGGCCGGCACTGCCCGGCAGCACGGCCAGGGAGTCCCAGCCCGCCCCCACCCCTCGGCCGTCGGGCCGCAGGAGTACGGACCGGGCCGGGCGGCCCACGGGGGTGAGCAACGTGCCGCGCGGACCCGAGCGGATCCGTACGCGGGGTGCGCGGGCGTCCTGAACTCCGATGCCGGGCAGGACGAGACGCCCGTCCGCCGTGGGCAGCAGGAGGTCGAGAGGGGCACCGGTGCTCAGCCCCGTGGCGACAGCGATCCCGCCGAGGGGGCGGAGGGCGGCGGCGAGGCCCTCCGGTCCCTGTGCGTTGAGGGCGTCCACGACCCAGCCGCCGACGGCGGGGTAGTCGAGGAGCCGCCGGGCGGCGGCCGGCGCGGGCGACTCGGACCGGGTCAGGAGCCGCCAGTCCCGGTCGAACGCGGCGCGGGCGCCCGGCGGTAAGTCCTCCCGCCCGACGCGGGCGAGAAGGGCTTTGAACAGCACCAGGCGGCGGCTGTGCAGGGCGGCATGCAACAGGTCGGTGTCGCGGGGCAGTTGGCGGGTGGCGGCGAGCCGCACGAGGGTGCCGGGCGGGACGACGAAGGCCCCCGGCGCCGCGGCCATTACCTCCGCTCCGCGACGAGACCGGCCGATTCCCGCCGCCGCGTCAGCCCGTTCACTTCCCGTCGTTCCACGAATCGGTGAACGAGCCCGGGCAGCGGAGCACATCCTCGACTGCCGCCGTCAGTGCGGCGTCGTCCAGGCCCTGGAGGGTCCACAGGTCGACGCCGGTCAGATCGGGGAGCACCGGACTGCCTGGAATCCCACTGATCCGCTCCGCGGATCCGGGCACACGTTGCTCCAGCACGCTCTGCTCCTCCCCGATGCCCCCGAGGGCGTGTGGTGAAAGTCCCGCCTTGCGTTCGCGCACACACCAGACGCCATGAGCACCGCTCTGCGGGGCGGACGGCGCCGGGTTCACGGCACGCCTTGGGAGGCGATGCCGTGAGGTTTCTCCTTCCCGAGGCCCACGATTCGGAAACCCGTTCGCCACACAGGGAGTCGGTGTTCGGCCGCACCCGCGCGGCCCCCTGGGCCGTGTCTTCAAAGTCCCGCCTGGCCCACGACGCCTGGCACGGCACCTCGCCGCGTTGTCGGACTCGGCCAAGTACGGCTGGTCCATCCACAAGACCGATCCTCCGCCTTGCGATGCACCCCACCTGCCGCCGCCGGCCCCGCCCTGCGGGCGGACGGCGCTACTTTGAAGACACGACCTAGGGAGCGCATACCGGGCGCGTCGATGCACGCACCGGTCGCGCACGCATCTGCCCCGAGAGGGGTGGGCTGTTGAGCCCGTCCGGCGTTCGAGGACACACGCGCGGCCCGTCCGGCGCTCGTGGGCGGGCGCCGGACGGGTCTCAGCCGCTCAGCGCCCCGACCCGCTCGCGGGTCGCCCGTGCCTCGTCCTGCGGGACCGCGATGCCCTGCTCCGCCAGGTCGCGCCAGTGGTCGGCCGCCGCCCGGTAGTCGGTCAGGGCCGCCGACGGGCGGGCCATCCGCTCGTACAGTTCGGCGCGGCCGTGCAGCGCGCGGGCCGCCGTGATCGAGGGCGGTTCGGGGATCTCGCGCAGCGCTCTGCCGTAAGCGGACTCCGCCGAGGCGAAGTGCGTCTGCGGCTGCGGCAGTTCCAGGCGCGCGCCCGCCAGGAGCAGCCAGGAGCGGGCCCGGGTTTCCGGGTCGGCGGCGCGGCGGGCCGAGAGCTCCAGCAGATGGCAGCCCTCGTAGACGTCGGGCAGGAAACCGCCGCCCGCGGGGTCGCCGCGGTAGCGGTCCAGCAGGGCCGTACCGAGCAGCAGGTGGAGGCGCCAGCGCAGCGGGGTCCTGGAGGTGACGTTGGTGAGGGCTTCGCGCAGGATGCCCTCCGCGCGGTCGATGAGACGGGTCTCGGTGAGCAGCATCTCGCCCCATTCGGCGAGGAGTTCGCACCGTTCGGGGCTGTCGCGCGGCGCGCTGCGCTCGGCCTGTCCGTACGCGGTCGCCGCCGCTTCCCAGTCCCGTGCCTCGCGGTGGATCCGCGCCCGCTCGCGCAGGGTGCGCAGCAGCAGCGACGCGCTGTCCTCGGCCGCCGTCTCGGCCGCTTCGGTCAGGGCGAGGAGTTCGGCCGTGTCGCGCTCCTGTGTCAGCCGCAGGGCCGACACGAGGTCGAGGAGGGCGCCCGCGCGGCGGTGCGCGGGCGCCTCCAACTCGTCCAACAGATCGAGCGCGGTGCGCAGTTCACGTACGGACGCGGTGGCCGGCTCCTGCGGTTCGGGGACGGTTCCGGCCAGGTCGAGCAGGACCCGGCCCATCCGCAGCCGACGCGCCGTCTCCGTGGCGAGGTCGGCCCCGTCGGGCATCTCGGCCAGCCCGGCGACCGCCGCGTGCAGCCATCGGGGGTCGCGGTCCTGGCGCCACAGCTCGTGCCGGACATCCGCGCGGGCGACGGCCGTCGCCGGCTCGCGTCCGGTGAGCAGCCGCTCGGCGCGGGTCAGCAGCCCGTGCGCCTCCTCGGGATCGCGCCGCGCCTCCGTGGTGTTGGCGCGGGCGAACAGCACCCGCCCCAGCAGATGCCGGGAGCGTCCGTCGCCGTCGGCGGCCAGCGCGGCCTCGGCGAGCGCCTGCGCGTCGACGAGCATCTGCCGGTCGCGGCGGTCGCGCCACAGGCCGAGCAGCCGCTCCACCTCGTCCAGCCTGCCGGGCACCGGCCGTACGGGCCGGTACCAGCGCACCACGCGGGCGGGGACCTGCGCGAACAGCTCCTCGTCGGCCTGCGGGCCCCCGTCGGGGTCCTCCGGCACCACCGGCTCGTCGGTCTCCAGCCCCTGGAGGCGGGCGACGGCCAGCGCCGGGAAGTTGCGCATGCCCTTGCCGAACCGCCGGGTGACGTACTCCGACAGGTATTTGAGGACCAGTTCGGCGGCGCCCTGGTCGAGCATCTCGAGGAGCAGTTCGCGTACGCCGGGCGCGAAGTCGTAGCGCGGTCCCGGTACGTCGGCGGTGTCGGGCAGCCGCTCCAGCAGTCCGCCGAGGAGCACCTCGGCCAGTTGCATGGGGCCGGTGTCGGGCAGCAGCGCTTCCTGCACGAGCTGCATGACGGGCAGGTAGAGCGGTACGGCAGCCAGATGGACGGCCAGTTCGAGCGCGCCCGGCGACGCGCCGGAGCGGAAGTCGCGCAGCCGTGCCTGCGGGGTGCGCGCCCCCGCGTACGGCCCCGACTCGGGCTGTGCCGGATGCCGCGGCAGCACCCAGCCCGCCGCGCCGCGCATCGTACGGGTGCCGGTGCCGCCGAGCAGCTGTGCCCAGCCGCCGAGGACCCGGTCGGTCGGCAGCAGGACGGGCACCGGGCGGGCCCCGGCGGGCGGCGCCGCGCGCCCGTGGGTCTCGTCGGCGACGAACCGCATGCCGCGTCCCACGCCGGGCTCGTGGACGAGCAGCCCGGGGTCGGCGGGCAGCGCGGTGCGGTCCCACAGTCGGGGCGGCAGGGGCTGGACGACGGCGATCTGGGAGCTCTCGGCCCAGCGGTAGAGCAGACGCTGGGCGCCGCCCGACTGCCACAGCGGCCCCACGCAGTCGCTGATGACGAGCGTGAGCCGGCGGCCGGTGACGTCGCGGTGCTGGTCGGCGGGGCGCAGCCGGGTCTGGTTCGGGTCGGGTCCGGTGCCGGCCATCGCCGAACCGTCGGGCCCCGGGTGCAGGTAGTGCACCTGGACGTCGCGGAACGCGCCGAGCCGTTCGCAGGCTTGGCGGAGCCGTTCGAGGGTCAGTTGCCACACGGAGGCGGTCGGTGAGGCGTCCATCAGGAGCTGGATCTCGGCCTCCCGGTGCGCGGCCGGGCGGCGTACGGGACGCAGGAAGCCCTCGGCGGCGCTGCGTTCGGCGGTCGCCTCCTCGTCCAGTTCCGCGCCGAGGACCGGGGCGACGGGCGGACGGTAGCCGCGCAGGGGTCGCAGCGCGCGCTGGAGGCCCAGCAGCCCGGACAGGGCTCCGGTGGCCGGTGCCCGTATCGGGAACGAACGGGTGGGAACGGCCTCCGCGGTCGACGGGGCGTAGAGCGAGACGGGCGCGGTCTGCTCGGCGCTGCGGGACGAGGGGTCGGGCCGGGGACCCGGCTCCTCGGGGGGCGGCTGTACGGCCGCGTCGGGCGCGGTCGGCCCGGCGGTGGGAGGTTCATGGTGCTCCGGACGATCCCCGGTCCGCGGCCGGGGAGCCGTCAGACGCGCCAGCCACACGGCGTCGGCCAGCTCACTGGCGGACACCTCGCGGCCCGCCGCGCGCAGCCGGCCGACCAGCTCCGTCAGCCCGTCGGGCCGACCGGGCGGCGGCCGGCCGGACGGGTCGTCCGGCTGCCCCGCCGACGGGTCCCGCGTCGGCTGGTCCGGTTGGCCCCGCTGACCGGGGGGCGGGCGGGGAGTGGCGCCGGGGGGCGGGTCGGGGGTGGTCACCACGTCACCTCGGACGGTCGAGAGGGCGGAGCAGCATCTCGGCGAGCCTGTTGCGGGTGATCTGTTCGGCGGCGGCGGCGCGCTGGGTCACGTACAGCGCGTTCAGCAGCTGGTCGGTGGCGACGACCTCGCCGGGTTCGCGCTGGAGGAACCGCTCGATCAGCTCGGCGCCCTCCTCCAGGGCCTCCTCGCCCAGGTGCGCGGCGACCATCGCGGCGAGTTGTTTCTCGCCGGGCGGTTTGAGGTCGAGCTGGATGCAGCGGCGCAACAGGGCGGCGGGAAAGTCCCGTTCTCCGTTGGAGGTGAGAATGATGAACGGGAACGCGGTGCACCGCACCCGGCCGCCCACCACGGTCACCGGTGTGCCGTCGTCGGTGAGGACGTCGGTCGCGGGCTCCCGTTCGGCGCGCCGCTCCAGCTCACGGATGGTGAACTCGCCCTCCTCCAGGACGTTCAGGAGGTCGTTCGGCAGGTCGATGTCGCTCTTGTCGAACTCGTCGATGAGCAGCACCCTGGGGAGCCCGTCGGGCGACGGCAGCAGCGCCGTACCGAGCGGACCGAGCCTGATGTACGAGCCGATCGGCGGCTGGCGCACGGCGTCGCCGGACACCGCCCGGTCGAGCTGTACGTCCTGGAGCCTGCCGATGGCGTCGTAGTGGTAGAGGCCGTCCTGGAGGGTGGTACGGCTGACGATGGGCCAGCGCAGCACCCGGCCGAGCCGCAGTTCGTGGGCGACGGCGTGCGCGAGTGTCGACTTGCCGGTGCCGGGGGTGCCGGTGACGAGCAGCGGACGGCGCAGCTGGAGCGCGGCGTTGACGGCCTCGACCTCTTCGGGGCGCGGGTGGAACGACTCCACGAGGCGGCGTTTGACGCCCAGCCGGCGGGCGTTGTCCACCTCTTCGCTGTCCGCGGGCCCGTCCTGCTCGGCGTCGGCACCGTCGGGGCTTCGCGCGGTGAATTCGCGCCAGGGAGGCGGGTCGGGTAATTGCCGCGCACCGTCGTGCGGCAGTCCCGCTCCCCGGTAGATGCGCCAGTCGCTCACTGTGGGCTCCTCATCGCTGTCAGCCCGGCGTGCGCCCGGCATCCTGGACGTCCGTACCCCGCCTGGACGTCCGTACCCCGTCCGCAGCAGGTGGCTTGGGGGCATGTGTCTGTCATAGGGGCGGGAAGTGCAGAGGTTCGTCGGGAGCCGGCCTGTGGGGTGGATCGTAGATGAGGACGATGTGCCGTGCCCAGGCTGTGTCCCGATCGTCGCGGTCGGGGTCGGCGCTGACGTTGCGCAGCAGCCGTACGCGCTCGCGCAGCTCGTTCCCGGTGGGGGCCTCGCGCACCAACTGGGCTGCCCTGCGGTGGAATTCGGCGCAGTCGTCGTGCCCTTCCTCGCCGGTGCGGCGGCACAGCACGGCGACGTGGCCGGCGTGGAAGGCGCGGGTGAGGACGCGTGAGCCGCGCCCCGTGGCCGTACTCGCGCAGTACACGGGCAGAGGGACGCCCGCGACGCCCGGCGTGCTCACCGACAGCCGCGCGTACGCCGCTTCCTCGCCCTCGGGCGCGGCGGCGGCGTGTCCCCAGTCCGGCACGTCCAGACAGAGCGGTACGGCTTCCAGGGGGCCGTGGTCTGTGGCGCGTCTGGCGCGGTTCCACTCCGGGGTCACTCCGTCGCGCCGGCGTGACTGGTCGCGCAGGGCGACGACCCGGCGCCGTCCGATCGGGAGGGTGTGCACGCTGGGCGGTTCGTCGCCGCGCGGCAGCCGGGGGCGCCATTCGTCGACGGGCTCGTCGAAGAGGGCGCGGGGCAGCAGGAAGTCGACGGCGGCGAGGTACTGCCCGGCGTCGGCGCGGGCCAGGGCCTCGCTCAGTCCCTGGCGTACGGCGGCCTCCAGACCGGTGCGCGGGACGCCCTCCTCGTCGTGCCGGACGGTGGTGGTGCCGCCGTCGGAGTCCAGCAGCTGCACGCGCCAGGGGTGGGTGCCGTAGACCTCGGGCTCGATGACGACGAGTACGTCGTCGTGGGCCGCGTCTCCGGGGCCCGATCCCGCGCCGTCGCCCGTGCCGTCGTCGCGGTCGCCGCCCGCCAGGAGCGCCAGGCTCTCCTCGCGGATCACGTCGGTCTCCAGGGCGTTGGCGGCCGTCTCGACCCATTCGCGGAGCTTCTTGGCCCCCGGGGTGTCGCGGGGCGCGCGCTGGGCGCCGTAGACCATCGCCGCGTACAGGACGACGGCTTCCTGTTCGAGATCCCGGTCGGCCAGGGCCGCTTCGGTGCGCTCGCGTGGGTCGTAGAGGAGGCCGGAGCCCTCGCGCCAGTTGCGCGGGTCGTTGGACTCGATGCGCTGGGGGCTGCGCAGCAGGCGGCGGCTGGTGCCGTTGACCAGGTGCAGCACCTGGCCGGGGCCCGACGGCGGTTCGACGTCGGCGAACAG
This sequence comes from Streptomyces sp. NPDC060366, assembly GCF_042725135.1. NCBI lineage: Bacteria > Bacillati > Actinomycetota > Actinomycetes > Kitasatosporales > Streptomycetaceae > Streptomyces > Streptomyces sp. NPDC060366. Next base: position 521,735 of record NZ_JBHXDC010000003.1, on the reverse strand, counting down.
CCCGTACAGCTGGGTGCGTGAGCGCGGGTTGAAGCTGTGCGGCCGGCCCTGCTGCACCGCGAGCCGGGTGTGCAGGCGCGGCCAGCAGTCGCCGGATCCCTCGAAACGCCGCAGATGGTGCCGGTCGTGGGCGGCGACGACCTCCGCCCACAGGGCTTCGGCGCCCTGGTCGCACAGGGCGCGCAGCCCGGTGACGGACTCGGCGCGGCCTACGGTGGCGTCGCCCTGGCCCTGGCTCTTGATGACGCCGATGACCGATCCGTACCGGGTGTCGACGACGGGCCCGCCCGAACAGCCGCGCAGGACCAGGCCGTTCTGGAGCCACATCGCGTTTCCTCGGCGCCCTCCGGTGGCCATCGCCTTCGTGGAGAGGAACTCCTCGGGTCCGTACGCCCCCGAGGTCTGCGCCCAGCCGTACAGCTCGACCTCGGCGGGTGTGGGCGCCGAACGGTCGCTGAGCCAGAGGCAGTCGGCGAAGTCCGCGCCGGGCACCTTGACGAGAGCGAGGTCGTGACCGGTGACGACATGGGCGATCTCGCCCTCAAGCCGCTCGTCGTCGCAGGTGGTGACGGTGACACCGCCTCCTGGCTCCCGTTCCATCGCACCCACCCTCTTGTCCACGACATGCGCGCAGGTCACGACCCATTCGGGGGCGACGAAGAAACCACTGCCCCAGAATCCGGCACTGCCCCCGTCATACCCGGCGGCGGGGGGGCCGATGCGGACGACTCCCCGGCTCACGGGGTCTTCGAGGGAGCTCATGCGTCAACACGCGGGGTGTACGAGGGCGTTGGAACGGCGCGCGTCCCTCCGCCGAGTGATCCGCAGACCTGAGCGTCGTACATCCGCACCCCGTTCCCCCGAAGTTGAGGCATGTGGGACGAGGCTAACCGGATGATCCCGAAGTGGGGAGTGGTTCGGGTCCCGGCGAGGCGGGGGGCGGCGAGGCCGGTGGGGCGGGCGTGGCGGGCGGGTCTTCCGGGGGCTCCACCCGCTCGCGGCCGGGCTGCCAGGTGAGGGTGACGGAGATGGACGCCTTGGCCTCCCCGTCGGCCAGGACGGCGGCCACCCCCTTGCCGGGCTTCATCGCCAGCTCGATGCCGAACGTCGCGCTGACCTCGCTCGGGCCCGCCGCCCGAGCGGCGTCCATCACGGTGGCGCCGACCGCGGCGATCACCTCGTTGACACGGGTGACGCCCGAACGGATCCGGTCGGCGGCCCCGACGTCGACGAACGCCGACTCGTCCGGCCGCAGCACACTGACCCTCGCGAGAATGACCTGCCCACCGGGCAGGACCACCTCCTGTACGTCGTGGTCCAACGCCACCCCTCCCCCACTCGGTCACTCACCGCGCGCGGGGCCGCGATCCGCGGCCCGCTCCGCGATACCTCCCCTCCCCACCAGGTAGTTACGCTGTTCGTATGTACTTCACGGATCGCGGGATCGAGGAGCTGGAGAAGCGGCGCGGCGAGGAGGAGGTCACCTTCGAGTGGCTGGCCGAGCAGCTGCGCGCGTTCGTCGATCTCAACCCGGACTTCGAGGTTCCGGTGGAGCGCCTGGCCACGTGGCTGGCACGCCTCGACGACGAGGACGACGAATGACGAGCACCGGCCGAGCATCGCGATAGGTCTTGACTTCCCCAATCCACGATATATCGTGTTCCCCAAGGGACGCGATATGTTGCGTCGTGGCCGGCCACAGGGAGTCAGCACCATGGCAGAGTCGACGTGGGAAGTCAGCGAGCCGAAGAAGCTCACCTTCGACGACCCGGTGACGGCGGTCAGCGTACGCGTCGTGAACGGCACGGTGAACGTCGTCGGCACCGACGAGAGGGTCCTGGCCGAACAGGGCGGCGCACGCCTGGAGATCTCCGAGATCCAGGGCCCGCCCCTGATCGTGACCCGCACGGGCACCACGCTCACCATCGCCTACGAGGACCTGCCCTGGCAGAACTTCCTCAAGTGGCTCGACCGCAAGGGCCACCGGCGCAGCGCCGTCGTCTCCCTCGCGGTCCCGGCGGGAGCGAGCGTCGAGGTCGGCGTCGTCGGGGCCGGCGCCGTGATCTCCGGGATCAAGGGGCGTACGGAGGTACGCGGCGTGAACGGTGACACCACGCTCGTCGGCCTGGCCGGCCGGGTCAGCGCGGAGACCGTCGCCGGCAACGTGGAGGCCCAGGCCGTCACCGGCGACCTGCGCTTCAACTCCGTATCGGGCGATCTGACCGTCGTGGACTGCGGCGGGTCCTCGGTACGGGCGGACACCGTCAGCGGCGCCATGGTCATCGACCTGGAACCCGCGGGCAAACCCACCGACATCAAGATCAACACGATTTCCGGCGAGGTGGCCATCCGACTGCCGCACCCGGCGGACGCGAAGGTCGAGGCGAACACGGCGAGCGGTTCGGTCTCCAACGCCTTCGACGATCTGCGGGTGGGCGGGCAGTGGGGCGCGAAGAAGATCACCGGCACGCTCGGGGCGGGTACGGGGCGGCTCAAGGCGATGACGGTGTCCGGCTCGATCGCCCTGCTGCGGCGGCCACCGGCGGAGGATCCGTACGGCGCGGGCCACCCGGCGACCGCGTCCGCCGGTACCGCGCCCGTGGGCGCCGCCCCCCTGGACGTCGTCGCCGACGACGCGACGCCGGCCGACAAGAAGGAGCTCTGACATGGCCCCGGTCTTCGCCCACGGTCGCCTCCGCCTCTACCTGCTCAAGCTGCTCGACGAGGCGCCGCGCCACGGCTACGAGGTGATCCGGCTGCTGGAGGAGCGCTTCCAGGGCCTGTACGCGCCCTCGGCCGGCACCGTCTACCCGCGGCTGTCCAAGCTGGAGGCGGAGGGCCTGGTCACGCACGCCACCGAGGGGGGCCGCAAGGTCTACTCGATCACCGAGGCGGGCCGCGAGGAGTTGGCGGGCCGCAGCGGTGAACTGGCCGATCTGGAGCTGGAGATCCGCGAGTCCGTCTCCGAACTCGCCGCGGAGATCCGCGACGACGTACGGGGCGCGGCGGGCCAGCTCCGCAACGAGATGCGCGCGGCGGCGGCGTCCGCGTCGGCCGGCACCGCGGCCGGCGGGACCGGCGACTGGGAGCACACGCCCGGGGACGGCGAGTCCTGGCGCGCGGCGAAGGAGGAGCTGCGCCGCGCGAAGCAGGAGTGGAAGGAGCAGGCGCGCCGGGCGAAGGACGAGTCACGCCGGGCGCGTGAGGACGCGCAGCAGGCGCGGCGCCAGGCCAAGGAGGCGCAGGAGACGGCGCGTGAGGAGATGCTGCGCATCGCCAAGCAGGTCCAGGACCAGGTACAGGGCCACTTCTCGCGCGGCGACTGGCCGACGGGGGTACGGGAGGGCCTGTCCGAACTCTCGACGCAGCTCGGCGGCCTGGCGAAGGGCACGGCGTGGCCCCCGTACGCCAAACCGGACGCGCCGGACCCTGACCCCGCGTGGGCGCAGGACACCCCGCCGACGGGCGACCCGGCGCGCGACCTGGACCGCCTGCTGGACCGCTTCCGCGACGACGTCCGCGACGCGGCGCGGGACCACGGTGTGACGGAGACCCAACTGTCGGAGGCGCGCGACCACTTGTCGACGGCGGCGGCGCGCATCGGGGAGCTGCTGCGGAAGCCTCCGGCGTAACGGGTACGGGCCTGCCCTGGCCGGTATCACCCGGGTCCCGGTGGTGACCGGTTCCGTCCTCAATCGCCGGACGGGCTTAGTTGTTGCGCGGTGCGGGGATCGGTTGACCGGGTCCGCCCGGTGGTTGGGTTGTCCTCAATCGCCGGACGGGCTTGGTGGTCGCGGTGGTGGCCGTGGGCCGCTCCGGGGTCATGCCCGGACGGCGTGATTTACGGCGCGTGCGAGGCTCGTTGGTCTCAGGGGAACCGGGCTGTCCACGCGCCACAAATCAGCCTGGGTGTCCGGCCACGACCCCTGCGCGTCCCCCTTCCCCGCGCGGGTCGTGGAAGACTTCGCGCGTGCCCACCTGGATAACCTCGCGCCGTCTGGGCGCCACCGCCGTCCTGTACGCCGTCTTCGTCGGCGGCTGGTACCTCGGACAGCCGCTGGTCAACGTCGGCTGCTACTCGCCCGAACCGCTGACCGCGATCGAGAGCGACGAGACGATCAACGAGCCCGGCGACGTGCTCGGCGACCTCCGGGCGACGGCCAGGTCGGCCAAGCAGGTCGCCACCGTCGAGGTCTTCGACACCACCTCGATCGTGCCGTGCGACGCCACGCCCCGCCCCCGCCTGGTGGCCTGGGTGACGGGCGACTGGCGCTGAGGCGGCGTGAGGGGGGCGGGGTCGCAGGAGGGGTGTGTTCGGACACTCAGGCTGATTTGTGGCGCGTGAGAATGCCGGGTCATCGGGTCCAACGAACCCTGCACGCGCCGTAAATCACGCCGTCCGGACATACCCGTCCGGAGACCCCGAACCCCGACCGACAACCGCTACCGCGGGTCTCCGAACAGCGCCCGCTCCACCGCCCCGTACGTCCCCCCGTGATCCGCGAGTACGTCCGACACCACGCCCGGCCTGGCCGTCAGCGCCAGCAGGATGTGGCCGTCGGTGATCTCCTTGTCGCCGCGGCCCAACGCGACCCGCAGGGACTGCTCCAGCGTCTTCTTCGCGGCGGGCGTGAACTTCTTGTGGGACGTCCAGCCCCGCTTCGGGGGCTTCCCGCCCGCCCCCATCGCGCCCTCGCCGTGCGCCCCCTCGACCTTCGAGACGATCTGCTCGACGTCGATCCCGATCTCGGCGAGCGCCGCCGTGTCGGCGTGCGACATCCCGCCCCGCCGGCGCGCGTCCGCCAGCCCGGCCTCCACCGAGTCGCGCCGGTCCAGGATGCCGAGCGAGGTGAAGGCGAACGCCGATCGCGTCCCCTGCGAGTCGAGCAGCGCGAGCAGCATGTGCTCGTCGGTGACCTCGGGCGACGCCGTGCGTTCGGCCTGGGCGACGGCGCCCGTCACCACGGCGCGCGCGCCCTTCGTGAAGCGTTCGAACATCACTGCCTCCCGTACTTCTTGTGTACCGCCTGCCTGCTGACACCGAGCTGGGCCGCGATCTCCTGCCACGACCAGCCCTGGTTCCGGGCGCTGCGTACCTGGACGGCTTCGAGCTGTTCGAGCAGTCGCCGCAGCGCGGCGACCGCCCTCAGCCCGACCCGTGGGTCGCGGTCGCCCGCCCGCTCGGCGAGATCCGTTGCATCGGTCATGCCGTCAATCTACGTTGACACCCATCCCATGTCAACCAAAATTGACAAGCCCCGTCAGCCCCGCAGCCGCCGCGCCCAACGCCGCAGTACGGAGCGGCGCCGACGCGGTGGGGTGGGCCGCCTGCCGTACGGACCCGAGCCGCCCGCCACGTGCGGATCGTCCGGCGCGGGCAGCGGTATCCGCCGCTCGGCCTGCGCCTGGATCTCGTAGTGCGCCTCGTGCGCTGTCGCCCGGAACGCCTCGTCGTACGAGGCCATGGCCGCGGTGATGCCCGCCCCCGCGCTGCCCCGCCGCTTGACGAGCGACGCGAGCCGGCCGAAGAAGGCCATGACCACCGCGAGGCAGCCGACGATCACCAGCGGCGGCAGCAGCGTGTCCACGAAGGCTCCCTCAGCCGGTCAGCACGATCTTGCCGAACAGATCGCCCGCGGCCATCCGTTCGAACCCCTCGCGGGCCCGGTCCAGCGGCAGGACGTCGTCGATCACCGGGCGGATGCCCGTCGTCGTGCAGAAGGACAGCAGGTCCTCCAGTTCGTCCTTCGTGCCCATCGTCGAGCCGACGACCTTCAGCTCCAGGAAGAAGATCCGGGTGAGTTCGGCGTGCGCGGGGCGGTCGCCGCTGGTCGCGCCGGAGATCACCAGCGTGCCGCCGGGCCGCAGGGACTTGATCGAGTGGGACCAGGTCGCGGCGCCGACCGTCTCGATGACCGCGTCCACGCGGTGCGGCAGCCGCGCGCCGGGCTCGAAGGCGTCGGCGGCGCCCAGTTCGACCGCGCGCTTGCGCTTCGCCTCGTCGCGGCTGGTGGCGTACACACGCAGCCCGGCCGCCTTCCCGAGGACGATCGCCGCGGTGGCGACGCCACCGCCCGCGCCCTGGACGAGGACGGAATCCCCGGGCCGTACACCGGCGTTGGTGAACAGCATCCGGTACGCGGTGAGCCAGGAGGTCGGCAGACAGGCGGCCTGCTCGAAGGTCAGCCCGGCGGGCTTGGGCAGCAGGTTCCAGGTCGGTACGGAGACCTGCTCGGCGAAGGTGCCCTGGTACCTCTCGGTGAGGAGCGAGCGGGGCTCGCGGGGCCCGACCCCGTGGCCGCTCTGGCCGATGACGGAGTGGATGACGACCTCGTCGCCGTTCTCGTCGATCCCGGCGGCGTCGCAGCCGAGGATCATCGGCAGCTGTTCCTCCTTGAAGCCGACCCCGCGCAGGGTCCAGAGGTCGTGATGGTTGAGTGAGGCGGCCTTGACGGTCACGGTCGACCAGCCGGGGCGCGGCCCGGGAGCCGGGCGTTCGCCCAACTCAAGGCCGTTGAGGGGCTGGTCACTGTCGATACGGGCTGCGTAGGCGGCGAACATGACCTTGACCCTAGAGCGGAGGCGGGACGCACGGAACCTCACCGGCGTGTGAGGCGAGTCCCGCCCCCGCTCGGTCTCAGTCCCTGCGGTACTGCGCGGGCGACGACTTCGTCGCCGGGTCCTCGTACGCGCCCGCCGTGCCCCGGTCCACATGGAACGTGGTCAGGGTCGAGACGGCGGATGCCGGGTCGCGGCGGTCGTCGATGACCCGCATATGGGTGCTGAATCGTTCCGGCGTGACCTCGTACACGTCGTAGCCGTACCGGTTCCCCTCGAAGTACTGGAGGTGCGGGTTGGCGGCGCCCATCAGCGGACCGTTCGTGGCGTTCCACTGCGCGTCGTACGCGCTGGAGCTCACCGAGTGCGCGGTGAACTCCGTTCCCACGACGGGCGATTCGGTGTCGTCGTAGTCCGGCCGGACGTCGTCGACGAACGCGGAGTGCCAGTCGCCGGTGAGCACCACGAGGTCTTCGAGGCCGCTGGTACGCACATGCTCCAGCACCTCCTTGCGCTCGCCGAGGAAGCCGTCCCACTGGTCGGTGAACATGAAGCCGCCGCCGGGGCGGCCCCGGAGCTGGCTGAGCATGATCGAGTTGGCCCAGATGTGCCAGCTGTCGGGCGCGCGGTCGACGGTCTTCTTCAGCCAGGCCTTCTGGTCGGCGCCCAGGATGGTGCCGTCGGCGAGGTTCTGCGCGGAGCGGTACTGCCGCAGGTCGAGTACGGCCAGCTCCAGCAGGTCGCCCCAGCGGCGCACCCGGTGGATGTCGATGTCCGGCAGGACGGAGTCCCCGGCACCCCGGTGCGGCAGGTGCTCGTACCACGCCTGGTACGCCGCGGCCCGGCGCCGCATGAAGGGGGCGCCGCCGCCCGTACCGCTGTAGTCGTTCACCACCTCGTGGTCGTCCCACGTCAGGAACCACGGGTGCGCGGCGTGCGCGGCCCGCAGCGACGGGTCGCCCTTGTAGAGGGCGTGGCGCATCCGGTAGTCGTGCAGTGTGTGGATCGCCGGACCGTTGTGGTCGCGGATGTCGCTGCCCTCGGGGCCGTGCTCGTATATGTAGTCGCCGAGGTGGACGACGAAGTCCAGGTCCTCGCGGGCTATCCCGCGCAGCGCGGCGTAGTGGCCCTGCGGGTAGTTCTGGCAGTTGGCGGTGGCGAACCTGGCGGAGCGGACATGGCCCGCGGGTGCGGTACGGGTCCGGCCGAGGCGGCTGGTCCTGCCGAGCGCGGTGAAGGCGTACCAGTACGTACGGCCCGGACGCAGGCCGCCGACCGGCACGTGCACGCTGTGCGCGAGGGTCGCGGACGCGGGGACGGTGCCGCGCGCGACGACGCGGCGCAGGGCGCGGTCCTCGGCGACGACCCAGCGGACGTCGACCACCTCGTCGAGCGGCTGCTCGCCCGGCTCGGCGAAGGGCTCGGGCGCGAGCCGCGTCCAGAGCACGACGCTGGTGGGCTGGGGGTCGCCGGATCCGACGCCGAGCGTGAACGGCGCCTCGTCGTACGCCGATCCGAGCGCCTCCGCGGCCTCGCGGGCCTGCGCGGGCGAGAGCCCGACGCTCAGGGGCCAGACCACGTTGAGCGCGCCCGCGGCGCCGGCCGCCTTGAGCAGATCACGTCTGTTGAGGGTCACGAGTGCCTTCCCGAGGCCGTGAGGCGCAGTGAGATCTCGTCGGCGTAGCCGTCGTTCGACGTGCCGGTGCCGCTACGGGTGAAGGAGAGCTGTACGCGGGCGGTCCTGGCGCCCGGCGGCACGGCGGCCTCGGCGCTGCGCTCCAACAGGGCGGTGGCGCGGCCGCGTTCCTCGGCGGTGACGGGGCCGAGCACGGAGAGGGCGAGCGGGGTTCCGGCGCGGTCCCGGAACTCGACGGAGAGCCTGACGCCGTCCTCCTGCGCGGCGTATCCGCCGAGCCAGCCGCTCAGCACGTACCGGACGCGGCCGGCGTCGACGGCGCGGTGTCCTGCCGGACCGGTGGCGGGTATGGGCACTTCCTGTACCAGGCTGGTCACGCCGCTGTTCCCGCCGGAGAAGAACCGCCGGCCGGCCGCGCCGGGGCCGGGGTCGGCGGGCGTGGGGTAGCCGTCGCCGAGGTCGTACCCGATGATCGCGGGCGCCCCCTGCCGCACGACCCAGCCGACGACCTGCCCGACGGGCTCGGCGGTTCCCCCTGACCCCTTCTCGGCGTCACCGTTGACAAGCAGATTCACAAGCGCCTCCTGTCTGAGGATGGTTGGCGCGAGGATCTCACCAGGCGGGGGTGAATGGCGGGGGTCGGTTGGGTGGCGCTTGCCGGGTCGCCTCCGGCGGGGTGGTTCGGTGTCCGGGTTGCGGTTGTCGGGTGCCGGTCGGGGTTCGGGGCCTCCGGACGGGTATGTCCGGACGGCGTGATTTACGGCGCGTGCAACGCTCGTTGGACCCGACGACCCACCTTGTTCACGCACCACAAATCAGCCCAAGTGTCCGAACACACCCCTCCTGCGCCCCCGCCCCCCTCACACCGTCACGACACCCGCCCAAACCAAAACGTCCCCCTCCCGCGGGCTGGAAGGGGGACGCGCAGGGGTCGTGGCCGGACACTCAGGCTGATTTGTGGCGCGTGGACGACCCGGTTCCCCTGAGACCAACGAGCCTCGCACGCGCCGTAAATCACGCCGTCCGGCCATGACCCCGGAGCGGCCCACGGCCCCCGGCCCGCACCAGCCAAGCCCGGCCGGCGATTGAGGCCAAACCCGACCACCGGGCGGCACCGGTCAAACAAACCCGCACCAAATAAGCCCGGCCGGCGATTGAGGCCAAACCCGACCACCGGGCGAACCGGTCAACGAAGCCCCGGCCCGCAGGGCCGCCCCCCGCCGGGGAAGGCGACCCCGCACACAAGGCCTAGCGCCGCGCAACCCCCTCCGCCCGCGCCGCCGCCGCGACCGCCGACGTCACCGCCGGGGCCACCCGCTCGTCGAACGGCGACGGGATCACGTAGTCCGCCGACAGCTCGTCACCGACCACGTCGGCCAACGCGAGGGCCGCCGCGATCTTCATGCCCTCCGTGATCCGCGACGCCCGCACCTGGAGCGCGCCCGCGAAGATCCCCGGGAACGCCAGCACGTTGTTGATCTGGTTCGGGTAGTCGCTGCGCCCCGTCGCCACCACCGCCGCGTACTGGTGCGCGATGTCCGGGTGGACCTCCGGGTTCGGGTTGGCCATGGCGAAGACGAACGACTCCGCCGCCATCGACGCGATCGCCGGCTCCGGAACCGTACCGCCCGAGACGCCGATGAAGACGTCCGCGCCCGAGAGCGCGGCCTCCAGCGAGCCGGAGAGCCCCGCGCGGTTCGTGAGGCCTGCCAGTTCGCGCTTGACGTCGGTCAGGTCGTCGCGGTCGGGGCTGACGATGCCCTTGCGGTCGGCGACCGCCACGTCGCCGATCCCCGCCTCCAGCAGGAACTTGGCGATGGCGACGCCCGCCGCGCCCGCCCCGGAGATGACGGCGCGCAGGTCCCCGAGCGTGCGCCCGGTGAGCTTCGCCGCGTTGCGCAGGGCTGCGAGCGTGACGACGGCCGTTCCGTGCTGGTCGTCGTGGAAGACGGGGATGTCGAGACGCTCCTGGAGCCTGCGCTCGATCTCGAAGCAGCGGGGCGCCGAGATGTCCTCCAGGTTGACCCCGCCGAAGGACGGTGCGAGCCGCACGACGGTGTCGATGATCTCGTCGGTGTCGGTGGTGGCCAGCGCCAGCGGCACCGCGTCGACGCCGCCGAACTGCTTGAACAGGATCGCCTTGCCCTCCATCACGGGGAGCGACGCCTCCGGTCCGATGTCCCCGAGGCCGAGGACCGCGGTCCCGTCCGTCACGACGGCGACGACCTGCGACTTCCAGGTGTAGTCGTGGACCAGCTCCGGGTTCTCGGCGATCGCCGTGCACACCTTGGCGACACCGGGCGTGTAGGCGAGTGACAGGTCGTCCTTGTCCCGGATGGGCACGGTGGCCTGGATGGCCATCTTCCCGCCGCGGTGGAGCGCGAACGCCGGATCGAAGGGCTCGTCGGTCGCGCCTTCGCTGTCGCTCTCACTACGAGGATTCACGATCTCCGCTGCCATGTTTTTGACCCCTTAAGTCTCTTCATCAGTTGAGGGTGTCCACTCCTGGGTTACGGAGGGGTGGGCGGGCACCGCGTACGAGACCTGTTATCGGCGGTTGGAACGCCGAACAGGAGGATGTGCGTACGCGCGGGCGCGCCGCACACGCGCCCTGAGCCCCGGATGAGGGGTGTAGCTGTCCTTCATACCGGACGGGCCGGACGTCCACGTCTCCTTCTACAAGCGGTGACATGACTCATAGCGGAGTTTCGGGACACTTACGCCGCACGACACGAAACCGTCCGAAGAGACGGAACGGGGCGGAGATCGTCCGGCCGGAAGAAGGCATTCCCGCAGATGGTCCGGTCTTGATGTGCCGGTCCGCTGGGACACGGGGGTCACCCGTTATCCGATTTTGACATGACGGGCCCCCTGATCGGACCAGTCCGAATGGCAAGATGCCCTAATCAATCACACACGGTCGCGACACTCGATGGCGCGTGCCCACCGCGTGGTAAGTCCCTCGTCCGCCGGAGGATCCTCATCATGACCGCCAGCTTCACCAGTCGTACCACCGCCGGGAAGTCCCGGATCGCCGCGGTCGGCGCGATCGCGGTCGCCGGGTCACTCCTGCTGACCGCTTGCGGCGACCAGACAGACAGCGGGAAGAAGGACTCCCCCGCGACCTCCAAGAGTGCCCCGCTCGCCGACCAGCTGCCGAAGGCGATCGCGGACAAGGGCGTCATCAAGGTGGGCTCCGACATCGCGTATCCGCCGGTGGAGTTCAAGGACGACGCCGGCAAGACGATCGGTATCGACCCCGACATCGCCGACGCGCTCGGCAAGCAGCTCGGTGTGAAGTTCGAGTTCGAGAACGGCACCTTCGACACGCTGCTCACGGGTCTGCGTTCCAAGCGCTACGACATAGCCATGTCGGCGATGACCGACACCAAGGCCCGCCAGGACGGCGTGGACTCCGAGACGGGCAAGAAGGTCGGCGAGGGTGTCGACTTCGTCGACTACTTCACCGCCGGTGTCTCGATCTACACCAAGAAGGGCGACGACAAGGGCATCGCGAGCTGGTCGGACCTGTGCGGCAAGAAGATGGTCGTCCAGCGCGGCACCGTCTCGCACGACCTGGCCAAGGCCGAGTCGACGAAGTGTACGGACGGCGGCAAGAAGGCCATCGGGATCCAGGCGTTCGACAACGACCAGCTCGCCCAGACCCGGCTGCGCGCCGGTGGCGCCGACGCCGGTTCGTCGGACTTCCCGGTCGCGGCGTACGCGGTGAAGACCTCGGGCGGCGGCAACGACTTCCAGCTCGTCGGTGAGCAGATCGAGGCCGCCCCGTACGGCATCGCGGTCGCCAAGGGCAACGACGAGCTGAGCAAGGCGCTCCAGGCCGCGCTCGACGCGATCATCAAGAACGGCGAGTACGACAAGATCATCGCGAAGTGGGGCGTCGACGCCGGCGCGGTCAAGGAAGCCACGATCAACGCCGGCACCTGATCCGCCCGGCCCCGAAAGGCAGCACCGTGTCTGTTGACATCTCCAAGTCGGACGGCCCGTCCGACGCGCCACCGGCGGGACACGCCGGACCGGAGGCCATCAAGGCCATCCCGGTCCGGCACTACGGGCGGTACGTGAGCGCGGTCGTCGCTCTCGCGCTGCTCGCGACGATCATCTACGCGTTCTCCCAGGGAAAGATCAACTGGGGCGCCGTACCGGACTACTTCTTCGACGACCGCATCCTCAAGGGTGTCGGCCAGACGATGATCCTCACCGTCCTGTCGATGGCCATCGGCGTGATCGGCGGCATCGTCCTCGCGGTGATGCGGCTGTCGAAGAACCCGGTGATGTCGTCCATCGCGTGGTCGTACATCTGGTTCTTCCGCGGTACGCCGGTCCTCGTCCAGCTCATGGTCTGGTTCAACCTGGGTCTGGTCTTCGAGTACATCAACCTCGGGCCGATCTACAAGGACTACTGGGCCAGCTTCATGACGCCGTTCCTGACGGCGCTGCTCGGCCTCGGCCTCAACGAGGCCGCGTACATGGCGGAGATCTGCCGCGCCGGTCTGCTCTCGGTCGACGAGGGGCAGACGGAGGCGTCGCACGCGCTGGGCATGAGCCACAGCAGGACGCTGCGCCGCATCGTGATCCCGCAGGCGATGCGGGTGATCGTGCCGCCGACCGGCAACGAAGTCATCAACATGCTGAAGACGACGTCGCTGGTGGCGACCGTACAGTTCTACGAGTTGCTGAGATACGCGCAGGACATCGGGCAGACGTCCGGCGCCCCGGTCGAGATGCTGTTCCTCGCCGCCGCCTGGTATCTGCTCATGACCTCGGTCCTGAGCATCGGTCAGTACTACCTGGAGCGGCACTACGCGCGTGGCTCGCTGCGCACCCTGCCGCAGACCCCGTTGCAGAAGATCAGGGCCAATCTGCTCTCCCTGGGCCGCCCGAACGGAGGCACCGCATGACCGCCATCGCGAAGACGACGAACGGCGCGACCGCGATGGTGAAGGCCGAGGCCGTACACAAGTCGTTCGGCGCCGCGCACGTCCTCAAGGGCATCGACCTGGAGGTCGCGCCGCGCGAGGTCTTCTGTCTGATCGGGCCCTCCGGGTCCGGCAAGTCGACCTTCCTGCGGTGCATCAACCATCTGGAGCAGGTCAACGCCGGGCGGCTGTACGTCGACGGTGAGCTGGTCGGCTACCGCCAGAAGGGCGACAAGCTGTACGAGCTGCGCGACTCCGAAGTGGCCCTGAAGCGCCGGGACATCGGCATGGTCTTCCAGCGCTTCAACCTCTTCCCGCACATGACGGCCATCGAGAACATCATGGAGGCACCGATGCAGGTGCGCCGTGTGCCGAAGGCCGTCGCCAGGGAGCGGGCCAAGAAGCTGCTGGACCGGGTGGGGCTCGCGGACAAGGCCGACGGCTATCCGTCCCAGCTCTCCGGCGGCCAGCAGCAGCGGGTGGCGATCGCCCGCGCGCTGGCGATGGAGCCGAAGCTGATGCTCTTCGACGAGCCGACGTCGGCGCTCGACCCGGAGCTGGTGGGCGATGTGCTGGACGTGATGCGCGATCTCGCCGAGGACGGCATGACGATGGTCGTCGTGACGCACGAGATGGGCTTCGCCCGCGAGGTGGGCGACGCGCTGGTGTTCATGGACGACGGTGTGGTCGTGGAGTCGGGCCATCCGCGCGAGGTCCTGACGAATCCGCAGCACGAGCGGACGAAGTCGTTCCTGTCGAAGGTCCTGTAGACGCGAGGACGAGGGGTGTCACGGACCAACTGGTCCGTGACACCCCTCGTCCGTGCCGCTCACTTCAGGGCGAGCATCAGCGAGTCCGACGGCGAGGACCAGACCGGGCGCGCCTCGCCGAAGCCCGCGTCGGTCAGCGTCTTCGCGTGCCACGCGACGGAGGGCGTGTCGCCGTCCGCGTGCTCGCCGTAGATCGCGAACCGCTCGGCGGTCGGCCCCGCGAGCACCGGGTCCTTGGCGGCGAGGTCCCACCAGTCGGCCCAGTCGACGGCGCCCTCCGCCTTGGCGCGGTCCATCTCCCGGTGCCGGTGGGCGCGTTCGGCGGCGTTGATACGGGGCGTGCCGCCGTCCGTCATGTGGTCGGCGTTCATGAAGACGCCGCCCGGCCTGACGAGCCCGGCGATCTGCCCGTACAGCACGGCCAGCGGTTCGCTGTGCAGCCAGTGCAGCGCGGTGGCGGTGAGGACGGCGTCGTACGACTCGTACGGCAGCTTCGCCGTCCAGTCGGGGTCCTTGAGGTCCGCCCGCACCAGGGTCAGGCGCGTGTCGTCGGCGAAGTAGCCGCCGGCGATGGCGAGCAGCGCGGGGTCGAGGTCGACGCCGGTGCTGGTGGCCGCCGGGAACCGGTGGAACAGCCGGTCGGTGATGCTGCCCGTGCCGCACGCGAGGTCGAGCACCCTCGGTTCGGGTCCCACCAGGGCCTCGACCATGTCGAGCATCACCCGGAAGCGCTCCTCGCGGTCGGGCATGTACCACTCCTGCTGGCGGTCCCAGCTGTCCTGCCAGGCCCGCCAGCGGACCCGCTCCGGCGTGGGTGCCCCGCTCACGGCAGTCACCGCGTCCCTCCCCGTGTCCACCATCGAAACCCTCCGCTCCGTAATACCCTGTAGGCAAGAACAGCTATTACGCCGACCCTAGACCGCTGCCGTAAGGACTACAAGTGGAACTGGCCTCTTACTCGGACTACGCCGTACGCCTGGTCAACACCGAGGAACCGGCCCGCGGCACGGACACCCTGACCTCGGTCGAAGCCGTCCGCGCCCTCTTCGGTGAGTCCACCCAGGCGTCGCGCCGTGCCACCGATGCGGACGTCACCCGCTTCCGTTCGGTACGGGGACGGCTGCGCGCGATCTTCGCGGCGGCCGACGGGGACGAGGCGACGCACGCCGTCGACCTGCTCAATTCGCTGCTGCTGGAGTTCCCCGTCAGCCCGCAGATCTCGGGCCACGACTTCCTCGACGACGAGGGACGTCCGCGCTGGCACATGCATCTGGCCGAGCACTCGTCGAACGCGACCTCCGGGTTCGCGGCCATCGCCGCGATGGGCCTGGCGTTCCATCTGACGGAGTACGGGGTGGACCGGCTCGGTCTGTGCCAGGCCGCGCCCTGCCGCAACGCCTACCTCGACACCTCGACCAACCGCTCGCGCCGCTACTGCTCGGACCGGTGCGCGACCCGCGCCAACGTCGCCGCCTACCGGGCCCGCAAACGCCTGGAGACGGAGCGGTCGGACAGCACGGGCCGCAGCGCGCAGAAGGCCCACGCGAGCGCCCCGGCCACGGACCGCTGATCCTCGGCGCGCGGCCGGTAGCGGGCCCGCACCCGGCCGAGCAGCAGTTCGCCGGGGACGGTCCCGAACACCCGGCTGTCCCCCTCGGCGCCCGGATTGTCCCCGAGCACCCACCATCCGCCGTCGCGTCGCTCGACCAGCCGCTTCACGATGAGCAGATCCTGCTGGAGCGGGTGTTTCAGTACGGCGATGTCCCCGGCCTTCACCGGTGCGTGGTAGTGCACCAGCAGTTGATCGCCCTGTTTGAGGGTGGGATACATGGACGGTCCCGACACCTCCGCGATCCCCAACAGCGCTCTCGGCTCGCGCCCGTGCTCCGTCATCCGGCACCTCCCGGTCCCACGGTACGTTCCGCCGCCGGTCCCGATCCGACCCCGGACTTTTGTCCTAAGCCCTAGGGGGCACTCGCGAAATCCGGCTTCTCACGGAGTAATGTCCCACCTGAGAAGACGATCACGAGGAAGGACAGCTCCATGCTTTCCCGCCTGTTTGCACCCAAGGTGAAGGTCAGCGCACACTGCGACCTCCCCTGCGGCGTGTACGACCCCGCCCAGGCCCGCATCGAAGCCGAGTCGGTCAAGGCCGTCCAGGAAAAGATGGCGGGCAACGACGACGCGCACTTCCAGGCCCGTGCCACGGTCATCAAGGAGCAGCGCGCCGAACTCGCCAAGCACCACGTCTCGGTGCTGTGGAGCGACTACTTCAAGCCCCCGCACTTCGAGAAGTACCCGGAGCTGCACCAGCTGGTCAACGACGCCCTGAAGGCGCTGTCGGCCGCGAAGGGCTCGACGGACCCGGCGACGGGTCAGAAGGCCCTGGACTACATCGCCCAGATCGACAAGATCTTCTGGGAGACCAAGAAGGCCTGATCCATGGCTGGGCAGCCTGACCTGCGATCTCGCCGGTCATCACGCTCACAGGTCCGCACCCGGTCCGCAGACGCCGAGAGTGGCGTCGATGACGGATCGGGTGCGGTCTTCTTGTGCGGGGTGGGGTACCCGTCGTCCGCCTCGGACGGGCCGTCCGGGATTCGGCCCGTCTCCGCCACGTCAGATGTCTCGACGGACCCACCCATGACGTCGTACATGAAGTAACTGATGCGGCCGGTCACCTCGTCCGACCGTCCGGGGCGACGACGGGTGGGGAGAAAATGTGCGCGGAGCGCGCATGGGCGGGGAAGGGCAGGGCACACGTCGCGTCGGCGAGCCCCCCGTTCGCCGATCCGGGAGGGGATCAACATCATGTCCATGTCCACCCAGTTCACGAGAACCGCCGAACCCCTGTCGGGGCCACGGGTCGGGGAGCTTCCGTGGATCGAGGACGCGGGTCAGGTCGCGCCGAGGGACGCGCGTGAGTTGTCGAAGGTGTTCTTCCAGCAGCTCCAGGTCCTCGAAGAGGGCACGCACGAGTACCAGTACGCGCGCAACACACTGATCGAGATGAACCTGTCGCTGGTCAGGTTCGCCGCCCAGCGGTTCCGTAACCGGGACGACCAGCTGGAGGACATCGTCCAGGTCGGGACGATCGGTCTGATCAAGGCCATCGACCGGTTCGAGCTGTCGCGCGAGGTGGAGTTCACCTCGTTCGCCGTGCCGTACATCGTCGGTGAGATCAAGCGGTTCTTCCGTGACACCAGTTGGGCCGTGCATGTGCCGCGTCGGCTCCAGGAGTTGCGGATACAGCTCGCGCGGGCCAAGGACCAGCTCGCCGTCAGGCTCGACCGGGAGCCGACGGTACGGGAGTTGGCCGAGCATCTGGAGCTGAGCGAGGAGGAGATCGTCGAAGGGCTGATCGCCGCCAACGGCTACAACTCCGACTCGCTCGACCTGCCCGCCGACTCCGGCACGGGTGGCTCCGGCAGGAGCGGTGCGTCCGTCGCCGACTTCGTCGGCGCGTGCGACCCCGCCATGGAACTGGTCGAGGATTTCCACAGCCTCGCGCCGCTGCTGAGCACGCTGGACGAGCGGGAACGTCAGATCCTTGAGCTGCGCTACGGGCAGGAACTGACCCAGTCCCAGATCGGCGAGCGCTTCGGGGTCTCGCAGATGCAGATCTCCCGAATCCTGTCCCGGACCCTGTCCAAGCTCCGGGACGGCATGCTCACCGACGGCTGAGCGAGCCACCCCGAGCCGCTCAGGACCGCACAGACTGTCCGCCCCGTCGGCACCGCACAGCAGGGTGTCGGCCACGGGGACGGCCAACACGTCGACGCCGCCGTCCGCGCCCCCGGAACCGGCGGCGTCGACGTCCTTGTCCCTGTCACTGCCGGCGCGGCCTCACGGTTCCCGGCGGTGCACGGCGAAGACGGACGAGGTCGCCGGACGGGCTCGACCGAACCCGTCCGGCCGCGACGGGTGCGGTGGGTCCTACTCCGCCGGGTCCGTCGTCCCGGCCGGTTCGGCGACCTCGGCCACCGCCGTGATCTCCACCAGTTGGCCGGTGTAGCCGAGGCACGCGACTCCGAGCAGTGTGGAGGTGTGCGGCCCCGTGGTGAGGCCCGAGGCGTGGACGACGTCCCAGACCCGGCTGAGGTCCGCCGGGTCGGACGACACCACGTACACGTCGGTGGTCACCACCCGGCCGAGATCGCTGCCGACGGCGCGCAGCGCGGTCCGAAGGTTCGCGAGGACCTGTTCGGTCTGGGCGGCGAAGTCGCCCGGTCCGACGAGTGTGCCGTCCTTGTCGAGCGGTACGGATCCCGCCATGAAGGCCAGGCGCCTGTCTGTCTCGACGACCGCCGCGTGCGCGTAGCCGGGCGGCGGGAAGAGGCTGGGGACGGTCGTGCGCCGCACCATGCGGTCGCTCCTTGCCGGTTGACGGGTCTGCGGGCCGGTGGGGGCACCGGCGCGGAGAAAGCGCGCGGTCACACCCGCGTGCCATTGTCGGCGCGAGGGGCCGGCACGTCACCGGAATTTCCGCCGGCCGCCGGGCGGGTCGTCCCGCCTCGTACGACCACCACCGCGAGCAGCGCGACGGCGAGGCCGACGGCCGTGCTCGGGCCGAAGGGTTCGCCGAACATGAGCGCGCCCCAGACCGCCGTGACCGGCGCCATGAGGAACATCAGGGTGTTCACCCGCATCACCCCGGAGCGGCGCAGGACCAGCCAGTAGAGGCCGTATCCGCCGAACGTCGCCAGGACCACCAGCCAGCCGACGGCCACCCAGAAGGACGTCTCGGCGGGGGGCACCGCGGCGCCCGCCGCGGCGGCGAGGACGGTGAAGACGACGGCGCTCGTACCGCAGTGGATCGTCATCGCCACGGAGGGGGCGACCGCCGTGCGGGAGCGGCTCTCCAGGAATGTGGCGGCCACCAGCGACAGCATGCCGAGGAACGGCACCGCGTAGGCCCACGGCTCGACGCCCTCCGCGGCCGCCGCGTCCGCCGACGTCACGACGAGAACGCCTGTCACGCCGAGGCACAGGCCCAGCCACTGGCGCGCGGAGACGTGCTGCCGCAGCAGCGGTCCGGCCAGCGCGCCCGCGACGAGCGGCTGTGTCCCGTCGATCAGGGCGGTGGTGCCGCTGGAGACGCCCAGTTGGATCGCGTAGTAGACGGTGAGGAGGTAGCCGCTCTGGGACAGCGCGCCGATCACGCACTGCCGCAGCACGTCGCGCGCACTCAGCCCGCGCCAGGCGGCGCGGGCGCGGGTGACGGCGACCACCCCCAGGACCAGCGCCAGGGGCAGGAAGCGCCACATCAGGATCGTGACGGCGTCGGCGCTGCCGGCGCCGAGCTTCGCGCCGATGAAGCCGGAGCTCCAGCAGACGACGAACGCGACGGCGAGGAGGAGGTTCATGGCAGGACACCGCCCTTGGGCGAGGAGACAGGTATACTGATCTGTTTACTCACCTCGACCACTATACAGAGCGGTATACTTTTCCCCATGAGCCGGAGCACGAGCAGCACCCCCGAGCAGCCGAAGCCGGCGAAGCGCGCGCAGGAGTCCGCGCCGCCCCGCCGGATCGTCCTGACCCCCGGCGCGCGCCGCGCCCTGGACGCGGCGTCCCGCCTCTTCTACGAACGCGGCATCCACGCCGTCGGCGTCGACCTCATCGCCGCCGAGGCCGGGGTCACCAAGAAGACGCTCTACGACCGGTTCGGCTCGAAGGAGCAGATCGTCGTCGAGTATCTGGCCGGCCGTGACGAGCGCTGGCGCGCCTTCCTGGACGAGCGGCTGGCCACCGCTCCCCCCTCACCCGCCGAGCATGTCCTCGCGGTCTTCGCGGCCTCGCGGGACTGGGTGGCCGAGAACGGCTCGCGCGGATGCAGCATGGTCAACGCCCATGCGGAGATCGACGATCCCGAGCATCCCGCGTACGCGGTCATCACCGGCCAGAAGGCGTGGATGCTGGGGCTGTTCACCGCACTCGCCCGGGAGGTCACGGCGCCGCGCGAGGCCACCGGGTCCGAGGCGGCCGACCGCCTCGCCCGTACGCTCATGCTCCTTCACGAGGGCGCGCTCGTCGCTCACGGCCTCGGCATCTTCCCCGACGCCGTCGGGCTAGCCCGCGAACAGGCCCGCGCCGTACTCGCGCCGTACTCATGACGGCCGGCTGAACTCCCGCGTCCGCCCCCACCGCCCCGGCATCGTCCAGGCCCGGTCCCCCAGCAGCGCGAGCGCCGCCGGCAGCAACACGCCCCGTACGACCGTCGCGTCGATGAGGATCGCCACCGCCATCCCCGTGCCGAGCATCTTGTACTCGATCGAGGACAGCGTCGTGAAGACCGAGAAGACGCCGACCATGATGACGGCGGCGCTGGTCACGACACCCGCGCTCGCGGCGATACCGCCGACGATCGCCTCGCGCGAGGCGTCTCGGCCGCCCGGTGAGCCGGTCCACCGCTCGCGGATCCGGCTGAGGATGAAGATGTGGTAGTCCATGCTCAGCCCGAAGAGAATGATGAACATGAACAGCGGCAGCCAACTCACCACTCCCCCATAGGCGTTGAAGCCGAGCACCGATTCCAGCAGGCCGCCCTGGAAGACCGCGACGAGCACCCCGTACGCCGCCCCGATCGACAGCAGGTTCAGTGCGATCGACACCAGCGGCAGGGCGAGCGAGCGGAAGGCGACGACCAGCAGGACGAAGGCCAGGACGAGTACGAAGGCGAAGACCAGCGGCGTCCGCGCGTTCACCTGCCGGGTGAAGTCGTACGGCATTGCGGTCCGGCCCGCGACCGCGACCTCCACCCGCTCCGCGCCCTCCACGGCACCCACGGTCGCGGGCAGCGCCCGCTCCCGCAGGAATTCCAGGGCCCGCATCGACTCCGGATCCGTACCGGCCCCCGCCAACGGCACCCGTACCACCAGCGCTTCACCGACCGGCACCATCGTGATCGGCTCGCGCAGCGCCCCGTCGCTCCGCGCGGCCTGCTCGTGCAGCCGCTCGGCCGCCGCCCGTACCTCCGGGCCGGCGGCCGACACCACCACGCGCGCGGGCGTGGTCACACCGGGGAACACCTGCTGCATCCGGGCGCCCGCGTCGGCCGCCGCCGAGACGCCGCGCGGCAGGCTCTGGATCTGGGTGGCGTCCTGGAGGTGCAACCCGAGCGCCGGCAGGGCCATGGCCGCGAGGAGGACCGCCGCGACGCCGCCGGTGAGCAGCGGACGGCGTACGACGCGGCCCGCCACGGCCGTCCAGAGGCGGGAGCGGCCCGCCTGCGTACGCCGCCGTCCCAGCCACGGGATCCTGCCCAGGTCGACGCGGTCGCCCAGCGCCGCCACCAGCGCGGGCAGCGCCGTCACCGATCCGAGCACCGCCAGACCGACCACCAGGACGGTCCCGAGCGTGAGCCCCTTGAACACGTCGACGCCCGTGAACAGCAGGCCGGTCATGCACACCATGACCGTCAGACCGGACACCACGACCGCATGGCCCGAGGTGCGCGACGCGATCCGCAGCGCCTCCTGGACAGGGCGCCCGGCCGCGCGCTCCTCGCGGATGCGGCGCAGATAGAACAGTGAGTAGTCGATGCCCACGGCCATGCCGATGAGCAGCACGATCGCGGACGCGGCGCTGTTGAACGGCACCCACCGGCCGAGCGTCTCCAGCAGTCCGAACGCGGCGGCGACGGCGGTCGCCGACAGCAGCAGCGGTATCCCGGCGGCGATCAGCGAGCCGAAGACGACGAGCAGGATCACGACGGTGAGCGGCAGCGAGGTGGTCTCGGCGCGCTTCATGTCGCTCTTGATGCCGTCGTCGACCGCCGACGCGAGGCTGGAGTCGCCGGCCTGGTCGACGCGCGCCTCGGGGTGCTGCCGTGCCACCTTCTCGACGGCGGCGCCCGCGGCTTCCCGGTGGGCGTCGAACTCTGCGTCGGGACCGGCGATCTCAAAGGTCACCAGGTCGGCCGTGCCGTCCTCGGACACCCAGCGCCCACCGTGCGCGCCGAGCGGAGACCCTACGTCCCGTACGGCGTCGGGAACCGCGCGCAGGGCCGCGACCAGGTCCTTCGTGGCGGCGCGGCGGGTCGCGGGCTCGGCGCCGACGCCGGCCCGGATCATCACGTTCTCGCGTATCGAGTCACCGGCGCCCTGCGCGGAGACCATCCGCTGGCCCCGGCCCGCCTCACCGGGGTCGGTGGCCCTGGCCTCTTCACCGGGGAACAGGGAGCTGGACAGGACGGCGACCACGACCAGAAGCAACCACGCGGCGATGGCCGCCGTACGGTTTCTGGCGGACCAGCCGGCGACGGACTCGACGAGTCCGGCGCGTTCTGACTTGATTCGGCGCAGCATGAGCTGCTCTCCTTCATCCGGAGGGTCGTATCCGTGGAGCTCGCCGTGAGGCGAGATGGAGCGCCTTCTGTGCCCGGGTCGTCGAGTTGCCGCTCGACGGCCCGGGGTTGTGTTCTGCTCGATTGCCGGGCTACTCGACGTCCTTGAGGATCCGTTCCAGCGATCCGGTGCGGCTCTGGAGATCGGTGAGCTGCCGGCCGAGGTCGGCGAGCTGCTTCTCCGTACGCTGCTGGCCCTCCACCGCCTGGGCGGCGAGCTGCCGGTACTCGTTCTCGTCGGCCCTGACCTCCCGGGCCCGGCGGCCCGCGGTGAAGTGCCACAGGGTCAGCGTCACCACGATCAGCAGGATCGCGAACAGACCTGTCGCTCCGATGACTTCCTGCCACGCCTGCTCGTCGTCCATCAGGTGGCCCC
Source organism: Streptomyces sp. NPDC060366 (assembly GCF_042725135.1). Lineage (NCBI taxonomy): Bacteria > Bacillati > Actinomycetota > Actinomycetes > Kitasatosporales > Streptomycetaceae > Streptomyces > Streptomyces sp. NPDC060366. Next base: position 499,108 of record NZ_JBHXDC010000003.1, on the reverse strand, counting down.
CTTCTCGTCTCTCTCGTCCTTCTGACTGCTCTGACTGCTCTGACTGCTCTGACTGCTCTGACTGCTCAGCGTCTGCACGGCGGTGACGATGTCCTGCGGCGTCAGAACGACCGCGAACGCGTTCACCTCGTAGAACTTCATGGCTTTCCCGTCCTCCGAGAGCTCCAGCCGCGAGGTCACCAGACCCGCTGCTTCGAGCTTCTTGAGATGGACCTGGAGCAACGCCCTGCTGATGTCCAGCTCCCTGGCCAGCCGGCTGACGTAGTTGCGTCCCCCGGCGAGTGCCGCGACGACGCGCAGCCGGTGGGGGTTGGACAGCGTCGCCAGTACGCGCACCAATTCGTCGCCCGTGGGCACGGGTGGGCTCATCGCGACCTCCTGCACATGCAAAGAAAAGTTAGCAGGTGCCTACGCGGATTACTAACCCCTGTTTCGACAGGAGTGCCCGGTGAGTGGTTTCGTCGAGCCGTGGGAATGCCGGAGCCCGCCGACGGCGTCCCCGCCATCGGCCATGGCCCCGCCCAGAGAGCCTCAGGCCGCGGGCGCGTGCAGCAGCGGGCTCTTGTTGCGCATCAGCCACTGGCGGTACACCCCGGCCTGCAACGCGGCCTCGCGGTAGGCCGCCTCCAGGTCCGCGTACACCTCGGCGCCCCCGGGGCCGTCACCGGCGCCGTCCGCGCACGGGCCCGCACCCGAACTCGTGATGCCCGCGCCCTCGTACGCTCCCGGGCGCGAGAACAGCAGCAGCCGCACCCCCAGCGGGTCGTCCCGCAGCGGACGCACCACCATGTCGTCGCGCGGGACCGAGGTGGGCTGGCAGGGCGCTATCGCCTCGCCCACCGCGATCAGCGACGAGGCGGTGAGGTAATCCCCGTGCAGGACGGGCGGGTTGAGCCCGGCCTCGCTCAGCACGCGGCGCAGACCGTCCCACTCGCCGTCCACGGTCGGGTCGATCATCCACCGGTCGCTCGCCAGATCGGCCAGCTCGACGACCGGCCGGCCGGCCGCCGGATGGTCCCGCGCCAGCGAGATGAACTGCGGCTCCCTTTCGACCAGTACGCGCCGGTCGAGCCCGGGCGGCACGCGCAGCGGGCAGCCCTCCACCTCGTGCACGAACGCCACGTCGAGCCCGCCGGCGGCGACCTGCCGCAGCAGCGCGTTCCCCGAGACGTCCATCTGGAGCGAGATGTCCGTGCCCGGCAGCCGCTCGCGCAGCCTGCGCAGCCAGCCCGCGAGCGCGCGGCTCGCCGTCGAGCCGATTCGCAGCCGGGGGCCTGCGGACCGGTCGGCCGCGGCCCGCGCCTCGCTGACGAGCACGGCCATCCCGGCGACCAGCGGGCGCGCCCGGCTGAGCACGGAGTGACCGAGCAGGGTGGGGCGGCAGCCGGTGCGTTCGCGGGAGAACAGCTCGGCGCCCAGCGAGTTCTCGATCCGCCGCAGCTGAGTCGTCAGGGACGGCTGGCTCATGCCGAGCTGCCGGGCCGCTTTGTGCAGACTTCCCGCGTCGGCTATGGCGCACAGCGCGCGTAGATGCCTGACCTCCAGCTCCATGTACCGAAGAGTAGGCCTGCCGTTTGAGTCACGCCAGGGACCCAAAGGGCCGTAATTGGCCGTCATTCACGGGAAATTGGGTGAGCCCGCGTCGGGGCGATACTCCCGTGCTATCGCCCTTCGGCATCATCCGCCACGGCCATGTGGGGCACGACACTCTCCACACCGAACCCGTTCATCGGACGAGTAGGAGCCCCCCACATGAGATACCCCAAGACGGCCCTTTCCGCGATCTGCGGAATCTCGCTCGCCTTCGCGACCGCCCTCACCGCCACCCCGGCCGCCGCTGACCCCACCAGCGCCGCGCCCGCCACCACCTCGTACGCCGCTTACGAGGGCTCGTCGGAGGACTCGGCCGCGACCGAGGCCTTCTACCAGGCGGTCATGAAGTCGGTCGCCGAGAAGCGTGCCGCCAACCCCGGCGCCCTCGCGGTCACCGTCGTCTACGACGCCTCCGGCGCCCCGTCGTTCGCCGGCCAGATAGCCAGCAGCACCCAGATCTGGAACAGCGCGGTCTCCAACGTGCAGCTCCAGCAGGGCAGCAACGCCGACTTCACCTACGAAGAGGGCAACGACCCGCGTGGCTCGTACGCGAGCACCGACGGGCACGGCCGTGGCTACATCTTCCTGGACTACGCGCAGAACCAGCAGTACGACTCCCTGCGCGTGACCGCCCACGAGACCGGGCACGTGCTCGGCCTGCCGGACAACTACACGGCCCCGTGCAGCAAGCTGATGTCGGGCGGCGGCCCCGGCCCGTCCTGCACCAACTCGCAGCCGGACGCGGCCGAGCGCAGCCAGGTCAACAGCCTCTGGGCGAACGGCTTCACCGCCGCCCTGGCCAAGGCATCTTGATCCGTCGCTGATCCGTCGCGATCCGCCGCCGGTCACACCACCGGTCGTCGGATGGCGAACCCCCCACCGGATCAGGCGCCAAGATCGGGCGTGCCGGTACTCGCTGGTCGAGTACCGGCACGCCCGTGCCGCGTTCGCCGTCCGTCAGGTCTGCGGGCATGCGCTGGGGCCGTCAGATCATCAGGTCTGCGGGCATGTGCTGGGGCCGTCGGGCCGTCAGGTCGCCTGGCTCATCCGCACCATCGACACCAGCTCCTCCTCCGACATCCCCAACTCACGTGCCTCGGTGACCAGTTCGCGTACCCGCTCCAGAAGCTTGGCCCGTCCGGGCGAGGCCGGTCCCGGCACGACCACGGCGCCCCGGCCCCTGCGGAGTTCGATCAGGCCCTCCTCCCGCAGCCGCTGGTAGCCGCGCAGCACCGTATGGACGTTGACGCCCAGCGAGTCGGCGAGCGCCCGTGCCGCCGGGAGGCGGTCGCCGGGGTTCACCGTGCCGTCGGCGATGGCGCCGCGCACGGACCCGGCGATCTGGTCGCCGAGCGGCACCGAGGACGCCGGGTCCACCCGGAAGAGCACGGTCAGCCCCTCTTCCGCCGGTCGACGAGTGTGTTGAGCAGCGCGGCGGCCGTCGCGGAATCGGCCACGGTGACGGCGAACTCACGGCCGTTGGTGCGGCGCACCACGATCGCCTCCCCCGAGCGCAGTACGACGCCGCTGCGCCTGTGGCGGATCCGGTAGCCCCACCCGCCGTAGTCGGCCAACGCGTTGATCCGGCGGCTGCTCGCCGTCTCGACGGCGTCCAGCGGGACCCGTACCCGTGGCCAGGACAGCGCGCCCATGGCGACCGTGAGTCCGTGCCGGTCGACCGACACGTGCGCGGAGGCGAAGACGAGGGCCAGCAGGCCGGTGACGAACACGAGAGGACCGTACCGCCAGCTGACGAGGGCCGCGACGAACACCCCGGCGACCAGCGTCACCAGGCCCACCGCGAGCAGTGCGCCCGACCCCGTACGCCTCGACCAGCCGGCCAGTTCACCGTCCGCCAGGTCGATCCTGTCCGTGCCGTCGCCCCCGTCGGGTTCGAGCGCGGGGTCGGGGACGAAGCGGGTGAGCAGCAGGCCCACTCCGGCCGCCGCCAGACCGACGGCCACGGCGACGCCGAGCTGCCACGGCGGGAAGCGGACGGCGGAGCTGTCGGTCGCGTCGACGTTGGCGTGGAGCGTCGCGGTGAGCGCGTATCCCAGCAGCCCGGAGAGCGCCCAGCCCCCCGCCGTCAGCCCTTTCACGCCGCGCGCCGTGAGGCCGCCGCCGAGCGCCGCCACGCCCCACAGGGCGCCGATGCCGGTGAAGAGCGCGACGGCGCCGACAAGGGACGCGGTGCGGGACATGGGCGCGCGATTGGAGTCGCCGGACAGGTCGAAGTGGCCGGCGAGCGAGTCGGGCAGCCGGCCCCCGAGAGCGAGGAAGACGGTCAGATGGACGACGAGCGCCAGCACGAACGGCGCGACGGTGACGATCGCGAGACGCATACGAGCCTGGTTCATAAAACCTCCCTTGTTCGCATACTACTAGAACAATGAACGAGGCATAAAGCAACCGCCCCGGCAGGCGTCATGCACCTGCCGGGGCGGTTCACACCTCGCGAAGAGGTCAGGCGCTCACCAGGACCCTGCCCTCGAGTTCCGTGTCGTCGGGCAACTGCCGCTTGATCCGGTCGAGGGCGTCACGGAAGCCTCCCCCGACGATGCCCGACTCGTAGGCCGCTCCGCCGCAGCGGAGCGTGAGGCTCAGCTCGGCGCGCCCGGAAGGCGTGCCCGACGGACGCTCACCGAGCGTCAGCAGGCAGCTGAGCGTGGCCTGTTGAACCGTGCCGCCCGCGCTGACGGGCATGGGTATGTCCCACTCCAGCACGCAGGACGACAACACCCCGCCCGCCTCCGTGGGTTCGAGCACGGAGAAATCGGCCCCCTCGTAAGCAACTCCCCTTATATGGGTGCGGACTTGCCGCCCGTCCGCGCTGATCGCGATGGATTCCGCACCACGGCGGTCCCGGTACCAGCCCGCCCATGACTCCGTCGACTCCGCTGTCATGCGCGGACTGTAGCGGTACGGGACGCTCCGCCGTCGCGTGGGTCACCGCTTCACCACTTCACCGCTTCCCGCCCCCGTGATCCGCCCGGCGTCTTCACCGCTTGCGGCTGTATGTCCTGACGACCACTCCGTTGCCGAAGGCGCGGTGGGATTCCAGCGTGAACTCGGTGAAGGCGAACTCCGTGCCGAACATGGGCATTCCGGAGCCGAGGATCAGCGGATACGACTTGATGACCAGCTCGTCCACCTCATCGATCAGCTGGGCGGCGAGATTCGCGCCGCCGCAGAGATAGATCCCGAGACCGTCCTCCCGCTTCAACTCCCCGATCCTGGCGGCGACATCCCCGGAGACGATCTCCACCGCCGGGTCGGGACCCGCGAGGGTCCGCGACGCCACGAGCTGGCGCATGTGCGCGTACGGACTGGTGACACCGTCCTTCAGGGCCTGGTCGTAGCTGCGCCGACCCTGGATGACCGTGTCGAACCGCTTGTTCTCCAGATGGTCGAGCCCGAGCGGCCGGCGGCCGTGCGTCGGCAGCGTCTCCGGATACTCGTCCTTGAGGAAGTCGAGGAACTCCTCGTCCACGAAGCGGGTGAAGAATTCCGCCTCACCACTGGGGTCGCCGATGAATCCGTCGATCGACGCGGCGATGAAATAGCTGAGCTTGCGCAAGCCTGTCCTCTTTTGCGATGGGCGACAGAAGATGCCAACGGCCGTCACCCGGAGCACATCCGGGGTGCGCGGCCTTGACCACTCCACCCATAGTGCTTCACCTGTAGTGGTTACGCAAGGTCTTTCTCCTGCCGCCGGTCGGGCTGCGTTCGCAGCCCGTCAATTCTCCCCGCCACCGAACTACCGCGTGCGGCGCGTGACGTACTCCGCCAGGGCCAGCAGATCCCCCGCCGCCGCCAGATCCGGGACCGCCCTGGACAGTTGCTGGACCGCTCGGGACATCCGGTCCGCCGCCTGCTCCTGCGCCCAATCCCGTCCGCCGGCCCGCTCGACCGCCGAGGCCGCCCGCGCGACCGCCGCCCCGTCCATCGGCCGCCGGTAGAGATCCGCCAGCTCCTCGGCTGCCGGATGCCCCGAGACCAGCGCGGCGACGACCGGCAGCGACTTCTTGTGGGCGACCAGATCCGCACCGGCCGGCTTGCCCGTACGGTCCGGGTCGCCCCAGATCCCGATGAGATCGTCGATGAGCTGGAAGGCCAGCCCCGCCTCCCGCCCGAAGGCGTCGAGCGCCGCCACCTCCTCGTCGCCCGCGTCCGCGTAGAGCGCGCCGAGCGCGCACGAAGTGCCCAGCAGGGCACCGGTCTTGGCCGTCGCCATCGTCAGACACTCGTCCAGCGAGACGTCGTTCGGCCCGCGCAGCTCCAGAGCGCAGTCCGTCTGCTGTCCGGCGCACAGCTCGATGACACAGTCGGTGAGCCGCACGGCCGCCGGGGACGAGGCCGGATGACGGTCCTCGGCCAGCAGCCGCAGCGCCAGCGCCTGGAGGGCGTCGCCGGCGATGATCGCGTCGGTGGTGCCGAAGACCGTCCAGGCCGTGGGCCGGTGTCTTCGGGTCGGATCCTCGTCGATGACGTCGTCGTGCAGCAGGGTGAAGTTGTGCGCCAGCTCCACGGCGACCGCCGCCGGGACGGCTCGGTGCGGCTCCCCGCCGAGGGCCCGTGCGGCCGCGAGCACCAGAGCGGGCCTGATCGCCTTCCCCGCGCCGCCCGCCACGGGTGAGCCGTCGGCGCGCTCCCAGCCGAAGTGATATCTCACGACACGGCGTACGGCCGGGGGCAACGACTCGACGGCCGCGCGCAGTTCGGGTTGGACGACGCTACGGCTGCGCTCCAGGAGCGCCACGGCCTCATGGCCATCGGTGGCGGCATCCGTGCTGGTCATGGTCACGGTCACTTCCTCTGCGGCAGGCTGGGGAACCGGTGGGCGACAAGCGCGTGCCGGGTGGGGCCCGGCCGCCGTACGGACGGACGGACCCCACCCGGAGACATCGCTCGGGTCAGGTCACCGCCAGCGGCTCACTTCCACGTTCTCCAGGACACCGAGGGCGTCCGGCACGAGAACCGCCGCCGAGTAGTAGGCCGTGACCAGGTACGAGATGATCGCCTGCTCGTCGATGCCCATGAACCGGACCGACATGCTGGGCTCGATCTCGTCCGGGATACCGCTCTGCTGGAGCCCGATGACTCCCTGCTCGTTCTCGCCCGTACGCATACAGATGATCGAGGTCGTCCGGGCGTCCGAGACCGGGATCTTGTTGCAGGGGAAGATCGGCACACCCCGCCAGGCCGGCACATGGTGGCCCCCGACCTCCACCGTGGCCGGATTGAGCCCCCGCTTGTTGCACTCGCGTCCGAAGGCGGCGATGGCCCGCGGGTGCGCGAGGAACATCTTCGAGCCGCGGCGGCGGGACAGCAGCTCGTCCATGTCGTCGGGCGTGGGCGCGCCGTCGTGCGGCTGGAGCCGCTGGCCGTAGTCGCAGTTGTTCAGCAGGCCGAACTCGCGGTTGTTCACCAGCTCGTGCTCCTGGCGCTCGCGCAGCGCCTCGACCGTGAGCCGCAACTGCTGCTCGGTCTGGTTCATCGGCTGGTTGTAGAGGTCGGCGACCCTGCTGTGGACCTTCAGTACGGTCTGCGCGACGCTCAGCTCGTACTCCCGCGGCGCCCCCTCGTAGTCCACGAACGTATGAGGCACCAGCGCCTCGCCGACATGGCCGGCGGACAGCTCGATCGCCGCTTCGCCGTACTTGTTGGTCCGCTGCTCGGGGATGGACGCGAGCGCGTCCAGATGGCCGCGCAGCGACTGCGCCCGCTCCGCGAGGTTCAGCACGTCCTGCCGGGTCAGCACCAGCACCGTGCACGCCGTGGCCGCGCGTGCCGTGTACTGCCAGGTGGCCTCCTCGTCCACCAGCGCCTGATCCCCGAAGTACGCCCCGTCGGCGAGGACTTCGAGCACCGTCTCGTCCCCGTAGGGCCCCTCGCCGACCTTCTCCACCTTGCCGTGCGCCAGCAGGTACACCCTGTCCGCCGCGGCACCGGCCGCGGCCACTGTCTGGCCCGGGGCGAACTCCTGCTGTTCGCAGCGGTTCGCCAGCTCGGCCAGTACCTCCTCGTCCTCGAAGCCACGGAGCGCCGGCAGCTCACCCAGCTCCGCCGGGATGACCGCCACCCGGTCGCCCGTCTGCACGAACGTCACGCGTCCGTCGCCGACCGAATAGCTGAGTCGACGGTTGACCCGGTACGTACCGCCCTGCACCTGGACCCAGGGCAGCATCCGCAGCAGCCACCGCGAGGTGATCTCCTGCATCTGTGGCGCCGACTTCGTGGTGGTCGCCAGGTTCCGCGCCGCGGCCGTTCCCAGACTCTGCTGGGAAGGCGGCTCCACCGTACGGACCTCGTCACCAACCGACATGAATCTCCCTCTCGATCATGGGCTGACCTGCGTGAAAAGCTTTGCATCACGTGTAGTTGTCGCGCCATCACACAAATGAGTGGGACTGGATCACCGCGGTCGGGGCACGTTTGCGCCTTCTGTCATCCACGGCCCACGCACGGCCGAATGTGACCGGATCGGCTCGTACAGCGTGCGAATCGATGGTCCACTCCGCTGTGTTCGGGTAAGAGGCCAGCGAAACGAACCGATGCAGGACGCTCCACATCCACCGGTCAGGAGGCGGCCATGGCCACACCCATGTCTGCGAGCAGCTTCATCCGCGCGCTGAAGAACGAGGGGCTGACGGTCGTCGAGGTCGGCGACTGGCGTACGCACAACCGCAACCATGTCGGGCCCTGGGGGCCGGTCCACGGGGTGATGATGCACCACACGGTCACCAAGGGCACCGCGAACACCGTCCGCATCTGCCGTGACGGCTACGCGGGGCTGCCGGGGCCGCTGTGTCACGGCGTCATCTCCAAGGACGGCAGAGTCCATCTCGTCGGTTACGGCCGGGCCAACCACGCGGGCAGCGGCGACGACGACGTCCTGCGCGCCGTGATCGCCGAGAAGGCCCTGCCGCCGGACAACGAGGCCAACACCGACGGCAACAGGCACTTCTACGGTTTCGAGTGCGAGAACCTGGGCGACGGCAAGGACCCGTGGCCGGCCGTCCAGGTCGAGGCCATGGAAGCCGCGGCGGCGGCGATCTGCCGCGTCCACGACTGGAACGGGCCCTCGGTCATCGGCCACCTGGAGTGGCAGCCGGGCAAGGTCGACCCCCGCGGCGTCTCCATGGGGGGCCTGCGGCGGCGTATCGACGAACGGCTGAAGTAGACCGCCCGAGCCGGCGCCACAGTGACCGGCGCGACAATGGATGTGTGACTCAGGAAGCGCTCGACCTCGCCGCCCTGCGGCCACGGCTGCCGTCACCCCTGCGGACCGTCGAGGACGAGCGCTTCACCCGCCGCGGGGTACGGCTGCGGCTCAAGCGGGACGATCTGATCCATGCCGCCCTGCCGGGCAACAAGTGGCGGAAGCTCGAACCCAACCTGCGGGCCGCCGCCGACGGCGGCCACCGCGTCCTGCTCACCTTCGGCGGCGCGTACTCCAACCATCTGCGCGCCACCGCCGCCGCGGGCCGGCTGCTCGGCTTCGCGACGGTCGGCGTCGTACGGGGCGACGAACTGGCCGCCCGCCCGCTGAACCCGTCACTCGCCGCGTGCGTCGCCGACGGCATGCGGCTGCGTTTCCTCGACCGGGCGACCTATCGCCGTAAGACCGAGCCCTCCGTACTGAGGGAGATCCTGGCCGCCGCCGCCGACGGGCTCGCGGTCCCCCGCGAGCGCGTCTACGTCGTCCCGGAGGGCGGCAGCAACTCCCTTGCCGCGCGGGGCTGTACGGCCCTCGGGCGGGAGCTGCGAGGCGCGGCCGACGTGGTGGGGGTCGCCTGCGGCACCGGCGGCACCCTCGCAGGTCTGGCCGCCGGTCTCGCCCCCGGACAGCGCGCCGTGGGCTTCCCCGTGCTCAGGGGCGGCTTTCTGGCCGGGGAGGTCCGCGCCCTTCAGCTGGCGGCCTTCGGCGGCCCCCGGGGCGACTGGAGCCTGGACGAGCGATTCCACGGCGGCGGCTACGCCCGTACGACACCCGCCCTCGACGCCTTCGCCGCCGACTTCGAGGACCGTCACGGGCTCCCGGTCGAGCGCCTCTACGTGGCCAAGATGCTCCACGGGCTGACCACCCTCGCCGAGGAGGACGCATTCCCGCCGGGCAGCACGGTCGCCGCCGTCGTCACCGGCCGCCCTCCGGACCCGGTCGTCGCCCCCGGGCCCGGCGGCGGAGGCAACGAAGGCGACAGCGACGACGGCGGTCAGTCGGTTTCCTCGCGGTAGGCCACTGCCTCCTCCAGATCCAGCCTGCGCAGCAGCGTCCGCAGCATCTCGTCGTCGATCCGCCGCTCGTCGCGGAGCGTCACGAAGACGTCCCGCTCGGCGCCGATCATCTCCCTGGACAGCCGCTGATAGGTGCGGTCGGCGGATTCGCCGGTGATCTCGTTGACCGTGCCGAGCCGCTCCCACACCGAGTTCCGGCGCCGCTCCAGCACGTTCCGCAGCCGGTCCGCCAACGGTTCGGCCAGGGCGTTGCGTTCGTCGGCGAGCAGTTCGTCGAGCCGTTGTTCCGCCGCCACCGACGCCCGGCTCTGCGCCTGCGCCTCGGCCAGCGTCTCCGCGTACCGGTCGCGACCCGGCAGCTTCAGCAGCCTGATCAGCGTGGGCAGCGTGAGGCCCTGGACGACCAGGGTGGCGATGACGGTCGTGAACGTCAGGAAGAGAACGAGATTGCGGGTCGGGAAGGCGTCGCCGTCGTGCGTGGTCAGCGGGATGGAGAAGGCGATGGCCAGCGACACCACGCCGCGCATGCCGGCCCAGCCGACGACCAGCGGCGCCTTCCAGTTCGTGTCCGGTTCTCGCTCCCTGATCCGCTTCGACAGCAGGCGCGGCACGAAGGTGGCCGGGAAGACCCAGAGATAGCGGACCACGACGACGGTGACGAACACCCCGACGGCGTAACCGGCGACCTCCATTCCCCCGTAGGAGCCGAGCCCCTTCAGTACGTAGGGGAGCTGGAGCCCGATCAGCGCGAAGACGACGGACTCCAGGACGAAGGAGACCATCTTCCACACGGCCTGCTCCTGGAGCCGGGTCGCGAAGTCGACCTGCCAGGACCGGTGTCCGAGGTAGAGCCCGACCACCACGACGGCCAGCACCCCCGACGCCCCCACCTGTTCCGCCGCCGCGTAGGCGACGAAAGGGATGAGCAGCGAGAGCGTGTTCTGGAGGAGCGCCTCGCGCAGATGCGTACGGAGCCAGTGGATCGGCACCATCAGTACGAGGCCGATTCCGATGCCTCCCAAGGAGGCCAGCGCGAACTCGCCGATCCCGCCGGCCCAGCTCGCGCCTTCCCCGACGGCCGCCGCGAGCGCCACCTTGAACGCGGTGATCGCGGTCGCGTCGTTCACCAGCGACTCACCCTGGAGGATGGTCGTGATCCGGCTGGGCAGCCCCAGTTTTCGGGCGATCGCGGTGGCGGCCACCGCGTCCGGCGGCGCGATGACGGCGCCGAGCACCAGGGCGGCGGTCAGCGGCATCTCGGGGATGAACAGATACGCGAGATAGCCGACGACGAGCGTCGCGAAGAGGACGTACCCCACGGAGAGCAGGCCGACGGCCCGCACATTGGCCCGCAGGTCCAGGTAGGAGCTCTCCACGGCGGCCATGTGCAGCAGGGGCGGCAGCAGCAGGGGCAGGACGATGTGCGGGTCGAGTACGTAGCTGGGCACGCCCGGCACGTACGCGGCGCCGAGTCCCGCCGTGACAAGGAGCAGCGGGGCGGGCACGGGCGTCCTGCGCGCCGCCGCCGCGATCACCGCGCTTCCCGCCACCAGGGCGATCAGCTGCAACGGGTCCATCCCACGTCCTCCGCTAGCGTCGTAATCTGGCCATCATGAGTGAGTGCCAGCATGTAGCCGACCTCCCACGCCCCGAACCCGTGCCGCTGAGCGGGACCTGCCTGGAGTGCGAGGCTCTGGGCAGCCACCACGTACAGCTTCGGCTCTGCCTGGTCTGCGGCCATGTGGGGTGTTGCGACTCGTCACCGCACCGGCATGCCTCACGGCATTTCAGGGATACGGGACACCCCGTGATGCGTAGCTTCGAGCCCGGCGAGACGTGGCGTTGGTGCTTTGCCGACGGTTCGATCGTCTGAGGCCTGGGTACGTCAACCCTCCGCCGGTTCTTCGCAATTGGTTCCCGCACACCTCTAGCCACTGTCCGTACTCATATGCCTACTATGAGTAACTGACCGGTCGGTGCCGGCCCGGGGGTCCCTGCGACACGGGACCATGGATCGCGATAGCGTCGCCACTCCAGACCGGCTCCGTGCCGACCACGTAACGCGAGGCTCCGGGGTTTTCCTTCCCGGAGCCCTTGAGAAGCTTGTGCCACCTTGGAGGTGAGGGTGTCCCAGATCGCAGGCGAGCCCGGGACCCAGGACTTCGTGGAAGTCCGGCTGCCCGCTGCGGGTGCCTACCTGTCCGTGCTGCGTACGGCTACGGCCGGCCTGGCAGCACGCTTGGACTTCACCCTCGACGAGATCGAGGACCTGCGCATCGCGGTCGACGAGGCCTGCGCGATCCTGCTCCAACAGGCCGTACCGGGTTCCGTCCTCAGCTGTGTGTTCCGGCTCATCGACGACTCCCTCGAAGTGACCGTCTCGGCGCCGACGACCGACGGGCGCGCGCCGGAGCGTGACACGTTCGCGTGGACCGTGCTCTCGGCGCTCGCGGGCAAGGTCGACGCGACGGTCGCCGACGACCGTACGGTCGCCATCAGCCTGTACAAACAGCGCGGCGCGGGACCCGGGCCGGCGTGAGGAACGGGGACGGTCCGGTGCGTGACGAGGAGCGGGTCCCACAGGATCCGCGCGAAGGGCATGAGGTTCCGGCGGATCCGGCGCTCATGCCGTCGGGCATTCCGGAGCAACAGGCCCGGCCCCATCCGGTGGACGGGCTTGACGGCCGGACGGCCGGGGCGGAGCAGGCGCAGGCAGAGCGGGCGGCCACGATGAGCGAACACAGGCAACACGACCCACATGACCGCAGCGGGGCGCGGGCGATGTTCATCGAGCTGCGCAAGCTGCCGGAGGACTCTCCCGAACGGGCGCTGCTGCGCAATCAGCTGGTGCGGATGCATCTGCCGCTCGTGGAGCATCTGGCCCGCCGGTTCCGCAATCGCGGTGAGCCGCTGGACGATCTGACGCAGGTCGCGACGATCGGCCTGATCAAGTCGGTGGACCGGTTCGATCCGGAGCGGGGTGTCGAGTTCTCGACGTACGCCACGCCCACGGTCGTCGGCGAGATCAAGCGGCACTTCCGTGACAAGGGCTGGGCGGTGCGGGTGCCGCGCCGTCTCCAGGAGTTGCGGCTGTCGCTGACGACGGCGACGGCCGAACTGTCTCAGCAGCACGGCCGTTCGCCGACGGTGCACGAGTTGGCGGAGCGTCTCGGCATCTCCGAGGAAGAGGTCCTCGAAGGGCTGGAGTCGGCCAACGCGTACAGCACGCTGTCGCTGGACGTCCCGGACACGGACGACGAGTCCCCGGCGGTGGCGGACACGCTCGGCTCGGAGGACGAGGCACTGGAGAGCGTCGAGTACCGCGAGTCGCTGAAGCCTCTGCTGGAGGATCTGCCGCCGAGGGAGAAGCGGATTCTGCTGCTGCGGTTCTTCGGCAACATGACGCAGTCGCAGATCGCGCAGGAGGTCGGCATCTCCCAGATGCATGTCTCGCGGCTGCTGGCGCGGACGCTCGCGCAGCTGCGCGAGAAGCTGCTCGTGGAGGAGTGACGGGTCCTCGGTCGCCGGACGGGCTCATGTTGAGCCCGTCCGGCGACCGAGGACAAGCGCGGCCCACGAGACGCGCAATCCAGTCAGAGCTTCCCCGGCCGCGGCCTACGCGCGGTCCCGGCCCCGGATACCGAGCGCTTCGGTGGTCGTCGGGTTGACCAGCATGACCAGCGCCGTCACGGCGACCACCGCGAGCGCGATCCCGGCCGGGATCAGCGGGCCGCTGGAGCGCAGCAGCGTCCAGGCGACGGGCAGCGCCATGATCTGGGTGACGAGCGCGGGGCCGCGGCTCCAGCCGCGGCGCAGCAGCAGTCCGCGTGCGGCGAGCAGCGGGATGACGGCGAGGGCGATGAGCGTCACACCGCCCATCTCGGCCTGCTGCGGGCTGTCGGGCCGCCCGAGGAGACCCATCGCGAGCATGTATCCGCCGCCGACGACGAGCGCGAGGGCTTCGAGGCCGGCGCAGGCCGCCGCGGCGGTCAGTCGGCCGGGGCGCGGGCTCGGGTCGGGGGTGTTCTGCTCACTGCTGCTCACCCCAGCAGGGTAGCGGCCGGCCGCCGGTGACCGGCGGGCCCCCGGAGGGGGCGCGGCCCGCCCGGGGAGGGGGCAGGTGTCCGTGGCCGGTAATCTCCTCCGTATGCGCGCACTCCTTGTGGTCAATCCGGCAGCAACCACCACCAGTGCCCGCACACGCGACGTACTCATCCACGCGCTCGCCAGCGAGATGAAGCTGGAGGCGGTGACGACCGAGTACCGGGGGCATGCCCGGGATCTGGGGCGGCGCGCGGCGGACTCAGAAGACATCGAGCTGGTCGTCGCACTCGGCGGTGACGGCACGGTCAACGAGGTCGTCAACGGCCTGCTGCACGGCGGTCCGGACCCCGACCGGCTGCCGAGGCTGGCCGTCGTGCCGGGTGGTTCGACGAATGTCTTCGCCCGTGCGCTCGGGCTGCCGAATGACGCCGTGGAGGCGACCGGCGCCATTCTGGACGCGCTGAGTAACCGGAGCGAACGCACTGTCGGTCTGGGACTGGCGGCCGGTACTCCGGGTACGGACGACGAATCGGTTCCCGCACGCTGGTTCACTTTCTGCGCGGGGCTGGGATTCGACGCGGGAGTGGTCGGCCGAGTCGAACAACAGCGGGAGCGCGGTAAGCGATCGACGCACGCGCTCTATGTGCGCCAGGTGGTACGGCAGTTCATCGACGAGCCTCATCGCCGGCGCGGCATGATCACCCTCGTGCGCCCCGGCGAGAAGCCGGTCACGGACCTCGTGCTGTCCATAGTCTGTAACACGGCTCCCTATTCCTACCTGGGCAATCGTCCGCTGTACGCGTCGCCGGGCGCCTCGTTCGACACCGCTCTGGACGTGCTCGGACTGAGCAAGCTGTCGACTCCCGCGGTGGCTCGTTATGCGACGCAGTTGCTCAATTCGACCCCCGATCGGGGCCCCCACGGCAGGCACGCGGTTTCGCTGCACGACCTGACCGACTTCACCTTGCAATCGAAGGTCCCACTGCCCTTCCAGATGGATGGCGACCACCTGGGACTGCGAACGAGCGTGACGTTCACAGGCGTACGCCGTGCACTGCGTGTGATTGTGTGAGTGGAAGTGGGGAAAGTCCTTTCACTCGAACGTTTAGGCTGGCATCCACCCCATGGAAGTACGGCTGTGACTGAGTCGACACCGAGGAATCAAAAAAAACTTTCCTGAAGGGGTTGTATCCGCCGCCGAGGTTTGCGAATCTCTACATGGCGCTCGGGACGGCCCGCAACACCGGCCTCCGCTGAGCTCCAGAACCCCCTCCTCAAACCAGGACCACACCAGTTCATCTGGGAGTCGGCCCTTCCCTTGTCGGGGGATTCGTGAAAGCGTTCACATTCACAAGCAATCCGCACGTAACACCAAGAGAGGTAGCAGCCATGGACTGGCGTCACAACGCCGTTTGCCGCGAGGAAGACCCGGAGCTCTTCTTCCCCATCGGCAACACCGGTCCTGCGCTGCTGCAGATCGAGGAAGCCAAGGCCGTCTGCCGTCGCTGCCCCGTCATGGAGCAGTGCCTGCAGTGGGCGCTCGAGTCCGGCCAGGACTCGGGTGTCTGGGGTGGCCTCAGCGAGGACGAGCGCCGCGCGATGAAGCGTCGTGCCGCTCGCAACCGGGCGCGTAACGCGACCGCCTGAGCCCCCGCCACAGATCTTGAGCACGGCGGCGCGTACAGCGTGTACGCATAACCCCGCCCCCGAACCGCAGCGCGCAGTACCCCCCGATGCGCAAACGTCATAGAGCTTGAGGCCGAGCCCCGGACCGTCACCACGGTCCGGGGCTCGTTGCTGTGACGGCCACGGTGAGAATGCTGTGAAGAACGGGCTGCCGGTGCGGAACGTACGGCCCGAAGGACGTGCGGGTCCCGGTTACTTGTGCGGCTCGACCGGGATGTCGAGGATCACCCGAGTGCCCCGTTCCTGACCGGGAAGCATGTCGAAACCGCCGCCCAACTCCCCTTCCACAAGCGTTCGTACGATCTGGAGACCCAGATTGCCGGCCCGTCGCGGGTCGAAGCCCTCAGGCAGTCCACGCCCGTCGTCCTGGACGGTGATCAGCAGCCGGGCGTCCGAACGGCCTTCGTCGGAGGGGCGTTTGGGGGCGGTCCCGCCACTACGGACGGCGTGCACCTCGACCGTGCCGCGCTCCCCCGTAGCGAAGGCGTGCTCCAGCGCGTTCTGCAGGATCTCGGTGAGGACCATGGACAGCGGTGTGGCCACCTCCGCGTCCAGAATCCCGAACCGGCCCGTCCGGCGGACCGTCTTGCCGGGTGAGATCTCCGACACCATCGCGAGCACCCGGTCGGCGATCTCGTCGAACTCGACGCGTTCGTCCAGATTCTGAGAAAGCGTCTCATGGACGATGGCGATGGAACCGACCCTGCGCACCGCCTCGTTGAGGGCTTCGCGGCCCTGCTCCGAGTCCATCCGGCGCGCCTGGAGCCTGAGCAGCGCGGCGACCGTCTGGAGGTTGTTCTTCACCCGGTGGTGGATCTCCCGGATCGTGGCGTCCTTCGTTATCAACTCGCGCTCACGGCGCCGCAGTTCGGTGACGTCACGGAGCAGGATCAGCGAGCCGATCCGGGTGCCCTTGGGCTTGAGCGGGATGGCCCGCAGCTGGATGACACCGCCGCTGCTCTCGATCTCGGTCTCGCGCGGGGCGTATCCGCTGGCCAGTTTGACCATGGCCTCGTCCACCGGGCCGCGCGCCGGGGCCAGTTCGTCGGTCGTCTGCCCGAGATGGTGTCCCACCAGGTCGGACGCGAGTCCCAGCCGGTGATACGCGGAGAGGGCGTTGGGGCTCGCGTACTGGACGACGCCGTCGACGTCGAGCCGGATCAGACCGTCGCCGACGCGTGGTGAGGCGTCCATGTCGACCTGCTGGCCGGGGAAGGGAAACGATCCGGCGGCGATCATCTGTGCGAGGTCGGAGGCGGACTGGAGGTAGGTCAGCTCCAGCCGGCTGGGGGTGCGGACCGTGAGCAGGTTGGTGTTGCGCGCGATCACGCCGAGCACCCGGCCCTCTCGGCGTACGGGGATGGACTCGACCCGCACCGGGACCTCCTCACGCCACTCCGGGTCCCCCTCCCGCACGATCCGGCCCTCGTCCAGCGCGGCGTCCAGGAGCGGTCTGCGGCCCCGGGGGACGAGATGGCCGACCATGTCGTCCTGGTAGGACGTGGGGCCCGTGTTGGGCCGCATCTGGGCCACGGAGACGTAGCGGGCGCCGTCGCGGGTGGGGACCCACAGGACGAGGTCCGCGAAGGACAGGTCGGAGAGCAGCTGCCACTCCGAGACCAGCAGATGGAGCCATTCGAGGTCGGACTCGGTGAGGGCGGTGTGCTGGCGTACGAGGTCGTTCATGGAGGGCACACAGGGGAGCGTACCCGCGAGGTGAACCGGGACGGGCCGTGCGACGTGGTGGTGGGTGGGGCCGGAAAATGCCCTCTCCGATCCATGGACAGATGAGAATGGTCTAGTCCACAATGCTTGGGTAAAGCTTCCGCCCTCCCCGCACAGGAGGACGGAACGAGGTAACCGGCGCTCTCTGCCCTGACTGCGTCGATACCTCCTCACGGCCCTCGCGGCCGTAGCAACTCCGGGCTGCGGTGCCGGACGGGCTGAGGGTCCCGTCCTGGCGCCGCGGCCCGTGGGTGTCCCAGGGGCCGCCGGCGCGACAGGCCGGGCAGGCGCGGGGCGGCGGACTCAGTGGGTCTCGGTGACCTTGGCCAGCGCGCGCGGGGCGTCCGGGTCCTGGCCGCGGGCCAGGGTGATCTCGTACGCCAGCCGCTGGAGCGGCAGGATCTCCAGGACCGGCTGAACCTCCTCGGCAACGCCATCCGTAGGAAGGGCGAATCCCGCCGACGCGGCGGCCACCTCCGGCTCCGGCCCGACGACGCACAGGTCCGCGCCCCGGCCGCGCAGCCGTTCCAGGACCGGCTGGAGCGCCGCGCCGCCCCGGCCGTCGGTGACCACGGCGATGACCGGCGAGATGTTGTCGACCATGGCGAGCGGGCCGTGCAGCAGGTCCGCGCCGGAGTAGGCGAGCGCGGGGATGTAGCTCGTCTCCATGAGCTTGAGCGCCGCCTCCTTGGCCGTCGGGTAGCCGTAGCCGCGTGAGGTGATGACCATCCGCTCGGCGAACCGGTAGCGGGAGGCCAGCGTGCGCACCTCGTCCGCTCGGGCCAGGATCCGCCCTGCCAGATCCGGCAGGACGTTCGCGGCCTCCCCGGCGCCGCCGTCCAGGCCCTCGACGAGGAGGTAGAGCGAGAGCAGGGAGGCCGTGTACGTCTTCGTGGCGGGCAGGGCCTTCTCCGGGCCCGCGAGGACGTCGATGTGGAACTCGGACACGGCGGCCAGGGACGAGTCCGGGTTGTTGGTCACGGCGAGCGTGATCGCCCCCGCCGCGCGGGCGGCCCGGGTGGAGGCGAGGAGGTCGGGCGAGCCGCCCGACTGGCTGACCGTGATCACCAGTACGTCGCGCAGGTCGGGACGGGCGCCGAAGGCCGTCGTCGTGGACATGGAGGCCAGCCCGCAGGGCATGCCCCGGCGGATCTCCAGCAGGTACTTGGCGTAGAGCGCGGCGTGGTCGGAGGTGCCGCGTGCGGTGAGCAGGACGAAGCGCGGACCGCGCGCCGCGATCCGGGCGGCCACGTCACGGATGCGCGGCGCGCCCTCCTCGAGGATGCGGCGCAGCATCGCCGGCTGCTCGGCCATCTCGGCGGCCATCAGCCGGCCGGGCGGGTCGGTGTGCGCGAGCTGTACGGCCTCTTCGGAAGGGTTCGTCGCGGACATGCCGGGGTGCCTCCACATCGCTGGAGATGACCGGGGGACGGCGCCCACGGGGCCCGGACAAGTCGACCACGGGAACGCCCGCACCCGCCAGCGGAAGAGGCCGCCCCGCCGCCCGGCGCTCTGCTAGATTGGTCTATACCACGAGACTCAGAGGACTCTTACCAGATCGGCAGGCCCAGCGTGGAAGTTGTCATCGTCCAGGACGCCAAGGCGGGCGGCGAGCTCATAGCGGAGAGCATCGCGGGCCTGCTGCGCCGTAAGCGCGACGCCCTGCTCGGGGTGGCCACGGGATCGACCCCGCTGCCCGTCTACCAAGCACTGACCGCCAAGGTGCGCGCCGGCGAGGTGGACGCCTCGGGCGCCCGCATCGCGCAGCTGGACGAGTACGTCGGCCTGCCGGCCGGGCACCCGGAGTCGTACCGCTCGGTGGTCCTGCGCGAGGTCGTCGAACCGCTCGGGCTCATCGAGGACGCGTTCATGGGGCCGGACGGCGCCGCCGAGGACGTACAGGCGGCGTGCGAGGCGTACGACCGGGCGCTCGCCGAATCCGGCGGCGTGGACCTCCAGTTGCTCGGCATCGGTACCGACGGGCACATCGGCTTCAACGAGCCGTGCTCGTCGCTGGCCTCGCGCACCCGCATCAAGACGCTCACGCGGCAGACCCGCGAGGACAACGCCAGGTTCTTCGACAGCCCGGACGAGGTCCCGCACCACGTCATCACGCAGGGCATCGGCACGATCCTGGAGGCCCGGCACCTGGTGCTGCTGGCCACGGGCGAGGGCAAGGCCGAGGCGGTGGCACAGACCGTGGAGGGGCCGGTGGCCGCCGTCGTACCCGCCTCCGCGCTGCAACTGCACCCGCACGCCACGGTGGTGGTCGACGAGGCCGCCGCGTCCAAGCTGAAGCTGGCGGAGTACTTCCGCGCCACCTACGCCGCCAAGCCGGACTGGCAGGGCATCTGACGGGCTCTCCCGGAACACCGGGCGGGCGAACGCCGGAGGGGCCGCACCACGCGGCCCCTCCGGCGTTCGCGTACTCGCGCCTTGCTCAGGCCTCCCGGCCCGTCAGTACCTCCGCCGCCGCCCGGCCGCAGACGCGCGCGGCGCCGTACGTGGCGATGTGCGGGCTTCCCGTGGGCTCGGCGTGGTTGACACCCATCTCCACCACGGCGGTGCCCGGACGGGCGGCGAGGATGCCGTCGAGGACGGCCGCCATCCACGCGTGCCGGTGGATGTCGCGTACGACGGCGACGATCCTGCGCTCCCCCGCCGCGGCCAGCACCTCGGCAGCGGTGTTCTCGCCGCCGTAGGTGCCGGTCTCCGTGCCGGGCAGCAGCGCCGTCAGTTCGGCCGCGACGCCCCAGGGGGTCTCGTCGCCGACGGCGATGTTCGCGACGGGCGCGAAGGAGGCGACGTACGGCGCCTCCTGAAGAGGTTCGACCGTGCCGGTCACCCGCAGGGCGCGGCGCGCGGCGACCAGCCCGATGTCGGTGCCGGTGCTGCCGATGCCGGGCGCGGTCCCCTCCTGTACGGCCGCGCCCGGCCCCGAAGCCCCCCTCACCCGGAGCGTCCAGTCGGCGAGGGCGCGTACCCGCGCCGCCGCGTCCGCCAGTCGCTCCTCGGGCAGTTCGCCTTCCCGTACCGCGTCGACCAACGCGTCGCGCAGTCGCAGGACGGTCTCCTCGTCGGCCAGCCCGCCGCCGACGCAGATCGCGTCGACGCCCGCGGCGATCGCGAGGACGGAGCCGCGCTCGATGCCGTACGTCGACGCGATGGCCTGCATCTCGATGCCGTCGGTGACGATCAGCCCGTCGAAGCCCAGTTCCTCCCGGAGCAGACCGGTGACGATCTGCGGGCTGAGAGTCGCGGGGCGGTTCGGGTCGAGCGCGGAAAGCAGGATATGCGCGCTCATCACCGATTTGGAACCCGCGGCGATCGCCGAGCGGAAAGGCGCCAGTTCACGGGCGTGGAGCGTGTCGAAGTCCGCATCGATGCGGGGCAGCGCGTGGTGGGAGTCGACGGCCGTGTCGCCGTGTCCGGGGAAGTGCTTGGTGCAGGCGGCCACCCCGGCGGACTGGAGACCTTCCACATAGGCGGCCGTGTGCCGGGACACGAGCGCCGGGTCGGCGCCGAAGGACCGGACGCCGATGACGGGGTTGTTGACGTCGGAGTTGACGTCGGCGGACGGCGCCCAGTTGAGGTTGACGCCGCACGCCGCGAGCCGGCTGCCCAGCTCGCGCGCCACGGCCCGTGTGAGGTCCACGTCGTCGACGGAGCCGAGTGCGTAGTTGCCGGGGAAGGACGAGCCGTCGCGTACTTCGAGACGGGTGACGTCCCCGCCCTCCTCGTCGATGGCGACGAGGACGTCGTCCCGCTCGGCCCTCAGCTGCGCGGTGAGCGCGGTCAGTTGGGCCGGCGAGGTGATGTTGCGGCCGAAGAGGCCGACGGAGGTCAGCCCTTCGCCGATGCGCCGCAGCAGCCAGTCCGGCGCGGTGGTGCCCCGGAAGCCGGGCTGGAGAACGGCGAGGGCGTCGCGGGTCAGGGTGTCGGAGCTGTGGGTGAGAGTGGTCATACGGCGCTATCCCTTTACTGCGCCGGATGTCAGACCGGTCGCCATCTTCTTCTGAATGATCATGAAGAACACCACCACGGGCAGGGCGATCAGGGTGGAGGACGCCATCAGCGCCCCGTAGTCGGTGCCCCGCTCGGTGGTGA
Organism: Streptomyces sp. NPDC060366; assembly: GCF_042725135.1. Classification (NCBI taxonomy): domain Bacteria; kingdom Bacillati; phylum Actinomycetota; class Actinomycetes; order Kitasatosporales; family Streptomycetaceae; genus Streptomyces; species Streptomyces sp. NPDC060366. The sequence continues at coordinate 477,715 of NZ_JBHXDC010000003.1, read as the reverse complement.
AGGTCATCAGCCACACGTTGAGCGTGTACTTGGAGTTGTCGTTGATCAGGATGTACGCGAAGAGGTACTCGTTCCACGCGTTGACCAGCGCGAAGATCGACGCCGCCGCGAGGCCGGGGGCCAGCAGGGGGAAGATCACCCGCCGGAAGGCGCCCATCCGCGTACAGCCGTCGACCATCGCCGACTCCTCGAGCTCCACCGGGATGTTCACGACGAAGCCGCGGATCATGATGATCGCGAACGGCAGCGTGGACACCAGGTAGACGACGATCAGGCCCCAGTACTCGTCCAGACCGCCCATCGCGTTGAGCTGCGCGTAGATCGGGATGAGCATCGCCGTGGGCGGCAGCATCTGTACGAGGATCAGCACCATCAGCAGCGCGCGGCGGCCGAAGAATCTGAACCGGCCGATGGCGAGCGCCGCCAGCGTCGCGATGACCATGCCGCCGACGACCGCGGTGACCGAGACGATCAGGCTGGACTGGACGGCGGTCGAGAAGTTCGGCTGTTCGACCGCGCGGGCGAAGTTGTCGAAGGTGAGCGACGACGGCCACAGCGTCTGGTCGTAGGAGCGGATCTCGTGGTTGGGCCGCAGCGAGCTGATGACCAGCCAGTACACCGGGAACGCCATGACGACGGCGAACAGGAGACCGAGCACGTCGTAGACGCCGCGGCTCTTCTTGCGGTCCGGGCGCAGCTTCTGCTTGACGACCGCCGGGGGCGTGGCCGGAACGGGCGCGGGCGCGGTGGAGGTTGAGGTGCTCATTCGACCTCTCCTGTCTTCATCAGCTGACGCAGGTAGAACACGGCCACGCCGGAGAGCAGCAGGACGGTGATCAGGGCGATCGCGGTGCCCTGGCTGAAGGAGGTGGACTCGAAGGCCTTGGAGAAGGAGTAGAGGCCGAGGGTCTCGTACTCCGGTTCGGGCTTGTTGCCGCGCAGCAGCCAGATCTGGCCGAACACGTTGAAGTCCCAGATCACCGAGAGCGTGGTGACCATGACGAAGACCGGGCGGATGACGGGCCAGGTGACGTAGCGGAAGATGCCGCGGACGTTGGCGCCGTCGAGGGCCGCCGCCTCCTCCAGTTCCCGGGGGACCTGGGTGAGGGCCGCGTACAGCGTGATCACGACGAACGGGACGGCGCCCCAGACGACCAGCAGGGTGATGATCGCGAAGCCCTGCCAGGGGTCGAGGAACCAGTTGTGGCCGAGGAAGTCCTCGCCGACGACCTTGGCTATCAGGGTGTTCAGCAGGCCGTAGTCGGAGTCCGACAGCCAGCGGAAGATCGAGGCGGCGACCATCAGGGGCATCGACCAGGCGGCGATCAGCGCCGCGGTCAGGGTCAGGCGCACCCAGGTGGAGAGCCGGGTCATCATCATGGCGACCAGCAGGCCGATGGCCATGGTGAGGCCGACACAGACGGCCATGAAGAGGACGGTACGGCCGGTGACGGACCAGAATTCGCTGTCACCGAGGATGTTCGTGAACTGCTCGAAGCCCACCCAGGGGGGCGACTCCCCCGTCCACAGCTCGCGCCGGCCCATGTCCTGGAAGGACATGATCACGGTCTTGGTGAGCGGGAAGGCGTAGACCGCCGCGATGGCGAGGATCGCCGGGAGGATCAGCAGGAACGGGAGGAGTTCGCCCTTCTTGCGGCGTCTCTTCCCGGTGGCCTTGACCGTCCCGTTCCCGGGGGTGGGCCGGCCGTCTGTCCCTTTCGGGTCACGCGGTACCGGGGGCGCCGGTGGTCCGGCGGCCTCCTGCGTGTCGGCAGCAGTCACGTGACTGACCTTCCGTTTCGTTCTCCGCAACGAATCCGCGCCCGATAAGGGCGGGGAGCGGGGGCCCGGTGGTGACCGGACCCCCGCCCCCGCAGACCCGCCGACGGGCCTCCGGGGGCGGGGGCGCCGGAGGCCCTGGCGTTGAGGACCCTTGGGCCGGGGACTCGTGTGGCTCAGGCCCCGGCCCTGGGACTCCTGGGTCAGGACTCTTCGTTGATCAGTTCGTTGATCTTCGCGTCGGCTTCCTTCGTGGCGTCGGCCACGGAGTCACCCTTGAGGATCGACAGGAGCATGTTCTCCAGGACCTCCTCCTTCTCGATGGAGGTCCAGCCGGGCGCGATCGGGGTGAACCACGCGTCGGGTACGGCGTTGGCGATCGGAGCGGTCTCCGGCTTCGCCTTCAGCGGCTCCAGCTGCTTCTCGTTGTTCGGGAGGATGTTCTTGCCGGCGAGAACCTCCATGGACTTCTCGCTGGTGAATATCGAGACCCAGTCCTCGGCCAGGTCCTGGACCTTGGACTTGCTGGTGATCGCCAGGTCGGAGCCGCCGATGAAGGAGGGCAGCGCCTTGCCGTTCGGGCCGGGCATTCCGGCGGTGAGGATCTTGCCCTCGAGCTTCGGGTTGCCGTTGTTCTTGCCGTCGATGACGGAGCCCGACTCCCAGCCGTTGCCGTAGATGAGGGCCGCCTTCTCGTTGGCCATCACGTTGGCGTGGTCCTGCTCGTCCTTCGTCTGGTCGGCCTTGTTGTACTTCTTGACCAGGTCGATGAAGTGCTGGATGCCCTTCTGCGCCTCGGGCGAGGAGAGCGAGGCCTTCCACTCCTTGGCGCCCTCGTCGTACGTGGCGATCGCGCCGTCGTACGCGGCGACGTAGGACATGGCGGCGTACCAGTAACGGCCCGGCAGGTAGAGGCTGGAGGAACGCTTGTCCTTCTTGCCGTTCTCCGCGGCGATCTTGTCCATCGCCGCGAGCATCTCGTCCTCGGTCTCCGGCAGCGTGTCGAGGCCGGCGCCCTTCTTGAGCATGTCCGTGTTGTAGATGGCCACTCGCGCACCGGCGTAGTAGGGCACGCAGTACTGCTTGCCCTCGAAGGTGCAGGTGTCCTTCAGTCCCTGGATCCAGGTGTCCGAGTTGTCGTACTTCTTGGGATCGACCTCGGCCACCGCGCCGTTGAGGATGTACTGCATCGTCTCGGTGTTGCCGAGCTCGACGACGTCCGGGAACTTGTCGCCACCGAGGGCGGTGTCGAGCTTCTTGGCCTTGTCCGCCCACTGCTGGTACTGGACATTGACCTTGACGTTCGGGTACTTCTCCTTGAACTGCGCGTTGACATCCTTGACCAGTTCCGGCCAGGTGCTCTGCGCGTCCACCATCAGCCAGACGGTGACTGTGTCCTTACGGTCTTTCGGGTCCTTCGCCGAACCGCTGTCGTCCGATCCACACGCCGCGACCGAGAACATCATGCCCGCGACGCCGATCGCCGCGATGAGCTTGCGCTTCACGCCACCCTCCTCAGGGATTCCTGCAACCCCCTCCCCACCGCGAAGACTTACGACGAGTACCACCGGGGCTGGGACCTGGTCTTTAATGGTTTAGACCAGTACGGGGAGCTTGGCCTAGACCTTTAGGGGTGTCAAGGGTGTATAAGAGGGCTGTCGTGTCCGTTATCGGACCGACACCTGGATCGGGGAGACGACCCGCGACCGGACCGTGCCACCATGTGAGCCGCAACAGACGGAGGAGCCGGTGACGGCAGCAGCGCAGGAGTCGGGAAGGCAGACCATGGCCACGGACGGGGGCGGCACCGAGACCGAGAACGGGGCGGCGACCCGTACCGCACGCGTGCCCAAGTACTACCGGCTGAAGCGGCATTTGCTCGACATGACGGAGACGCTGCCGCCGGGCACGCCCGTACCGCCGGAGCGCACCCTGGCGGCCGAATTCGACACCTCGCGCACCACCGTGCGCCAGGCGCTCCAGGAGTTGGTCGTCGAGGGCCGGCTGGAGCGGATCCAGGGCAAGGGCACGTTCGTGGCCAAGCCCAAGGTGTCGCAGGCGCTCCAGCTCACCTCCTACACCGAGGACATGCGCGCGCAGGGCCTGGAGCCCACCTCGCAACTGCTGGACATCGGCTACGTCACCGCCGACGACACGCTCGCCGGACTCCTCGACATCACCGCCGGCGGGCGCGTGCTGCGCATCGAACGGCTGCGGCTGGCGAGCGGCGAGCCGATGGCGATCGAGACCACACACCTTTCGGCCAAACGCTTCCCCGCGCTGCGCCGTTCGCTCGTCAAGTACACCTCCCTCTACACGGCGCTGGCCGAGGTGTACGGCGTGCACCTCGCGGAGGCCGAGGAGACGATCGAGACGTCGCTGGCGACACCGCGCGAGGCGGGGCTGCTGGGGACGGATGTGGGCCTGCCGATGCTGATGCTCTCGCGGCACTCGATCGACACCGCCGGGGAGCCCGTGGAGTGGGTCCGCTCGGTGTACCGGGGCGACCGGTACAAGTTCGTGGCGCGGCTGCGCAGACCGACCGACTGACACCGGCCGGCCGACTGCCGAAATCGGCGGAAGCCCACGTCAAAGGGCATGTTCGGGAACCGACGCAGGAGTACGGAACGCACACTGTTGCCGTACCGATATGCGGACGGGGGGTGACGCGTGCCGAAAAGGTCCCCTAGATTTCCTGCGAGTTTCAGCAGGTGATCCAGTGAGGGGACGACTCGCCATGCCAGAGCCGGCACAGCCAAGTTCCGCACCGAAATCGTCCGGGCGTCTCACGCCGAAGTCGATCGTCATATGGGCGCTCGTCGCTCTGGTGGGCGCGGTCGCCTGGGGTGTCCTCGCGCTGTCGCGCGGTGAGGAGATCTCCGCGGCCTGGATGCTGGCCGCGGCACTCGGTTCGTACGCGATCGCCTACCGCTTCTACTCCAGATTCATCGCCCGGCGGGTCCTGAAGGTCGACAAGACACGGGCCACACCCGCCGAACGGCTCGACAACGGTGTCGACTTCCACCCCACCGACCGGCGCGTGCTCTTCGGCCACCACTTCGCGGCCGTCGCGGGCGCGGGACCGCTCGTCGGGCCGGTGCTGGCCGCGCAGATGGGTTATCTGCCGGGCACGATCTGGATCGTCGCGGGTGTCATCTTCGCGGGCGCGGTCCAGGACATGATCACGCTGTTCTTCTCCACGCGCCGCGACGGCCGTTCGCTCGGCCAGATCGCCCGCGACGAGATAGGCCCGTTCGGCGGCGCCGCCGCGCTCATCGCGGTCTTCCTCATCATGATCATCCTGCTGGCGGTGCTGGCACTGGTCATCGTCAACGCGCTCGCCGACTCGCCGTGGGGTGTCTTCTCCATCGCGATGACCATCCCGATCGCGCTCTTCATGGGCGTGTATCTGCGGGTGATGCGGCCGGGCAAGGTCAGCGAGGTCTCGCTCATCGGCGTGGCGCTGCTGCTGCTCGCGATCGTGGCCGGCGGCTGGGTCGCCGAGTCGTCGCTCGCCGACACCTTCACGCTGGAGGCCGGCACGCTGGTCATCTGGATGATCGTGTACGGCTTCCTCGCGTCCGTACTGCCCGTCTGGATGCTGCTGGCGCCGCGCGACTATCTGTCGACCTTCATGAAGGTCGGCACGATCGCGCTGCTGGCCATCGGTGTGGTCGTCGCGATGCCGACGATGAAGATGGACGCGGTCACGGAGTTCGCGAGCCGCGGTGACGGTCCGGTCTTCGCCGGATCGATGTTCCCGTTCGTCTTCATCACGATCGCGTGCGGCGCGCTGTCCGGTTTCCACTCACTCATCTCCTCGGGCACCACGCCGAAGATGGTGCAGAAGGAGACCCAGATCCGGATGATCGGGTACGGCGCGATGCTCACCGAGTCGTTCGTCGCGATCATGGCGATGATCACGGCGTGCATCATCGACCCGGGTCTGTACTTCGCGATCAACTCCCCCGCCGGAGTCATCGGCGGCACGGTCGAATCCGCCTCCCAGGCGGTCGCCAACCTCGGCTTCACGATCTCGCCGGACCAACTCGCCCAGGCGGCGAAGGACGTCGAGGAGTCGAGCCTGCTGTCCCGCACCGGCGGCGCGCCGACCTTCGCGCTCGGCATGGCGGAGATCTTCTCGTCCGTCATCGGCGGCGCGGGGATGAAGGCGTTCTGGTACCACTTCGCGATCATGTTCGAGGCGCTGTTCATCCTGACGACGGTGGACGCCGGTACGCGCGTCGGCCGCTTCATGCTCCAGGACATGCTCGGCAACGTGTACAAGCCGATGCGCCAGGTCAGCTGGAAGCCGGGCGTCTGGTTCGCCAGCGCCGTGGTCGTCGGCGCGTGGGGCTACTTCCTCTGGGTCGGCGTGCACGACCCGCTGGGCGGCATCAACCAGCTCTTCCCGCTGTTCGGCATCGCGAACCAGCTCCTGGCGGCGGTGGCGCTCGCCGTCTGCACGACGCTGCTGGTGAAGTCCGGACGGCTCAAATGGGCCTGGGTGACGGCGGTTCCGCTGGCCTGGGACGCGGCGGTCACGCTCACCGCGAGCTGGCAGAAGATCTTCTCCGAGGACCCGAAGGTCGGCTTCTTCAAGCAGCGCGAGGTCTACCAGACGGGCATCGACAACGGCGAGGTGCTCCCGCCGGCGAAGACGATGGACGACATGCACACGGTCGTCACCAACTCGACGGTGGACGGCGTGCTCTGCGCGCTCTTCGCGATCCTGATCATCGTGGTCATCGTGGACGCGGGACGGGTCTGCTACAAGGCGATCCGGCACCCGGAGAGCGTGAAGCTCTCGGAGACGCCGTACGTGAAGTCGGAACTGGTCGCACCGGCGGGCATGTTCCCGACGAAGGAGGAGAAGGCGGAACTGGCGGCGGCGGAGGCGAAGGCGTCCGCCGGGGCGGGTGCGGGGACGGGCTCGTCATGACCTCCGCGGCGAAGGTGCGCCACGCGGTGGGCCGGATCCGCTGGTACGTACGGGAGTTGACGGGCGAATCGGCGTACGACCACTACGTGGCCCACACCCGCGCCTGTGACCCGACGGCGGAGCCTGTGACGCGCCGGGCCTTCGAACGGAGCCGCATGGACGCGCGCGAGGCGGACCCGAGGGAAGGGTTCCGCTGCTGCTGAGCGGTGACTGAAGGGCCGCCGTTCCCCTGCGGGGAGTGGCGGCCCTTCGTCGTGCGGGGTCAGTGCGGCCGGTCCTCGTCGTGTCGCACACTGCATGGATGGATCAGACGACACGGCCGGCGACCGACTTCACCATCAGAGCGGCCGAGCCCGCCGAGTACGACGCGCTCGGCGAGATAACCGCGCGCGCCTATCTGGACGACGGGCTGCTGGACTTCGGGGATGGGGACCCCTATCTGGCGACCCTGCGGGACGTCGCGGCGCGTGCCGAGGGGGCCGAGGTGCTCGTAGCCGTCGGCGGGGACGGGCGCGTGCTCGGTGGGGTGGCCCACGTCTCCGGACCGTCCGCGTGGGCCGATCTGGCCGGGGACGGGGAGGCCGAGTTCCGGATGCTGGCCGTCGCGTCCGCCGCGCGCGGGCGGGGTGTCGGCGACGCGCTGGTACGGGAGTGCGTGGCCCGCGCACGGGCCACCGAGGGGTGCGTACGGGTGCGGCTGTCCACCCAGAAGGCAATGCTGGGCGCCCACCGGATCTACGAGCGCCTGGGCTTCGTACGGACCCCGGAGCGCGACTGGTCTCCCGTCCCGGGGCTGTCCCTGCTCACCTACAGCCTGGAAATCTAAGGCGTTTCGGGGTCGATCCAGGGCAAGGCTGAACACCCACGACACAACATGTGGGGGGTGCCGTCGCCAACGAGCCCCACATGTATGCTCAAGTCTGCTGTCGCCGCAGGAGAATCCGGTGGAAATCCGGAACTGTCCCGCAACGGTGTGCTGTGGTGCGCTTTGTCGCGCCCGTGAGTCCGAGCACCTGCCGACGGCGCATCCGGCTCGACCGATCCGGGTGCCGAGACGTCCGGGCCCCGAGGCTGGGCCGGTGGACGCCGCGCCGCGCGCTGCCCGTTTCCGGGACGGCGTACGCGGGCGTGCGCCGCCGTGCCCCCTTCCTCGTGGCCCAGAGCCGAGCGAGGGAGAGCACCACGTGACCATCGCGCCAGCCGATCCGGCTTCAGCGATCTCAGAGCGGGGACGGGACACGGCCGTACCGGCCGACGGACCCGGTACGAGCCTTCTGCGGCTCCTCACCGACCTCACCGCCGACCTCGCCGACACCGACCCCGGCCGGGTCGCCGCCGCCGCGCTCCGTGGCCGCAACGCCGCCTCGGACGAGGCCGAGTTGCGCGAACTCGCCACCGAGGCCGCCGCCGGGCTCATCTCCGAGGACCCCGCGTACTCCCGTCTCGCCGCCCGCCTCCTCACCCGCACCATCGCGGACGAGGCCGCCGGCCAGGGTGCCGTCTCCTTCTCCTCCTCGGTCGCCGTGGGCCACGCGCAGGGTCTGATCGCCGACCGTACGGCCGCGTTCGTCACCCGCCACGCCGCCCGCCTCGACGCGCTCTTCGACCCCGCCGCCGACGACCGCTTCGGCTACTTCGGCCTGCGCACCCTCTTCAGCCGCTATCTGCTCCGGCACCCGATCAACCGCGATGTCATCGAGACGCCGCAGTACTTCATGCTGCGCGTCGCGTCCGGGCTGGCCAAGGACGACTCCCCGGCCGCCATGGACGAAGTCGCCGCGCTGTACGGCCTGATGAGCCGGCTCGACTACCTTCCCTCCTCACCCACGCTCTTCAACTCCGGCACCCGCCACCCCCAGATGTCGTCCTGCTATCTGCTGGACTCCCCGCTGGACGAGCTGGACTCCATCTACGACCGCTACCACCAGGTGGCGCGCCTCTCGAAGCACGCGGGCGGCATCGGCCTCTCGTACTCCCGTATCCGCGCCCGCGGTTCACTGATCCGCGGCACGAACGGGCACTCCAACGGCATCGTCCCGTTCCTGCGGACGCTGGACTCCTCCGTCGCCGCCGTCAACCAGGGCGGCCGGCGCAAGGGCGCGGCCTGCGTCTACCTGGAGACGTGGCACGCGGACATCGAGGAGTTCCTGGAGCTGCGCGACAACACCGGCGAGGAGGCGCGCCGTACGCACAATCTGAACCTCGCGCACTGGATCCCCGACGAGTTCATGCGCCGGGTCGACGCGGACGGCGACTGGTCGCTGTTCTCGCCCTCCGACGTGCCCGAGCTGGTCGACCTGTGGGGCGACGACTTCGACGCGGCGTACCGGGCGGCCGAGGCGGCGGGCAAGGCTCGCAGGACCATCCCGGCGCGTGAGCTGTACGGCCGCATGATGCGTACCCTCGCGCAGACCGGCAACGGCTGGATGACCTTCAAGGACGCGTCGAACCGTACGGCGAACCAGACCGCCGAGCCCGGCGCCGTCGTGCACTCCTCGAACCTCTGCACCGAGATCCTGGAGGTCACGGACGACGGCGAGACGGCCGTCTGCAACCTCGGCTCGGTCAACATCGGCGCGTTCGTCACCGAGGGCGGCGAGCTGGACTGGGAGCGGCTGGACGACAGCGTCCGCACCGCCGTGACCTTCCTCGACCGGGTCGTGGACATCAACTTCTACCCGACCGAGCAGGCCGGCCGCTCCAACGCCAAGTGGCGCCCGGTGGGCCTGGGTGTGATGGGCCTCCAGGACGTCTTCTTCAAGAAGCGGCTGCCGTTCGACTCCGCCGAGGCCGCGGCGCTCTCCACCCGTATCGCCGAGCGGATCATGCTGGCCGCGTACGAGGCGTCCTGCGACCTCGCCGAGCGCGAGGGCCCGCTGCCGGCCTGGTCGAAGACCCGCGCCGCGCGCGGGGTGCTGCACCCGGACCACTACGACGTGGAGCTCAACTGGCCCGAGCGGTGGGATGCGCTGCGGGCGCGCGTCGCGAAGACCGGTATGCGCAACTCCCTGCTGCTCGCCATCGCGCCGACGGCCACCATCGCCTCGATCGCCGGGGTGTACGAGTGCATCGAGCCGCAGGTCTCCAACCTCTTCAAGCGCGAGACGCTGTCGGGCGAGTTCCTTCAGGTCAACGCCTATCTGGTGGCCGAGCTGAAGAAGCTCGGCGTGTGGGACGCGCAGTCCCGCGAGGCGCTGCGCGAGTCCAACGGCTCGGTGGCGGGCTTCGGCTGGATCCCGGCCGAGGTGCGCGAGCTGTACCGCACGGCGTGGGAGATCCCGCAGCGCGGCCTGATCGACATGGCGGCGGCGCGTACCCCGTTCCTCGACCAGAGCCAGTCGCTGAACCTGTTCCTGGAGACGCCGACCATCGGGAAGCTCAGCTCGATGTACGCGTACGCCTGGAAGAAGGGGCTCAAGACCACGTACTACCTGCGGTCGCGCCCGGCGACGCGGATCGCCCGCGCGGCGAAGTCGCAGCCGGTGGCCGCCGCCGTACCCGTACCCGCACAGATGGCGCCGGACGCCGACGCCGTCGCCTGCTCCCTGGAAAACCCCGAGTCCTGCGAGGCCTGCCAGTAATGACCAACCCTGCCGTAGAGAAGAACCTGCTCGACCCGGGCTTCGAACTGACCCTGCGCCCCATGCGCTACCCGGACTTCTACGAGCGCTACCGGGACGCGATCAAGAACACCTGGACGGTCGAGGAGGTCGACCTCCACTCCGACGTCACCGACCTCGCCAAGCTCTCCCCGGGCGAGCAGCACATGATCGGCCGGCTGGTCGCGTTCTTCGCGACGGGCGACTCGATCGTCTCCAACAATCTGGTGCTGACGCTCTACAAACACATCAACTCCCCCGAGGCTCGGCTCTATCTCTCGCGCCAGCTCTTCGAGGAGGCCGTGCACGTCCAGTTCTACTTGACGCTGCTCGACACCTACCTCCCGGACCCGGCGGACCGCGCGGCGGCGTTCGACGCGGTCGAGGAGATCCCGTCGATCCGCGAGAAGGCGCAGTTCTGCTTCAAGTGGATGGACTCGGTCGAGAAGATCGACCGCCTGGAGTCGGCGGCGGACCGGCGCCGCTTCCTACTGAACCTGATCTGCTTCGCGGCCTGTATCGAGGGCCTGTTCTTCTACGGAGCGTTCGCGTACGTCTACTGGTTCCGCTCGCGCGGCCTGCTGCACGGGCTGGCAACCGGCACCAACTGGGTCTTCCGCGACGAGACGATGCACATGAACTTCGCCTTCGAGGTCGTGGACACCGTCCGTAAGGAGGAGCCGGAACTCTTCGACGACGCGCTCCAGCAGCAGGTCACCGACATGCTGAAGGAGGCGGTCGAGGCGGAGCTCCAGTTCGGCCGCGACCTGTGCGGCGAGGGCCTGCCGGGCATGAACACGGAGTCGATGCGCGAGTACCTCCAGTGCGTCGCGGACCAGCGCCTCCAGCGCCTGGGCTTCGCGCCGGTGTACGGCTCCGAGAACCCGTTCTCGTTCATGGAGCTGCAAGGCGTCCAGGAACTGACGAACTTCTTCGAACGCCGCCCGTCGGCGTACCAGGTGGCGGTGGAGGGCACGGTCGGCTTCGACGACGACTTCTAGAAAGCGCCCTTCGTGATATCCGGGCCCCGTGGAACGCTCCACGGGGCTCGGGCACGATGACCCCATGTTTCATACCCCCCTCCCCGCAGGTGAGGGCCTTCAACTCCGCGAATGGACCGATGCGGACGTCCCCGCCCTGTCGGCGCTCTTCGACGATCCCGAGATGGACCGCTGGACGCCGCTGCGGGCGCCGTTCGACGAGGCGGCGGCGCGCGCGTATGTGACCCGCGCCCACGAACGCCGGGCGACGGGCCAGGCGCTCCAGCTCGCCATCACGACGGACGGGCACACTCCCATGGGCGAGGTGCTGCTGTTCGTTGCGGCGGGGGACGGCTCCGAGGTCGAACTCGCCTACGGAATCGGCGCCCCGTACCGCCGCCGGGGCCTGGCGTCCCGAGCGGTACGCCTGATGCTCCCGCACGCGTTCCACGACGCGAGAGCCCGCCGCGCGGTGCTCCGGATAGAACCGGCCAACGCGGCGAGCGCGGCGGTGGCGCGTGCGACGGGCTTCCAACTCACGGACGAACCACTGGTGGTGAGGGAGAGCGGGCCGCGAAGCGTGACACTCCAGACGTGGGAACAGCGACGCGGCGCCCCGTACTGATGACGGGTGTACGGCCCGCGGACCGTGACCGGGGTCGTACGGTCCGCGTTGGATGGTGAACTACATTCGCACATCGGTACGTTGGGGTGTGAGGCGTATGGGAACCGGCAACATTCCTCTCCTTCACCTGCCCCTAACTCCGGACATAACGTCATCTGGGTTGAAGCAGGGTAGATATCGCATCATCCTTGGCCCATGGAACTCGCCTCCGCCGCCGTCGACATGCCCATCACGGGTGACTACGCCTACGACTGGGCCTTGATCGACGTGGAGACGTCGGGCCTCATGGCCAGGCGGGACCGGGTGTTGTCCATCGCGGTGGTGACGATCGGACCGGACGGCGAGCAGACCGATGAGTTCTCGACGCTGCTCAATCCGGGATGCGATCCGGGGCCGGTGCACGTCCACGGACTGACCGCCGACCGGCTGTCGGGTGCGCCGACCTTCGCTCAGGTCGCCGGGCGGATCGGGTCCTTGCTCCAAGACCGGGTACTGGTCGCCCACAACGCCCAGTTCGACTACGACTTCCTGGCCTACGAGTTCGCCCGTGCGCGGATGTGGCTGCCGGTTTCCCAGCGGCTCTGCACCCTGGCCCTCAACCGTCAGGTGGATCCACCGACGGACGATATGAAGCTGGGCACCTTGGCCGCTCACTACGGGGTCCCCCAGACACAGGCACATGACGCCCTGGACGACACCCGTGTGCTGGCCGGAATCCTGCGGGCGTCGCTGCGCGAGGCGGCGCGGCTGGACCTGCCGTTACCGCTGGTCGCCTGCCCGCCCCGGGCGGAGTCCCAGTTCACCCCGCGACCGCCCAAGACACCTTGCGCGTACCGGAACCCGGGACGGCTGACCCCCGGCGGTCCGCTCCGGCAAGGGATGAAGATCGCGATAACCGGTGAGACCGGGCACGCCCGGGCCGAGTTGGCCGGGCGGGCCGTCGCCGCCGGGCTGAACATGGTGACCTCGGTCAGTCGGCACACCAGCGCGCTGGTCACCAACGAGCCGCTGTCCGATTCGGCCAAGGCACGGCGCGCGGCGGCCGAAGGGGTGCCGGTCATCGACGAGCCCACTTTCCTGCGGATGCTGACCGACGTACAGACCGGAACAGCGCATGAGGCGACGGCCGCCGCCGTGACATCCGCTCCGCTCAAGGAGCCCACAACACCACAAGCCGTTCCCGCTCCTCGCCAACCGGCAGGCCCGGCCGGCACCTTGGACGGAGCGCTGGCAGGGCGCCGGGTTCTGGTTCTTGGCGGCGTCCATGCCGACGCCGCCGCGGCTCGCACCCGCGTCGTCGATCTGGGCGGTTCAGCGGCGGTCAACCTGTCGGCCAGCGTGACCGACGTCGTCCTCCTCGCCGACGGTGAGAGAGACCGCCGCATGAGCCGCATCACGGCTCTTGAGCTCCCCGTGCACGACGAGCACTGGCTCACCGCGCCGACTGCCGCGGCGCAGGGCAGCACGACTGTCCGGCCGCAGGACCCGCACGTGCTGCCGATGGGGGGTGTCATCGACCTACCCATGCCGCACGGCACGCCTGCGGCCGAGTGGCATCTCACCGCAGGCTGGGCCCCGCAGACAGACTGCGAGATCGACGTCGTCGCCTTCGCCCTCGACGAGGACGAACAGGTCACCTTCGACGGGGACTTCATCTTCTACGGCGCCCCGGAGAACCCGGCCGGCACCGTGCGGCTCCTCACGGGCGGCCCCGCGGAACAGACCATCGCCCTCGACCTCGCGTCCATGCCGCCCGCGACTCGCAAGGTCGTCGTCGCGGCGGCCATCGACGGCGCCGCGACCTTCGGGACGGTCGGCGCCATCCAGATCGGTGCCGCGCCCGGCAGTGGCGGCTCACCCATCGCCAGGGCAACCCTGGACGCCGCCACGACCGAACGCACCGTGCTCCTCGCAGAGATCTACCGCAGAGGCCCGGTCTGGCGCCTGCGCGCCGTAGGGCAAGGCTACGACCACGGCCTCGACGCACTGGCGCGCGGATACGGGGTCGACATCGCCGACTGATCGCCCTCGGCAACGCCGCATAGGCTGCCCGCCATGAGCAACATGCGGGTTCGTGCGCGTACGCGGCTGGTCGTCGTGGGAGTCGCCGTTGGGGTTGTCGGGGCCGGGCTCGGGATCAGGGTTGTCGCCGAAGGAGACGTCGCCAAGTACGGCGGGGTCGCGCTGTACACCGTCCTCGTGTACGTCCTTGTCGTCCTGGCCGCTCCCCGCGTGCGGCCCGTCGTCGCGGGCGCCGGCGCGTTCGCGTTCAGTTGCGCCGTCGAGTTCCTTCAGCTCAGCGGGGTGACCGAAGGGCCGGCCGAGCGGAGTGCGGTCGTGCGGCTCGCGCTCGGCTCGACCTTCAATGCGCCTGACCTGCTGTGGTACGCGATCGGTGCAGCGGTGGCCGCGTCGGCGCATACGTGGGTGAGCGGCCGGCGGGCGGCTCCGGAGCGCCGTCCAGGTGCTCCGCGCGCCGCAGTTGGCGGTCGATGGCGCGGTCCCTGATGTACCCGATGAGACCGGGAAGGGCGAGAAGGCCGAAAAGGGCAAGTACGACGAGGTAACCACCGATTGCGTTCATGCCTCCACTGTCGTCGTTCCGTGCAAGAAAGAGCAGTGGCAGGACTGTCATGAACCATCGAATTACTGCCACACTGCTCCCATGCTGAAAAACGTCGCGGTCGTCCTGCTCGACGGTGTGCACCCCTTCGAGCTCGGTGTGCTCTGCGAGGTGTTCGGACTCGACCGCAGCGCGCAGGGACTGCCCGTCTACGACTTCGCCGTCGTCTCCGCCGAGGGCCCCGTCCTGCGTACGCACGCGGGATTCACCATCTCCGCGCTCCAGGGCCTCGACCGGCTGGAGGAGGCCGATCTGATCTGCGTACCGGCCGGGGACACGTACGTTGTCCGGGACTACCCGCCCGAGCTGCTGGACGCGCTGCGCCGGGCCGTGGAACGGGGCGCGCGTGTGCTCAGTGTCTGCGCGGGCGTGTTCACCCTCGGCGCCGCCGGGCTGCTCGACGGGCGCCGTTGCGCCACCCACTGGATGCACTCCGCCGAACTGGCGGAGGCGTATCCGCTGGCCGACGTGCAGCCCGACGTGCTGTACGTCGACGACGGGCCGGTCGTCACCTCCGCCGGCACGGCCGCGGGCATCGACGCCTGCCTCCATGTCGTACGCCAGGAGCACGGCCCCGAGGTCGCCAACGCGATCGCCCGCCGCATGGTGGTCCCGCCGCACCGCGACGGCGGGCAGGCGCAGTTCATCGAGCGCCCGCTGCCCACCGCGTGCGACACGGTGGGCGGGGTCCTCGCCTGGATGGAGCGGCATCTGGACAGCGAGATGACCGTCGAACAGCTCGCGGAGCGCGCCCACATGTCGCCCCGCACCTTCGCGCGCCGTTTCCAGCAGGAGACGGGCACCACCCCGTACCGCTGGCTGCTGCGCCAACGCGTGCTGCTGGCACAGGAGTTGCTGGAGGGGACGGACGAGACGGTGGACGCGATCGCCGGCCGGTCGGGCTTCGGCAACGCGGCGGGGTTGCGGCACCACTTCCTGCGCACGCTCGGGACGACCCCGAACGTCTACCGGCGCACGTTCCGGGGCCCCACGCGCGTCGCGTGAGGCCCCGGTCCGAGACGGCGTCGGAGGATCAGTGGGTCAGATCCCGCCGTCAGATCCCGCAGCTCGGCGCGGACCAGAAGCGGCCCGAGCGGTGGTCGACGTGCGCGTGGTCGTTGTGGCCGGGGTAGCCCGGGCCGAGAATGCCGTTGAAGCCGTGGTTCCGCGCGTTCTGGGCCAGGGCGCACAGCGTGTGCGGTCCGGACCCGATGTCGGCGGCGTCACCGTACAGATGGCGGCTGCCACTGGCTCCGCCGACCGCGTTGTTGCACGCGTGCGAGCGGAATCCGCTGGTGACACGGAGCGGCTGGTCGCCCATCGCGTGCCGCATCGCCTCCAGCTTCCACATGGTGCGCAGGGCGTTGGACTTGGCCGTCGCCGCGCTCACCGCGCCGCCCGACCAGTCGGAGTTGCAGTTGTTGAGCTCGGCGTAGGTGAAGTGGATCGGCGTGCAGTCGTTGTCCTGGAGCTCGTAGATCTTGTTGAAGGTGGCGGGGCCGGCGACCCCGTCGGCGGCGAGCCCGTACGCGGACTGGAAGCGCTTGACCGCGGCGGCCGTGGCCGGTCCGTACGCGCCGTCGATGCCGAGTACGGCACCGTTGCCCGCGTGGCCGGCCACGCGGATCTGGAGCTGGGTCACGGCGGCGCCGCTGGACCCCTGGGAGAGGGTGCCGGACCAGGTGTAGCAGCCGTCGGCCTGAGCAGGGCCGGCGGTGACCACCGCACCCGCCCATGCAAACGACAGGGTCATGACAAGGCTGAGCAGAAGTCTTGAGGTACGTCGGAGCATCGGGTCTCCAGATTCGAGGCGAGATGTACGGCAGAGAGTGGCGCAAGGGTCGACGCGCGTCAACCCGTCCCCGAACAGGGCCACTTGTCGAACCAATGGCGACGGGGGCACCGCTCCACCTCCTGTCCGGCGCGACGACGCGGGCCCCGTTCCGGATGTCCGGAACGGGGCCGCTCAGTCGTCAGGTGCAGGAGGTCGGCCGGCATCGGTCAGCGGTGCCGGGCCACCGCCCGGGCAGCACCGACCGCGTGCCGGGCCCAAGTGCCGCGTCCGGGCGATCAGGCGTTCGGCACGGTCTCGTAGCGGGGCGTGCCCTCTTCCATCTGCCGCAGCGCGTCCTTGCGGTCGCGCTTCGAGAGCCGGTCGATGTACAGGTATCCGTACAGATGGTCCGTCTCGTGCTGGAGGCAGCGCGCGAAGTAGCCCGTGCCGCGCACCTTGATCGGCTTGCCGTTGACGTCCTGGCCCCGGACCACCGCGTAGTCGGGCCGCGCCAGCTCCGCGTACGCCGTCGGGACGGACAGGCAGCCCTCGTTGCCGTCCTCCAGATTGCGCGCCTCGGGCGGGAGTTCGTCCAGCACCGGGTTGCACACGACGCCGACGTGCCGCACGCCGTCGTCGTCCGGGCAGTCGTAGACGAAGACCTTCAGGTCCACGCCGATCTGGTTGGCGGCCAGGCCCACGCCCTCCGCCGTCCGCTGGCTGGCGAACATGTCGTCGACGAGTTCGGCGAGCTTGTCGTCGAACTCGGTGACGTCCCTGGTCTCCTTGTGCAGGACCGGATTGCCGACGACGGTGATCGGGCGGGACGTGCCGCGCTCGCGGTACGCCAGCTCACGCGCCTCCGCGTCCTGCGTGTCGACGACGAACCCCTCGTCGTCCACGATGCCCTCGCCGCCCGCGACGAACCCGTCCCCCCGCTCCGCCTGGGAGGCCCCGCCCTCGGTCTTCTGGTCCGTCTCCTGCTGCGCCATGTCCGCAGTACGCCTTCCTCGGTACCCGCTGCTGCCTGTACACCGCTGCCTGCGCGATGTGCCCGTACAGCCTACGGCCCGCCATGGCGCCGTCCGCCGCCCTGCCCGAGATCCGGCCCGCCCGGGGCCCGCCGCGGCTCGCTCACGGCCCACCCACTGCCCCCACAGCACCCACCGCCCTCGCGCCGCGGCCGCGCGTCAGCAGACCTCTTCGAGGTCCCGCCACTCACGTGTGTCCGGGCTGTCGGCCACCCAGCCGTCGAGCAGACCCCGGACCAGTCCGGGCGGCGCGGCTATGCCGCACTCGCGCTCGGGCACCCACAGCTCGCCCTCCGTACGATGCCCGAGCGGCCCCGGATGTCCCGGCTCGCTGTGGTCGTGCGGATCGAGATGTTCGCCGTCGCCCTCGGCGCTCGGCATCCGGCTCTCCGAGCAGGCCCGGCAGAGCAGCCGTACGGAGGACGACCAGTCCTCGGCGGCGAAGCCCGCGTCGGCCGCGAGCCGCTCCAGGGCGTCCCGGTCGGATTCGGTCGCCGCTTCCAGCAGCACCACCCAGGTCGGCACGGGCGACGGGGCCCACAGCTCGATCTCGTCGAAGACCGGGAAGGCCCGCGCGGCGCCGCTCGAACCCGCGGCGGTCGTGCGCTCGCCGTTCGGCACACCGTCGTGCAGGACGACCTCGCCCCAGCGGCGGCCCGACGACGGCAGCGGAATGGACAGGATCTCGATCCGGGCCGGGTCGAGCCTGCGGCCCCAGACGACCTCGGCCTCGCCCTCGGGCGAGAGCCGGACGGCCGCGCTGCCCAGCTCCATACCCACGGGCTCACCGGTCGCCGCGGCCGTGTACTGATTGCCGGGCACCTTCAGGCCGTACGCCTGCCAGGCCCGCCGGGCCAGCGGCCAGTCCTGGAGCGCGGTGGCCGCGATCCCGACGTTCCACCAATCGGGTGCCCCGGCCTCCTTGTCGAGCAGCGCGACGGCACGCAGCCCGGCGGCCCGCGCCTGCTCCCAGTCGTGCCGGAACTTGTGCAGCAGAGCCAGGTTGAACCAGGACTCGGAGAGCCAGGGCTCCAGATCCGCCGCGCGCGTGAGCAGCGCACCCGCGTCCTCGTACCGTCCGTCGCCGATCAGCGTGAACGCGCGGTCGGTGGCCTGCCGCCACGAGGCGGAGGGCCGATGCCGTACCTTCCCGAAGATCTTCACGATTCCCGCCTGCCGGTCGCTCGGGTCTGTGCCCCCGTACACCCTCTTGGACTCCTCTTCGCATCCAACCATGCCCGGTCGGACGCTCGCTCCTTACCCATGGGTTACCCAGCCCGACCAGGGGTCAGACCACCGCGTGACAGGACGCGCGCGAGGGATTCCACGACCTCGGGCTGGTAGTCGTGGCCGGTGCCGAGGCGTAGTCGCTCGAGTGCGCTGAGCGGTCCTGTCGCCCCTCCGCCGCCGCCCGCACCCGCCGTGGCGAGATCGTCGTACGCGTTGACGGTGCGGACGATCCGGGCCGGCAGAGGCTGCTCGCGGTACGGATCGGCCTGCCGCTCCACGACGACGGCGACCGCCGACGGGACCCCGGTCCGGCGTACGACGGCCCCGCCGAGCAGCGCGATCCGCCGCTGCTCGGTGACCGGCAGCAGGGCGGTCGCGCCGTCGGGCACGGGGTCGACGAGCGAGAGCTGGCCGATGTCGTGCATCAGCGCCGCGTGTTCGAGGACGGTCAGCTCGGTCCCGGAGAGCCCCAGCTCACGGCCGACCGCGCGGCTCAGCTCGGCGACCCTGCGGGCGTGGCCGTGACGGGTGTATCCGGCGATCTCGGTGGCGCGGGCGAGCGAGGCGATGGTCTGCCGGTAGGTCGTACGGACCGCCGCGTACCGCCGGAACGACAGCTGGGTCAGCAGCAGCGGCACACAGAAGACGGGCAGTGCCCACAGCCCGGCGACGGCGACGCCGAGCGCCATCACCGCGCCGGTCGCGCAGACGGCCGAGCCGATGCCGATCAGTGCGCGCAGTTCGTCGCGCAGGAGCGGGCCGTACGGATGGCGGGTACGGGCGCGCAGCGTCAGCGCGGCGATGACCGCGTCACACAGAGCAGTGAGGATCAGTAGGAGGAGGAGCAGAAGAGCGTAGTACGGGCCTTCGCCGACACGCTCGCCCAGCTCGCCGGAGGCGACGAACGGCTGGAAGCAGACGGCGGCGAACCCGACGGTGAGCACGCGACGGGCCACGTGGTCGAGCGCGGGACCGCGGCCGCGGGCGACATGCGGTACGGCTCCGAGGAGGACCGCCGCGACGACGACGGCGACGGTCTGGAGCACACCGTGCTCGGCCGGCCGCCCCGCGCTCTGCCCGAGCAGGGCGTACGCGAGGGCTCCGGCGGCCGCGAGGGGCGCGGGCTCGCGCTCGTCGGGCGGCGCGCCCTGGCGGACGAGCTCGCCGAGGGTGATGAGCACACCGAAGGCGAGCGCGCTCCGGGGCTCGACGACCCCGTGCCACAGGGTCCACCCGAGCCCCGCCCCGGCAAGCCCGAGCGCGGCACCGCGCACGGCGAAGACGGTGAGGGAGAGACGGGGAGGCGGCGCGTGGGGGGCGTTCACGGGCGCCCACCGGGGGCGCGGCAGGCGCGGGGGCCGTAGGCGTCGCCACGGGAAGGGACCGTAGGGGCCGCCCGCCGGCCGGACCACGTGGCGCTTGAGGACGCGCAAGACCCGCGTCGGGCGTTCACGGGCGACCGCCGCGGACGCCCGTGAAGGCGCCGGGGCCGCCCGCCCGGCCGTATGCGCCGGTACGAGAAGGGGCCGCCGGGGCCGCACGCCGGCCGGTCCACGTGACGTTCACGGGCGACCGCCGGGGATACGGGGACGGCCGGCCCGGCCGTGCAGGCCGACGCCGTTCTTGGGGGTTCGCCGGCACCGCCCGGAAGCCGAACCGGCCTGCGGTCAAGGACGCGTGTGCCGGTTCCTGGCCCGCACAGGGGCCGCCGGTCCGGCCTCGTTCTCGCGTCGCAGGCGCCAGGGCCGTGCGCCCGGCCGTAGGCCCGCCCGGTGGTCACGGGCGGCCGCCGGGCGCGCCCGGGGTCGGGGTCGGGGTCGTGCGGGGGCCGGTCGAGTGGTGCGCGGGTGGGACGTTCTCGCGCGGGGCGGCGACCGCGTGCGCGGGTGCCGGGAGCCGCGGCCCGGCGGGCAGCTCCCGCGGGCCCGGCTCGTCCGACGTCACCGCCGTCTGCCAGCCGTGGCGGTCCAGCGCCCGTACGAGCGCCCGCACCATCCTGGGGTCGAACTGGGAGCCCGCGCAGCGCCGTAGCTCCGCCACCGCCACCGGTACGGGCCGCGCACGGCGGTAGGACCGGGTCGAGGTCATCGCGTCGAAGGCGTCCGCGACGGCGACGACCCGTGCGAGCTCGGGGATCTCGGCGCCCGCCAGTCCGTACGGGTAGCCGCTGCCGTCGAGCCTCTCGTGGTGGTGCAGGATCGCCGACCGGGCCTCGCCGAGGAAGTCGATGCCGCGCACGATCTCGTGGCCGTACTCGGGGTGCAGCTCGATGACACGCCGCTCCTCCGGGGTCAGCGGCCCGTCCTTGCGCAGTACGCGCGTGGGGACGCCGAGCTTGCCCACGTCGTGCAGGATTCCGGCGAACCGGATGACTTCCAGGCGCTCGTCGTCGATCCCCAGCTCCCCGGCGATCATCACCGACGCGCGCCCCACGCGTTCGCTGTGGCCGCGTGTGTACCGGTCCTTGAGATCGACGGCCTGCACGAGTGCCCTGATGGTCGCCTGGTGGGCGGCGCGTTCGCGGTGGTACTGCGCGAAGACCCAGCAGGAGATGTACATCGGCAGTAGTACGAAGAGCGCGGAGAGCGGCCCGTAGGAGCTGCGCCAGAGCACGGCCATCATCAGCCCGGCCAGGGCGTGCGCACCGTACGGCGCGAGCGAGCGTGGCAGCAGGCCGCGCCAGGCCGTGCGGACGGGGCGCCGCTCGGCGGTGACGAGGATGCCGCCGTCGAGCGCGGTCAAGGCCAGACAGAAGGCGAGCGCCCCGGCCCCGGCGGGCAGCAGGACGTACGGGAAGTCGGGGACGCCGTGGCCGGGAGCAGTGGCGGCGCCGCCCAGCGCGGCCGGTCCTCCGAGGAGCCGGTGGGCCTGGGCGGCTGCCCAGATGGCGATGGCGAGCTGCGCCGCGCGCCACACACGGCGGACCCCGGCCGGCCGGCGCGCGACCTGACCGGCCAGCGCGCCGGGGACGGCCACGAGCGCGGCGGCGGCGGGCGGCAGCAGGAACGCGGCGGTGAGCAGCACGGGGAAGAAGGACCCGGCGGCGACGGGTACCGACCCGCGCACCGATCTCCCCAGGAAGCGGCAGCGGGCGGGCGTCTCGCAGAGCGCGTACAGCGCGCCGAGCAGCAGGACGGCGGGCCACAGGCTCTCCGTGCCCGCCGTGGGACCGTGGCGTAACCCGGGCAGCGCGAACGCGGGAAGCACGCACGCGAGCGCGCCCAGCACGGCGCAGCAGATGTACGCGCGTGCCGCTCCCGGAATGGCGTTCACCCCGCTCTCACCCCGCACCCGCCCCCTGTGCCACCGGCCCGAAAGGAAGGGCCAGGCTAGCCAGTTGGGCATCGGCCCACCGGTCTACAGCGGCGATTAGCACCATCGGGTGATACGTGGGGAAACGCACGCGGGGCGCGCCGCGATGTGCGCGGCGCGCCCCGTAGGCGCGTCGGTACTGCGGCCGCCGGCTACTCGTTGGCGGTGGCCGTCTGGTCGGTGTCGACGGCCGTCACGTCCCGCTCGGGCACGGTGTGGCCGGCCCGGATGAGGTCGATCCGCCCCATGACCTTGGCCCGCAGGTCGGTCGGTACGTCGTCATGCCCGCAGCACCGCTTGACCAGCTTCTTCACGGCCTGTTCGAGTCCGTACTTCTCCAGACACGGCGAGCACTCGTCGAAGTGCTCCTCGAACTTGGTGCAGTCCTTGTCCGGCATCTCCCGGTCGAGGTACTCGTAAAGATGGTCGAGAACTTCGGTGCAATCCGTCTCGTGCGGCTCTCCGCAACTCATGAGCCCGAGCCTTTCCGATCGTCCGACGACTCTCCGGCGCCGGCCGGGGCAAGCCCGCGCTCGCGGGCGTAGTCCTCAAGCATGCCGCGCAGTTGACGCCGGCCACGGTGCAGTCGCGACATCACCGTACCGATGGGTGTCCCCATGATGTCCGCGATCTCCTTGTACGCAAAGCCCTCTACGTCGGCGAGATACACGGCGATGCGGAACTCCTCGGGAATCGCCTGGAGCGCTTCCTTGACGTCGGAGTCGGGAAGGTGGTCGAGCGCCTGGGACTCGGCGGAGCGCAGCCCTGTCGACATGTGCGACTCGGCACGCGCCAGCTGCCAGTCCTCGATCTCCTCGGCGGCGCTGCGCTGGGGCTCACGCTGCTTCTTGCGGTACGAGTTGATGAAGGTGTTGGTGAGGATGCGGTACATCCACGCCTTGAGGTTGGTGCCCTCACGGAATTGGTGGAAGGAGCCGTACGCCTTGGCGTAGGTCTCCTGCACGAGGTCCTCGGCATCGGCCGGATTGCGCGTCATGCGCAGCGCGGCCGAATACATCTGGTCGAGATAGCCGAGTGCGTCCCGCTCGAATCGGGCGTTGCGCTCGGCGGCTGACTCTTCCTTGTGGCCGTCGTCGGTCCCTGTGTCGGTCCCAGTGACCGGACCCACCTCCTCCAACGCTGCGGCGGGCCCAAAGGCGGACCCACTCGAATCGGAGAATAGTCGACCTTGTGCCGAGGCGGGCCGCGGTGCCGCCTCGACCGACGACCGAACAGGCGCGGTCCTGGGTGCGGAGAGCACCGTCCACTCCACTTCGGTGGCGTGCGACCGGGCGGGGCAGATGGTCGAACCCATGCGACGGACTCCCTTTCCAGGATCTGTGTACCGACATCTCGCACAACAGCCGCCGCCTACGACGCATTCCCGGGTGCGCGGCCACGCTCCGTCAGCGCTCCGACTGTGACCGGATCCACTTCCCGACGCCGTCGGTGAGGACGGTCAGGGCCTCGTCCTGGGTGATCGTGGCCCGCTTGGGGACGGTGAAGGAGTGGTCTCCGTACGGCACCTCGAGCAGCTCGTAATCCCCTTCGGGGAATTCGGCGGGCTTCCCGAAGGGGTCGTTCCCGCCCTGGACGACGAGCGTCGGCACTTCGGCCCCGAGCAGTTCGTCGGCGCGGGACTTCTCCGGCCGGCCGGGCGGGTGCAGCGGGAAGCTCAGTGCCAGTACGGCGTGGGCACCCAGCTCGCGGGCGGTACGGCAGGCCACCCGCGCCCCGGCGCTGCGCCCGCCCGCGACGACGGGAAGGCCGCGCTTCGCCAGCGCGGGCCACAGGGCCCGCCAGCCGGTGTCGAGGGTCTTGGGAGCCGGCGCCAGCTTCTTCCCGGCGACCCGCCACGGCTGCTCGACCAGCGCCACGCTCACCCCGAGCGGGGGCAGGGCCGCGGCGAGCGCCTGGAGGTCGCGGACCTCGATGCCACCGCCCGCGCCGTGGCTGACGGCGAGGACGAGGCGCGCGGCCGTCCCCTTCTTGGGAGGGTGCCAGGTGATACGGGCCTCGCCCGCGGGAGTGTCGACGATCTCGCTCTGCATGGGCACCAGGATCACATCGGCGCGCGGGAACACCGGGGATCCGCGGCCCGCGCACGACACGCGGCCTCTGCACGACCGACCTCCGGCCGACCTCTGAAGGACCGGCCTCCGACCCGCCTCTGGAAGCTAGAAGAGCGTGCTCTCCTCGGGCGCCGCCAGCTCCTCCAGCAGCTCCGGGCCGTTGTTCCGTACGTTGCTGACGGCCGTCGCCACGGGGTAGGCCCGCATCAGCCCCTCCGGGGGCGGCGCCAGCAGCTCGCGCAGCTCCTCCACGTCCGTACGGGCCGGATCCAGCCAGGCGTCCCACCGGTCGGGCGTCAGCATCAGCGGCATCCGGGGGTGGATGTCGGCGAGCGACCCCGGTCCCTCGGCGGGCGCCACCCCGAGCGGACCGGTCTCGGCCTCGGTGGTGATGACCGAGCAGGTCACCCACCAGGCGTTCGGATGGTCGTCGGGCAGGGTCTTGTCGCGCCAGAACTCGTACAGCCCGGCCATGGCCATGACCGACCCGTCGGCCGGGGTGACGAAGTACGGCTGCTTGCGGGGCCGCTTCTTCTTGCCCTGCTCCTCCAGCTGCCGCTCCTCGGGGGCCGTGACCCACTCGTAGTAGCCGTCGGCCGGTACGAGGCAGCGCCGGGAGGCGAAGGGACGCCGGAAGGAGGGCTTCTCGTGCACCGTCTCCGCACGCGCGTTGATCATCCGGGCGCCGCCCTCGGGCGTCTTGGACCAGGACGGCACGAGCCCCCACCTGAGCGTGCGGAGCTGACGTACGGGAGCGGGATCGTCGGCGCCCTTCACCGGGCGCTCCAGGACGACGTAGACCTCTTTGGTAGGTGCGACGTTCCAGTCGGACGCGAGGGTCTCCTGCGGCTCCCACTTCTCGACGTCGAAGAGCCCGACCAGATCCTCCGGCCTCCGGCTCGCCGCGTACCGACCGCACATGTTCGACCACCCCTTGCCCATGACCCGACGCACTCGCGCCGGATCACGCTACCGACACCCCTCCAACCCTCGCAGATTGTCCGGCGCCGGTGTGCTGAAGCGGGTGGCGGGCGGTGATCGGAGCGCCGCCGCCCTGTTGGGGCCGGGAAAAGCCCCGGCCCCAACAGGGACGGACCTCGGCTCCGCCCTCGCTTCGGTCAGCGGATGTTGACGTCGACGCAGGCGTAGAACGCGTTCGCGGTGTCGAAGACGTTCCAGACGGCCAGGACCTTCTGGTTGCCGCGGATGCTGCCGAAGTTGACGTTGTGGCTCACGGTCGCGCCGGGCTGGGCGCCGCCGTCGTTGAACTCGGCGACCTTGGTGTTGCCGACGAAGTACTGCCAGGTGCTGGTGCGGTGCCGCGCCGTCAGCGTCCAGTTGAACGTCTGGTTGGCGCTGATGTTGGAACGCTGCCAGCCCTTGCTGTCGTCGTTCAGCTCGGCGAAGCGGCCGACGCCGCCGTGGCAGTTCTTCTGGCCCTTCGGGCCTTCGACACTCTGCGGCTCCCACTTGATGTCGCCGCAGGAGACGACGCCGGTCTTGCACTGGTCCTGGCGGCTGGCGGGCGAGTTGATCCAGCCGTGTGCGCCGGCGGTCGGGGCGGGGAGGGTGACGGCGATGATCGGCGCGACCGCCGCACTCAGTACGAGGCCGAGACGAGTTTTCTTGTGCATGACAACTCCTTCGTGGTGACGTCCGAGGGACCGGCGCCGAAGACGCGCAGGCTCCGACCCGTGACGGACTCACTGCGTGTGGGGAACTCGCGAAGGTGCACGAACAGTTGCATCGACAGCCGTTGAGGTCCGGTGACGGTCCGGCGCCAGAGCTGTCGCGGGGCTTTCCATTCTTCGATGTTCTACTAGGTCTAGACCATGACAGCCGCGCTCGGGTGGCGTCAAGACTTGAACTGCCCTTGACCGCACGTGGCTTGAAAGACCCCAGCCACCGTGCGGGACCCCCGCCCTTCACCCAAGTGCCACACTGCGACGACGCACATCCTCCTAAGGAGCCGCCCGAGCGATGATCAGCACCGACTCCAGCGCCCTCGCGGCCGCCTCGATGGGCGATCTGTGGGATCGCGTCTCCGGCACCCAGCCAGTCCCCGACGACTGGCTGGTGATCGTCACCGCCGTCGTCGCGCTCACCGCTGTCGTGCCGCACTCGCTGTGGCGGCTGTCGCGCAACGCCGTCACCATCGCCCACGAGGGCGGGCACGGCCTCGTGGCCCTCCTCACCGGGCGCAAGCTCGACGGCATCCGGCTGCACTCCGACACCTCGGGCCTCACCGTCAGCCGCGGCAAGCCCACCGGCATCGGCATGATCCTCACCGCGGCGGCCGGCTACACGGCCCCGCCGCTGCTGGGCCTGGGCGGGGCCTGGCTGCTCGCCGCGCACCACATCACGCTGCTGCTGTGGCTGGCCACGGCGCTGCTGCTGGTGATGCTCGTGATGATCCGCAACGCGTACGGGGCGCTCACCGTCATCGTTACGGGTGCGGCCTTCCTGCTGATCTCCTGGCTGACCGGCCCGACCGTGCAGGCCGCGTTCGCGTACGCCGCGGTGTGGTTCCTGCTGCTCGGCGGCGTACGGCCGGCGTTCGAGCTCCAGTCCAAGCGGCGGCACGGCGGCGCCCCCGACTCCGACGCCGACCAGCTCGCGCGGCTGACGCACGTACCGCCCGCGATGTGGCTGTTCCTCTTCCACGCCGTCTCGCTGTGCTCACTGATCGGCGGAGGCACCTGGCTGCTCGGCCTGTAGGCCCTCGCGTGGCGGGACCGTGGCCACGCGGGGCCCCCGGGGCGGACGCGGCGCCTCCGCGAGCCGGTCGACGCCTCCATACCACCTTCGTATTACGCCCCGATTTCAACGTATTTGATAGAGATCGGGGCCGTTGTGCAGCCATTAAAGTAAAGGCCATGACCGAAAGCGCCGTGCACCCTGCCCCCTGGCCCGCCCCATACGCGAGCGGGGCCGTCGAAGCGACTGTCACCGTGCCCGGATCGAAATCGGTCACGAACCGCGGCCTCGTCCTCGCCGCGCTCGCCGCCGAACCCGGCTGGCTGCGCCGTCCCCTGCGCTCACGCGACACCCTCCTGATGGCGGACGCCCTGCGCGCGATGGGCGTCGGCATCGAGGAGACGATCTCCTCCAGCTCCGCCGCCGCGGGCTCCATGACCCCCGCGCGCGGCGCCGGCAGCCAGTCGTTCACCGGCGAGGCCTGGCGGATCTTCCCCAACGGACTGCACGGCCCGGCCACGGTCGACGTCGGCAACGCGGGCACGGTCATGCGCTTCCTGCCGCCCGTCGCCACCCTCGCCGACGGCCCCATCCACTTCGACGGCGACCCCCGCTCCTACGTACGCCCGCTCAACGGCGTCATCGACGCCCTGCGCGCCCTCGGCGCCCGCATCGACGACGAGGGCCGCGGCTCGCTCCCGCTGACCGTGCACGGCGGCGGCGCGCTGGACGGCGGCACGGTCGAGATCGACGCCTCGTCGTCGTCCCAGTTCGTCTCCGCGCTGCTGCTCTCGGGCCCGCGCTTCAACCAGGGCGTCGAGGTACGGCACGTCGGCTCCACCCTCCCGTCCCTGCCGCACATCCGGATGACCGTCGACATGCTGCGCCGCGTCGGTGCCCAGGTGGACGAGCCGGAGACGGGCGGCGAGCCGAACGTCTGGCGGGTCTCCCCCAGCGCCGTGCTCGGCCGCGACCTGACCGTCGAGCCGGACCTCTCCAACGCCCAGCCGTTCCTCGCCGCCGCCCTCGTGACCGGCGGCCGGGTGACCGTACGGGACTGGCCCACCCGCACCACACAGCCCGGCGACGCGCTGCGCCGCATCTTCACCGAAATGGGCGGTTCCTGTGAACTGACCGAACAGGGGCTGACGTTCACCGGCGGCGGCCGGATCCACGGCATCGACGTCGACCTGAGCGAGGTCGGCGAGCTGACCCCCGGCATCGCGGCCGTCGCGGCACTCGCCGACGGCCCCTCCACCCTGCGCGGCGTCGCCCATCTGCGGCTTCACGAGACGGACCGGCTGGCCGCCCTCACCAAGGAGATCAACGAGCTCGGCGGCGACGTCACCGAGACCGCCGACGGCCTCCACATCCGCCCGCGCCCCCTGCACGGAGGCGTCTTCCACACGTACGAGGACCACCGCATGGCAACGGCCGGATCGATCATCGGCCTCGTCGTCGACGGCGTGGAGATCGAGAACGTCGGGACGACGTCCAAGACCCTGCCCGATTTCCCGCAGATGTGGACCGAGATGCTCGCGGGAGCGGGAGCCTGACGCGATGCGCCGCTACGGCAAGAACCCCGACGAGGACGACATCCGCTCCCGCCCCAACCCCAAGGGCAACCGACCGCGTACGAACATCCGCCCCAAGCACGAGGACGCGGCCGAGGGCATGGTCCTGACCGTCGACCGGGGCCGGCTCACCTGTCTGGTGGGTGACACCGTCGTCCTGGCGATGAAGGCGCGCGAACTGGGCCGCAAGGCCGCCGTGGTCGGCGACCAGGTGTCGCTCGTCGGGGACCTGAGCGGCAAGAAGGACACGCTCGCGCGCATCGTGCGGATCGAGAAGCGACGCTCCGTACTGAGGCGCACGGCGGACGACGACGACCCGTTCGAGCGCGTGGTCGTCGCCAACGCCGACCAGCTCGCCGTGGTCACGGCACTCGCCGACCCCGAGCCGCGGCCCCGGCTGATCGACCGCTGTCTGGTCGCGGCGTTCGACGCGGGCCTCGAACCGCTGCTGATCCTGACCAAGTCCGACCTGGCGTCGGCGGACGAACTGCTGGAGACCTACCGGCCGTTGGGGATCCGTTACGTCGTCACACGACGGGACGAACTGGCCACCGGCGAGGCTGCCGACCGGGTACGCGAATACCTCGAAGGCCGGATGACCGCGTTCGTCGGGCACTCCGGTGTCGGCAAGACGACGCTCGTCAACGCCCTTGTGCCGGACGACCGGCGCCGTACGACCGGCCTGGTCAACGCGGTCACCGGGCGTGGCAGGCACACCACCACATCGGCGCTCGCGCTGCCGCTGGAGAAGGTGGACGGCTGGGTGATCGACACTCCCGGCATCCGCTCCTTCGGCCTGCACCACGTCGATCCCTCGCGCGTCATCCTGGCGTTCCCGGATCTCGTGCCGGGCACGGAGAACTGCCCGCGTGGCTGTAGCCACGACGAACCGGACTGCGCGCTCGACGCGTGGGTGGCCGAGGGGCACGCCGACCCGTCGAGGCTCGACTCGCTGCGCCGTCTGCTCTCCACCCGGGAACGCCGGGAGGGCGACTGATCCCGCCATGTTTGCCGCCCACAACCCCTGGTAAGTGCATAAACTCACCAAGTCTCGGCAAGCCCTACCAAGGGTTACCAAGGCCCGGAAAAGACGCGGTGAGCAATACGGGGAGGCGCAGACGATGGCGTGGCTGCTGGTCGTGGTCGCGGGGCTGCTCGAAACGGGCTTCGCCGTCTGTCTCAAGCTCTCCCACGGGTTCACCCGGCTCTGGCCCACGATCGCCTTCGCGGTCTTCGCGCTGGCCAGCTTCGGTCTGCTGACCCTCTCCCTCAAGAAGCTCGACGTCGGACCGGCGTACGCGGTGTGGACCGGCATCGGCGCGGCCGGTACGGCGATCTACGGGATGATCTTCCTGGACGACCTGGTCTCCACGCTGAAGATTGTCTCGATCTCGCTGGTCATCATCGGGGTCATCGGCCTCCAGCTCTCGGGCTCGTCCCAGCACTGACCGCCGCGATCGGCCCGGCGACGGCCGCGCGCACCAGACGCCCGACGGGCTCTGAGTCGGGCGCGACGACATGCGCCAGAGCGAGACGTACGGCCAGCTCGCAGCGGAAGGCCAGCTCGGCGGACTCGTCCTTCGTACGGAGGACGGGCTCGGGGGCACGGACCGGTGCGACGGAGCGGCCGTTCTCGGGCCGGGGCTGCTCCGGTCGGGGCTGATCCGGCCGGGGCTGATCCGGCCGGAGCTGATCCGGCCGGGGCTGGTCGGGCCGGGCCCGCTCCGGTCCGCGGTGCTGCGGCGTACGTGCCTGTTCGACGCGCGCCCGCTGCACCCGTCCCGCCTGCACACGCAGCGGTTCCGTACGCGGCTGGTCGCCCCGGAGCTGGTCCGTACGGCCCCGGCGGTCCGGCCGCCCCGGGTCCAGCGCGGCCACGGCCCGGTTCCGTACCGCCGCCACCAGATCCGCCGGCGCGGGCGGACCGGCGTCCGCGCGGCGCTGGGCGGGCGCGCCCCCCGGAGGGGCCGCCGGGCGCAGGGGACGGGGCGCCGGGTGGCGTTCGGTCCAGCCGTCGGTGAGAAGGGCGCGCAGCAGGGGTCTGGAGCGCGCCTCGGACACCGTCCACTCGGCCACCGAGACCAGACGGTCGACCGCGTCCGCCGGCTCCGCCAGCAGCCGCTCGACGCCATACAGGTAGAGATCGGCCTCGCGCCGTACGAGCGCGCGGGCGAGACCGTCCTTGCTGCCGAACTCGTTGTAGAGGGTCTGCCGCGAGACCCCGCCGGCCGACGCGACGTCGACCATCCTGACGGCGGACCAGGACTGGTCCGTGAGCGCCGAAAGTGCGGCGTTGAGTAGGGCTTCACGCGCTGTAGGCATCGTTGCCTCCCGGGCCGTTCGGCTCCGCACTCAGAGTTGACGCAGCCTCGCGCGCTGTCAAGAGGACCGGACGCGGGTCCGGCCGCCCGCCGGGCGGCCGCGGCACCGGCCCGTAGCCCGATCTTGGACGCTGTCGATACTGTGACGACCATGCCCGATTACCACGATGATCTGCGACTCGCCCATGTCCTCGCGGACGCCGCCGACGCCGCGACGATGGACCGGTTCAAGGCACTCGACCTGAAGGTCGAGACCAAACCGGACATGACCCCGGTGAGTGAGGCCGACAAGTCGGCCGAGGAGCTGATCCGCGGCAATCTCCAGCGCGCGCGGCCCCGTGACGCCGTACTGGGCGAGGAGTACGGAATCGAGGGCACCGGCCCGCGCCGCTGGGTCATCGACCCGATCGACGGCACCAAGAACTACGTACGCGGCGTCCCCGTCTGGGCGACGCTGATCTCGCTGATGGTGGCGGGCGAGGGCGGCTACGAGCCGGTGGTCGGCGTGGTGTCGGCGCCCGCGCTGGCGCGCCGCTGGTGGGCGGCGAAGGGCGGCGGCGCGTACTCGGGCCGCAGTCTCTCGGCGGCGACCCGGCTGCGCGTCTCGAAGGTCTCGCGCATCGGGGACGCCTCGTTCGCGCATTCGTCGCTGAGCGGCTGGGAGGAGCAGGGCCGCCTCGACGGGTTCCTGGATCTGACCCGGGCCTGCTGGCGTACGCGCGGGTACGGCGATTTCTGGCCGTACATGATGGTCGCCGAGGGTTCCGTGGACATGTGCGCGGAGCCGGAGCTGTCGCTGTGGGACATGGCGGCGCCGTCGGTCATCGTCCAGGAGGCGGGCGGGCGGTTCACGGGCCTGGACGGGCGTTCGGGGCCGCACAGCGGCAACGCGGCGGCGTCGAACGGGGTGCTGCACGAGGAACTGCTCGGCTATCTGAACCAGCGCTACTGACGACCGCCGCCGACGCGAGCGGCACGGATGCCGTCCGTGTCCGCGTCCGGCGTCCGTGGCCGGCTTCGGCGCCCGGCTTCCGCGCCCGGCCGAGATTTAACCGTCGGCAATAGGCCATTCGGGGGATCGGGAATCCTTGGGGCGCCGGGGGCGTGCGGTTCTGATCACCGCGCGCGGGGCGCCTCGCTCCGCCCGCCCCCTTGTTGACTCACCGTGTCGGTGTCACTCTGAGACTACCCCCACTTGTGAACTTGTGAATCCGTTCTCCAGCAGAGGGACCGGTTCACCGAGGAGGTGGCTCCATCCATGCTCGTCCGTGACGCCATGAGCACGGTGGTCCTCACCATCGGGCCCACCCACACACTCCGCCAGTCCGCGCAGCTGATGGCGGAGCGCCGGGTCGGCGCGGCCGTCGTCCTGGACACCGAAAAGAGCGGCCTCGGGATCATCACCGAGCGCGACATCCTGATCTCGATCGGCGACGGCCAGAATCCCGAGGTGGAACTCGCCGGGACGCACACCACCACCGACGTCGTGTTCGCCTCACCGATCTGGACCCTGGAGGAGGCGGCCGAGGCGATGACGCACGGCGGCTTCCGTCATCTGATCGTCTGCGACGACCGGGAGCCGGTCGGCATCGTCTCCGTACGCGACATCATCCGTTGCTGGGCACCGGTCGCGCGGCGCCCGTCGGCGCTGACCGGCTGACCTCCGGGCCTGCCGGGAGACGTCGCGGGGCGGTGGTGGAAGCCGGATCCGTCCCGGAACCCGGCTTCCACCACCTCATCGGCAAGGGCCGTCAGCCGCGCAGTGCCTGGACCGCGGTGTCCAGCCGCTTGCCGAAGTCTCCGTCCGCCTGACGGAAGTTGTTGACCGCCCGCTCGGCGATGTCGTCGCGCGAGACCTTGGAGATGAACTGGGCGAGGTTGTCGACCAGTCGGCCCTTCTCGTCCTCCGACATCTGCCGGTAGAGGTTCCCGGCCTGCACGAAGTCGTTGTCCTCGGCGTGGCCGGGGGCTTCGGTGTTGCCGGTGGTGCCGGTGACCGGAGTGGGCTGCCAGAGGGGCCTGTCCGTCTGGAAGGGGCCGCCGAAGCTGTTCGGCTCGTAGTTCTTGGCGCCCTTGTGGCGGCCGTCGTACAGGAAGCCGTCACGGCTGTTGGTCCGCGCCTCGGTGGCGTGCGGACGGTTCACCGGCAGGTGGTCGGCGTTGATGCCGACGCGGTAGCGATGGGCGTCGCCGTACGCGAACAGACGGCCCTGGAGCATCTTGTCGGGCGACGGGCCGATACCGGGCACGAAGTGCGCCGGGCTGAAGATCGACTGCTCGACCTCCGCGAAGATGTTCTCCGGGTTGCGGTTGAGCTCCAGCTTGCCGATCTCGACCGGCGGGTAATCCTCGTGCGGCCAGACCTTGGTCAGGTCGAACGGGTTGAAGCGGTAACCGGCCGCGTCCGCCGCGGGCATGACCTGGATCTGCACGGTCCAGGAGGGGAAGTCGCCGCGCTCGATGGACTCGCGGAGGTCACGCTGGTGGCTGTCGGGGTCGACGCCGGAGAGCCGGTTCGCCTCGTCGGTGGTGAGGTTCTTGATGCCCTGGTCGGTCTTGAAGTGGTACTTGACCCAGAAGACCTCGCCGGCCTCGTTGTTCCACTGGTACGTGTGCGAGCCGTACCCGTTCATGTGGCGCAGCGTGGCCGGGATGCCCCGGTCACCGAACAGCCAGGTCACCTGGTGCGTCGACTCGGGGCTCAGACCCCAGAAGTCCCATACGTTGTCAGCCTCCTGGCTGCCCGTGTACGGGTCGCGCTTCTGGGTGTGGATGAAGTCGGGGAACTTGATGGCGTCCTTGATGAAGAACACCGGGGTGTTGTTGCCGACGAGGTCGTAGTTGCCCTCCTCGGTGTAGAACTTCAGCGCGAAGCCGCGCGGGTCGCGCACCGCGTCGGCCGAGCCGAGGTTGCCGGCGACGGTGGAGAAACGCAGGAAGGTCTCGGTCCGCTTGCCGACCTCGGAGAGGAACTTGGCACGCGTCCACTGCGACACGTCGCGGGTGAGCGTGAAGGTGCCGTACGCGCCGGCGCCTCGGGCGTGCACGATGCGCTCCGGAATGCGCTCACGGTTGAAGTGGGCGAGCTTCTCCAGAAGAGCCTGGTCCTGAACCAGGACGGGACCACCGGCACCCGCCGTCTCGCTGTTCTGGTTGTCGGCCACCGGCGCGCCGGCCTCCGTAGTAAGCGGTCCCTGCGTCACGTGCGCCTCCTGGTCATTCCTGCTGAACCTGTCGCTCGGCGGTTGCCTGTCACGATCCTACGATGGACTTTGTCTAAGTCAAGCAGGGGTCCAACTCCACACTCGTTCAGGATCTGGGCGTCTTCACTGTTAAGCTGATCCTCATGAGTGACCTGTTGGAACGACTTCGCGAACGCGGCTGGCGGATGACCGCCCAGCGCCGTGTGGTGGCCGAGGTCCTCGACGGGGACCACGTACACCTCACGGCGGACGAGGTGCACGCACGGGCCGTCGCCCGGCTGCCCGAGATCTCCAGGGCGACCGTGTACAACACCCTGGGCGAGATGGTGACGCTCGGAGAGGTCATCGAGGTCTCCACGGACCGCCGCGCCAAGCGGTACGACCCGAACGCCCACCGGCCCCACCACCACCTGGTCTGCGCGCAGTGCGGCACGATCCGCGACGTGCATCCGCTGGGTGACCCGCTGGCCGACCTCCCCACGACGGAGCGCTTCGGTTTCGCGGTCTCGGACGTGGAAGTGACCTACCGGGGCACCTGTCCCAACTGCGCACACGCCTGAGCGCGTTGCGCGCGCGGCGCGGGGGCTGAGCGCCCCATTCACTTCGGCACACGACGAAGGCCCGGATCCTGTATCGGATCCGGGCCTTCGTTCTTCTTCAGTAGCGGGGACAGGATTTGAACCTGCGACCTCTGGGTTATGAGCCCAGCGAGCTACCGAGCTGCTCCACCCCGCGTCGTTGAACTCGACATTACGTCACCCCGTCGACCAGCGCAAATCCCTTTCGCGCACCGGAAAAACGGCGGTCGCCCGACGGCGACCGCCGCTCACGCGGTCAGTTCCTGATGGAGCGCCTCGCGCAGCCGCGCGGCCCGCTCCGTCACCTCGGACGGCCCCAACTCCACGGCGCGGGCGCACCAGCGCTGGCCCTCGGCCAGCTCCCCGCGCCGGGCCGCGAGCAGCGCGAGCCGCAGCGCCGCGCGCCCGTGGCCCGCCTGCGCCGCGCGGGACCACCACAGCGCCGCCTCCCGCTCACTGCCCTCGCGGGCCAGCAACAGCCCCAGGTTGAAGGCGCCGTTGCGGCTGCCCGCCTCCGCCGCCTGCCGGTACCAGCGCGCCGCGTCCGTCATGTCGCCGCGGCCGGCGGCGAGCATCCCGACCCGCACCTGGGCCCGCCGGTGACCGTGCTCGGCCGCCCGCTCGTACCACTGCTCGCACTCGGTCTTCTCCGGCTGCGTCTCGCCGAGCGCGGGCGCGCCCGGCGGTGGCTGCCGCGCGTCCAGCACCGTCGCCAGCCGGAAGGCCGCCTCCGCGCTGCCGCCACCGGCCGCGCACCGCAGATGCCGCTCCGCCGCCTGCTCGTCGCCGTCCCTGAGGCACGCGATGCCCACCTGGAGGGCCGCTTCGGTGTGCCCGGCCGCCGCCGCCCGTTCGTACCAGACCAGGGCCGTACGGTCGTCGTCACGGCCCGCGTAGAGGATGCCCAGGTTGAACGCGGCGTCGACGCTGCCCGCCTCGGCCGCCTTGGAGAACCACGGCTCGGCGCCGGTCGGGTCACCGGCCTGGAGGAGCAGGACGGCAAGGGCGTTGGCCGCCTCGCGGTGGCCCGCGTACGCGGCCCGCCGGTACCACTGCTCGGCCTGCGCCGTACGGTCCTGGGCCGCGCAGAGCAGCCCGAGGTTGTAGGCCCCGTTGACGTCGCCCGCGTCCATCGCGGCCCGGTACCAGCGCTCGGCGGTCTGCTGCTCGCCGCGCGCGGCGTGGAGCGCGCCGAGCGCGTTGGCGGCGTTGCCGTCGCCGTCCTGCGCGGCCCGCAGCCACCAGACGGCGGCGCTCTCCTCGTCGCCCGCGTCACGCAGCAGGAAGCCGAGAGCGCAGGCGGCCCGCGCCTCGCCGTCCTCGGCGGACGTCAGATACCAGCGGCCGGCCTCCTTCAGCTCACCGCGGCTCTCCAGGATCGCGCCGAGGTGCAGCGCGGCGCGGCGGTGCCCGCGGGCAGCCGCCTGCCTGTACCACTGGGCGGCCTCGGCGAGCAGTGACTGCCCGGCGTCGGCCGCGGCCGCGGGGACCGCACCGTCGGCGCGGGCGGCGACGGGCGCCTGACGGGGGCCCGAGGCCGAACTGTCGCGGGCGCCGTCCCGCTTGCCCGCGATGACCGCCCGGACGGTGTTGCCGGTACGCGCGGCCTGGCGCGCCCGCCGCTCCAGGCCGCGCGCGAGGCGGTACGAGGCCTCCCGGTGCCCCTGCTCGGCGGCGGCCCGCAGCCAGCGCTCGGAACCGACGTCGCTGCGGTGCTCCAGCAGATCGGCGAGGGCGTACGCGCCCAGCGCGTGCCCCTGCTCCGCGGACAGCCGCAGCCAGTACTCGGCCGCCGGCTCGTCGCCCTGCTCGCGGTAGTGCCGGCCGAGCGCGTGGGCCGCTGCGGCCGAACCGGCGACGGCGGCGACACGCCACCAGCCCGACGCCTCCTCCGTGTAACCGCGCTGGTGGAGGAGGACTCCCAGGTTGTTGGCGGCGGCGCGGTCGCCCGCGGCGGTCGCCGCGCGCAGGTACTTCTCGGCGGCGTCGAGATCGCCGCGGCGCAGCAGCAGCGCGCCGAGCACGCTCATCGAGGCGACGTCACCCGTGTCGGCGGCACGCCGGTGGCGCGCCTCCGTCTCGGCGTCGGCGCTCTCCGTGGGGCCACCGGCGGCCGTGGCGCCGGCCGCGCCCCTGGAGTTCTCGATGTCGGCGGCATCATCCGCCTGTCGCGGTACAAACCGCCCTGTCTCCAACAGAGTTGCCCTGTCCCCCATAAAATCCATCGTTGCACCACCTGTTACCCGCGTACACCTGGTATATCGCGGCCAGCAAGGTCACTTCAGCGTTTTGTCGACATGCCCACAGAGAGACAACCCAAACGCCTCTCCGGTCAACTCGCCACTCCCACCGCCCACTTCACCGGACACACGGTCACGGACCGGCCACGAACAGGTACGAAGACATCACAACGCGCAGCAAAGGCCCGGATCCTTGTCGGATCCGGGCCTTTGACTGAGAAGTAGCGGGGACAGGATTTGAACCTGCGACCTCTGGGTTATGAGCCCAGCGAGCTACCGAGCTGCTCCACCCCGCGTCGTTGTGTTCCAAACCGTACCACGACGCGGGGTGGTCGCTGATCAACTCTTGTCGTCGCTCCCGCCCGCCGGTGGCTTGGCCGGCGTCTCGGCGGACTTCTCCGCCTCGGCAGCGCGCCCCAGGGCGTCCTGAAGGGCCTCCTGGGCCTTTCCGTACGCCTCCCAGTCCTGCTTCGCCAGAGCGGCCTCACCGTCCGTGTACGCCTTCTGGGCGTCGGCGATGGCCTCCTTGAGCGCGGCGTCGCCGGTGGCCGGCGGCGTCGTCGTGTCACCGTCGCCCGGCGGCGTCGTCTCCGGAGGCGGCTCGGCCCCGTCGACACCGAACACCGCGTTCAGCGCCTCGGACAGGCTGTCCTTGAAGACCGGCTTGCCTCCGTAGGAGACGGCCACCTTCTTCAGCAGCGGATAGTTCGCGCTGCCGCCTCGGGCGTACACCGGCTCGATGTAGAGGAAGCCTCCGTCGAGCGGCACCGTCAGGAGATTGCCGTACTCGATGTCCGAGTCGGTGCCTCTCATGTCACGGACGAACGTGGCGACTTCGGGCACGCCGTTCAACTCGCTCTGCACCTGTTGTGGTCCCTGGACCGTGGAGGTCACTCTCAGGACTCTGATCGTGCCGTAGTCCTCGCTGTTGGCATCGGCGTCGACCGCCATGAACGCCCCGAGGTTGGGACGCCCGTTGGGTGTGAAGGTCGTCGTCAGCGAGAACTTCTGGGACGTCTGTCCCGGCATCTTCAGACTCAGGTAGTACGGCGGGACCGCACTGTTGTCCTTGTTCGTCGGGTCGTCGGGCACCTGCCACGCGTCGGAGCCGCTGTAGAACTGGGCGGCGTCCGTGACGTGGTACCGGGTGAGCAGCTCGCGCTGGACCTTGAACATGTCCTGCGGGTACCGCAGGTGGGCCAGCAGGTCCGGCTTGATGTCCGTCTTCGGCTTCACCGTGTTCGGGAAGGCCTTCATCCAGGTCTTGAGGACCGGGTCCTTGGTGTCCCACTGGTACAGGCTGACCGAGCCGTCGTACGCGTCGACGGTGGCCTTCACCGAGTTGCGGATGTAGTTGACCTGGTTCTGCTGCGCGACGACCGCGCGCTGGTTGTTGGTCAGCGAGTCGGCCGTGGTGTCGCCCAGCGTCGTACGGGAGGCGTACGGATAGCCGTTCGTCGTGGTGTACGCGTCGACGATCCACTGGATCCGACCGTCCACCACGGCGGGATAGGCGTCGCCGTCGATGGTCAGCCACGGCGCGACCGCCTCGACGCGCTCCTTGGGCGTGCGGTTGTACAGGATCCGCGAACCCTCGCCGATGGCGCCCGAGTAGAGCATCTGCGGCTCGCTGAACGCCACGGCGTAGGCCGCGCGGTTCACCGGGTTGGAGAGATCGACGCCGCTCTTGCCCTTGTAGCTGGTGGTCTGCTCACCGTTCTTCTCGTAGTCGAGCTCCTTCTGCGGGCCGCCCACGATCGAGTACTGCTGGGTCTTCTCGCCGTAGTAGATCCGCTGCTCGTACTCGCCGAGCTGACCGCTGGTCGGCAGGCCGGACTCCGTGAAGTCGGGCGCGCCGATCGTGCCGTCGTTCTCGTCGGTGACCGTCCCCGTGCCCTTGGACGCGATCGCTCCGTACCCATGGGTGTAGGTGAAGTGGTCGTTGATCCAGTTGCGCTTGGGGATACCGGCGATGTTCAGCTCGCGCAGACCGATGACCGTGTCCTGCGGCTTCTTGTCCGGGCCGAGGTAGCGGTCGACGTCCAGCGTGTCCGGGAACTGGTAGTACTTGCGTTCCTGCTGGAGCTGCTGGAAGGCGGGCGAGACCACGTTGGGGTCGACCAGCCGGTAGCTGGCCGCGGAGTCGGCGGCCTTGCGCTGTTCCGCCTTCTTGTCCGGAGCGCCCTTGCCCGAGTAATCCGTCACATCGGCGTCGTCGATGCCGTACGCGGCGCGCGTGGCATCGATGTTCTTCTCGATGTACGGGGCTTCCTTGGCCTGCTCGTTCGGCTGGACCTGGAACTTCTGCACGATCGCCGGGTAGAGGCCGCCGATGAGGATCGCGGACAGGACCATCAGACCGAAGCCGATCACCGGCAGCTGCCAGGTGCGGCGCCAGAGCGTCGCGAAGAACAGCACGGCGCAGATGGCGGCGATGCAGAACAGGATCGTCTTCGCCGGCAGGTAGGCGTTGGCGTCGACGTACCTCAGACCCGTCCAGTTGCCGGTCGCCTTGAAGTCACTCGACTTCACCGCGAGGCCGTACCGGTCGAGCCAGTACGCCACGGCCTTGAGCGAGACGAACACACCGAGCAGCACCGAGAGATGGCCGGTGGCCGCGCCCGTCGCACGCGCGCCGGGGCTGGTGACGCGCAGCCCTCCGTACAGATAGTGAGTCAGCGCGGCGGCGATCAGCGCCAGCACGACGGCGGCGAAGCCGAAGCCGAGCATGAAGCGGTACCAGGGCAGGTCGAACGCGTAGAAACTCACGTCCAGGTTGAACTGCGGGTCCTTCTGCCCGAAGGGCACCCCGTTGATCCACATCAGCCAGGTGCGCCACTGACCGGCCGCGGACGCTCCGGCGATCAGCCCGACCAGGGCGGTGATCCCGAGCAGCACCCACTTCTTGTACGGGGCGATGCCCATCCGGTACCGGTCGAGGCTCTGCTGCTCCAGCGACATCGCGCTCAGCGGCGGACGCAGCCGGTGCGCCAGCCAGATGTTGACGCCGACGGCTGCCGCCATCAGCAGACCGAAGACCGCGAACAGGCCGATCTTGGTCCAGAGGGTGGTGGTGAAAACGGACGAGTATTTCACCGAGCGATACCAGAGCCAGTCGGTCCAGAACCCCGCGAACATGACGAACAGCATGGCCAGGACGGCCAGGATGCCCAGTGTCATGAGCAGGGTCCGGGCACGTCTGGACGGCCGGCCCACTCTGATCCGTGGCCCGGTCGGGCCTCCGCCGCGGTCCGGCATCTGGAAAGCCAACGTGCGCACCTCGAAGTTCGCGGTCGTGTGAAAGCAGCTGAATCAGCGTCTGTAAGCGGGCCCAAACGATCGTAGGGCCCACCCATGCAACTTACTGAGGCTTTACCTAGTTCCCGCACGGGGGTCCGAAGGAGGCAGGATGTTGGCCATGTCCAACCTTTCCTCCTCCTCTTCCCCGGCCTCCTCGTCCGATCAGCCGTCCTCGGCATCGGGTCCGGTCGCCTCGACCCCCATCACCAGGGCGGTGCTGGAGATCGACGAATACGCCTCCGGCCTGGGCTGGGACCAGCCGGCCCGACTGTTCGCGCTCGTCGACACGGCCCGGCTGCGGTCCGACGAGCCGGAGCTGGCCACCCAGCTCGGTCTCGACGACGGCACGACGCCCGCCCCGCTCACGCCCGTCGAGCAGGACGAGATCCCCGCGGGTACGCCGCTCGACGAGTTCCTCGCCACGATCGCCTGGCCCGGCGCGGTGGCGGGCTGCGCGATCACGGTGGAGCGTCTGATGCTGCCGCCGTCCGCCGAGGCGTCGGTGCCCGAAGACCTCGACGAGTCCGCGCTCGTGGACTGGGTCGCCGCGCACCCGGATCGTCAGGAGGTACGGATGACGGTCGCCGTGCTGCGGGACGGGACGCGGGACTCGGCGCTGCGGCTGCGCGAGAAGGACTCACCGACCCAGGTCCTGACGGGCGCGGGCCTGGTCCCGGGCCTGGCGGAGGCCCTGTCGGCCACGTTCGAGGCGTAACGACCCCTCGCCGGACGGGCACTTCAAGCCCGTCCGGCGATTGAGGACGCCCGCCCACCGGACGAAACCATTCCGGCCCACCCGCGCCCAATCAGCCCGTCCGGCGATTGAGGACAGAACCGGCCCGGCACACGGCCCCGTCGGTCAGCTCGTCGAGCAGCTCGGCAGACCCGCCCCGTCCCCGCTCTTGATCTTCTCCAGAGACGCCGTCGCGTCCTTGATGTTCTTCACCCGCACCAGGGTGAGCCCGTCCGGAATGTCGGAGGCGGCAGCGGCACAGTTCTCGTCCGGCGTCAGGAAGTACCGCGCACCCGCGTCCCGCGCGCCGACCAGCTTCATCCCGATCCCGCCGATCGGCCCGACCTTCCCGTTGTCGTCGATCGTGCCGGTACCGGCGACGAACTTGCCGCCCGTCAGATCGCCGGGCGTGATCTTGTCGACGATCCCGAGCGCGAACATCAGCCCCGCGCTCGGCCCGCCCACATCGGCCAGCTTGATGTCGATCTCGAACGGGAACGTGTGGTCCGTCCCGGCCTGGATCCCGACGATGGCCCGGTCGTCGCCCTCGTCCGACTTCACCGACCTGACCGTCACCTTCTCGCTGCCCTCGGGCTCCTTGCCGGCCTTCTCGGCCGCCTCGGCCACCTTCGCCGGGATGATCGTGAAAACGACGTCCTCGCCCGGCTTGTGCTTGGTGACGATCTCCGCGACGTCCGGCGGCGCCTCGACGGTCTTGCCGTCCACCGCCTTGATGACGTCACCGGCGTGCAGAGTCCCCTCGGAGGGGCTGTCCTTGACGACCGCGGCGACGACGACCCGCGACGTGACGGGAATGTTCTCCTCCTTCAGGGCCGCGACCTTCGCGCTCTCCTGGGACTGGCTGAACTCCTCGGCGTTCTCCTGCGTCGACTGCTCCTCCGTCTTGCCGTCCGGATAGAGCGTGTTGTGCGGCACCACGATGTTGTCGTGCGACAGCCAGCCGTAGACCGCCTCGACCACATTCATCTTGTAATCCGCGCCGGTGACCCTGACGGTCGTCATATTGAGATGCCCCGTCGTGGGAAAGGTCTTGCGACCCTCAATGTGAAGCACCGGTTCGCCATTCGCGTCGCCGAGTGTGTTCACCGTGGGACCGGGACTCATCTCCGCGTACGGAACGGGGATGAACACTCCCGCACAGAGCAGCGCGATGAGGACGAGAGTGGAAGCGAGCATCGTCGCGGTGCGGCGTGGCATGGAACGACAGTACGGGAAGGGTCTGTCGGCGCACCCCCGGGGCCGGTCCGTACGAGGGGACTTGGCCCCGGCTCGTGGCCGGACGGACGGCCGGGCGCAGTGGGGCACGGCCGGACCCGTGGGGCGGGTGGACGAGGGCGCCTCAGGCGGCGTCCGTCGTGCCGGGATCGGACTTCGACATCGCGTCCCGGAAGCGCGCGTAGCCGGCGAGTTCGGCCATGTCTCCGATGGTTCGGTTTCTCGAAACCCAGCTTCCCCATATCGCCGCGCCTACCGCGGCGAAGAGCGGAATCAGCAACCAGGCAAGCGCGGCCATTCCGACCTCCCTACCCATGTGTGTGTGCAAACCGATGATCAGCAGATTAGTCATCCGCTGCTCCAACGCTCCGGGCAGGGATGCGGTTACGCAAATCGGGCCACACGGGAACAGAGGGCGACGGGGAGGTCCGGGAGGGCCGTCAGCAGGCCCCGACCCATTCCTCCGTACCGTCGGAGAACGTCTGGTGCTTCCAGATCGGCACCTCGTGCTTGAGGTCGTCGATCAGCCTGCGGCAGGCCTCGAAGGCCTCCGCGCGGTGCGGGCAGGAGACCGCGACGACGACCGCGAGATCGCCCACGGCGAGGTCACCCACCCGGTGGACGGCCGCCAGCGCG
The DNA here is from genome assembly GCF_042725135.1 of Streptomyces sp. NPDC060366. Taxonomy (NCBI): domain Bacteria; kingdom Bacillati; phylum Actinomycetota; class Actinomycetes; order Kitasatosporales; family Streptomycetaceae; genus Streptomyces; species Streptomyces sp. NPDC060366. The sequence continues at coordinate 435,230 of NZ_JBHXDC010000003.1, read as the reverse complement.
CGTACGGGGAAATCGGCGACCACCTTCTCGGCCACCCGGCGTAGTTCGGCCTCGGCGGACGGATGGCAGGAGTATCCGAGGGCGTCCACATCGGCGCCCCCGTCGTGGTTGCGGACCGTCCCGACGAACAGGGCGGTGCCGCCCGCCGCGTCGTCCCCGACGGCCTGGAAGATCTCGTCGACGGACAGTGGGGTCTCGCGTATCGCCAGCAGCCGGACGGGGTCCTGTGCCGCCCTCTCGCCCGGATGCGCCTCGATGCGTGCCATGCGGCCCATCGTGCCGTACGGCACCGGCATCACGGAATGGCGCGTTCGACCGGCGGTAGGGCCCGCCGCTCGGAGCGTCCTACAGGGCGGGGCCCGCGGCGGCTGGTGCGGTGCGTCGCGAGGCGGAGGATCGGACTTGTGGATGGACCAGCCGTACTTGGCCGGCTCCGACTCCGACAACGCGGCGAGGTGCCGTGCCAGGCGTCGCGGGCCAGGCGGGACTTCGAAGACACGGCCTAGCGTCGGCGTGCCTTGCGGGCGCGCCGTACCACCGCCGCCGCGCCGAGCAGGGCGACCGTCGCACCGGCGGCACCGGCGGCCGTGGCGTCCTTGCGGCCGAGGCGCCGGCCCGCGACGGTGTGCCGGCCCTCCACCTCTTCGAGCAGCGCGCCGAGGACTTCCTCGTTGGTCCACTGCGGCCGCCAGCCCGCGTCGTGGAGGCGGCTGACGCTGACCACCCAGGGATGCATCGTGTAGGCGAGGTCACCGGCCGGGGACGGTGTGAGGCCGATCCGGTGCAGCCGCGCGGCGGCGCCCAGGGCGACCGCGGACGGCAGCTCCATACGGCGGATGCCGCTCAGCTCCTCGATCTCCTCCTGTTCGAGCCAGCCGTCGCAGCCGACCGCGAACTCGCCGTCGACCTTCTCCAGCGCCGCGTACTCCAGGGCGCTGACCAGGTCGTCCACGTGGCAGAACTGCCAGGTGGGCCGGGAGCCGGCCACGACCAGCAGCCGGGGCGACTCGAAGTAGCGGGTGAGGGCGGTGTCCGTGCCGCCGACGAGGACGGCGGGCCGTACGACCGTGACGTTCAGGCCGGGGTGCGCGCGCGGCGCCCGGCGGCCGAGCCGTTCGATCTCCAGCAGATCGCCGACGCCCGTGGCCTCGGCGGTGGCGCGCAGCTCCGCGTCCTCCGACAGCGGGATGTCGTTGTCGGGCAGCGCCCCGTAGACCATGGCCGAGGTGCACAGGACGACCCGGTGCACCCCCGCGGCGGCGGCAGCGGTGAGCACGGTCTGGGTGCCCCGGACGTTGTACGCCGTACGGGCGGCGGCGTCCCGCTCCAGGTCCAGATCAAGGGCCAGGTGCACCACCACGTCCGCGCCGCGCAGCTTCTCGGCGATGGCCGGGTCCCGTACGTCGAGGATGTGCCACTGCGCCTCGCTCACCTCCCCGCGGCGCTCGTCGATCGCGACGACCTGCTTGATCTCCTCGGACGCCGCGAGACGCCGGGTGAGCAGGTCTCCGACGCCGGAGGCGGCTCCGGTGACCGCGACGACGGGGCCGCGTGGCGGGGTCGGGGTTGAGCGGTTTCGCGCTGCGCGAACCTGTGGATCTGGGGAACTCACCGGGCGTCTCCAGCGGTTGTCTTCAGTACGGACGTGTATGACACGTACGTACCAGGTGGCGTCCATCCTGCCGCAGGCCAAGCGTTGGCGGAGCACCGAGCCCGGATGCGGGCTCGGATGTCTACGCTGGGTGGTGTTGTCGGGCAGTCGCCGTCGGCGGATAAGCCGGCGGCCCAACGAGCCGAGGAAACCCGTGAGTGACACCCCATTCGGATTCGGCCTTCCGCCGGAGGAGCCAGAGGACGGCGACGGCAAGAAGAACGGCCCTGCCGGAGGTGGTCAGGGTGCCGGCGGTCAGGGCGGGGGCAACCCCTTCTTGGGGTTCGGCCTGCCCGGCGGTCCGGGCGGTCCCGGTGGCGCGGGCGGGGACAACCCGTTCGCCGCGATGTTCGGATCGATGAATCCGAACGACCTGGGCGCGGCCTTTCAGCAGCTCGGCCAGATGCTGAGCTACGAGGGCGGTCCCGTGAACTGGGACATGGCCAAGCAGATCGCCCGCCAGCAGGTCTCGCAGGGCACGCCCGACGGTACGAAGGACGCCAGCGTCAGCCCCGGCGAGCGGACCGCGGTCGAGGAGGCCGTCCGTCTCGCCGACATCTGGCTGGACGGCGTGACGTCCCTGCCGTCCGGCGCGGGCTCGACCGTGGCGTGGAGCCGCGCCGAGTGGGTCGAGGCGACCCTCCCCGCGTGGCAGCAGCTCGTCGACCCGGTGGCCGAGCGGGTGGGCGCCGCCATGAGCGACGTGCTGCCCGAGGAGATGCAGGCCATGGCCGGCCCGCTGATCGGCATGATGCGGTCCATGGGCGGCGCCATGTTCGGCCAGCAGATCGGGCAGGCCGTGGGCGTGCTCGCGGGCGAGGTGGTCGGTTCGACGGACATCGGGCTGCCGCTGGGCCCGGCCGGCAAGGCCGCGCTGCTCCCGCTGAACATCGCCACCTTCGGTAAGGACCTCGGTGTCCCGCAGGACGAGGTGCGGCTGTATCTGGCCCTGCGCGAGGCCGCCCACCAGCGGCTCTTCGCCCATGTGCCGTGGCTGCGGTCGCATCTGTTCGGTGCCGTCGAGGGGTACGCACGGGGTATCAAGGTCGACTCGTCCAAGCTGGAGGACGCGGTCAGCCAGCTCGACCCGTCGAACCCCGAGCAGCTTCAGGAAGCGCTTCAGCAGGGCATGTTCCAGCCGGAGGACACGGCCGAGCAGAAGGCCGCCCTGGCCCGTCTGGAGACGGCGCTGGCGCTGGTCGAGGGCTGGGTGGACGCGGTGGTGCACGAGGCCGCCAAGACCCGGCTGACGTCGGCTGACGCGCTGCGCGAGACGCTGCGCAGGCGGCGCGCTTCGGGCGGCCCGGCCGAACAGACCTTCGCCACCCTCATCGGCCTTCAGCTGCGCCCCAGGCGGCTGCGGGACGCCTCCCGGCTCTGGGCCTCGCTCACGGACGCGCGGGGCGTGGACGGCCGCGACGGGCTCTGGGAGCACCCCGACAACCTGCCGACGGCCTCCGACCTGGACGACCCGGACGGCTTCGTCCACCACGAGCACGCGGACTTCTCCGAGCTGGACAAGATGCTCGGCGAGGCCGCGGGCGGCAAGCCCAAGCTGGAGAAGGACACCGACCCCGACGAGCGCGACAAGGGCGACAAGGGCCCGGACGACGACGGCAAGGACGACGGCGCCAAGTGACTCTGCACGACGACGCCGTCCGCGTACTGGAGACGTACGACGGCCAGGACGAGCTCCGCGGGATCTATCTGGAGCATCTGGCGGCCCGTCCGGACGGGATGTGGAAGTCCTGTGGGGCCGGGCATGTCACGGCGAGCGCGCTGGTGATCGACCCGGAGCGGGGCCGCGTCCTGCTCACCCTTCACAAGAAGCTGGGCATGTGGCTCCAGATGGGCGGGCACTGCGAGCCCGGGGACGGCTCGCTCGCCGCCGCGGCGCTGCGCGAGGCCACGGAGGAGTCCGGGATCCCGGGACTGACGCTCCTGCCCGGCGGGCCCGTCCAGCTCGACCGGCACGCGATTCCGGCGCCCTGCCGCTGGCATCTGGATGTCCAGTACGCGGCTCTGGCGCCGGTCGGCGCGGTCGAGGAGATCAGCGAGGAGTCACTGGATCTGCGCTGGTTCGCCTACGACGAGGTGGCGGCGGTCGCCGACGGGTCGGTGGCTCGGCTCCTGGAGCGCACGCGCGCGGTGCTCCCGGCGCGGGTGCGCGGCTGACCCGCCCGGCGGGACCGAGCAGGGGCGGCCTCCGAGGAGACCGCCCCTCAAGGACTGCGAGGACCGGAAGGACCGCGGTCAGCCGCGGTTCCAGACGTTGTTCTGGTTCTGCGCGTGGGCGCCCTGCTGGCCCACGCCGAACTGCGCACGCGCGCCCTGTCCGATCTCCGCGTTCTGCGGCGGCATGACCTCGCTGGGCTGTACGAGGGCGAAGCCCTGGCCGAGGAAGCTCAGCTCCCAGCCCTCGCCCGTGTTGCCTCGCCTGCGCCGTACGCCGGAGGAGTGCGTCTGCGACTGCATCTGCACCCGCAGCGCGGACGACCACGCGACGATCGCGTCGGCGTCCACGTTGACGTACTTGTCCGGCGTCACGTGCATCATCAGCGGCTGCCCGGACGTCATCAGGGCGACCTTGCCCCGGCCCGAGATGTTGAGCTGGTACTTGCCGGAGCCTGAGATGCCGTACTGGCTGTCCACCGCGATGACCTCGATGTGCAGCGCGGAGTCGAGCGCCAGGACATAGGCGCTGTCGACGGTCATGCCCTCCTGGTCGACATCCACGACGTGCACGTACTGCGCGAGGTTGGCGAAGTAGACCGTGCCCTGCCCGGAGCAGCGCATCAGGTCGAGGCCCTCACCGGTGTTCGCCCTGGCTCGGCGCTGCCCCGGAGACTGGTACTCACCGTCGAAGTCCATGAGTCCCTGGTAGGCGACCATCGCGCCCTTACGGGCGAGGACGTCGTCGTGGCCGGTGAGCGCGACCCGCAGCAGCTGCGGGTTCTGTACGACGTAACGGTCCTGGGACTGCGTTTCCGCGAGTCCGAAAAGCGGGCTCTGCATGATGTTCTCCTCCCCCTCAGCCCCGGATCCGCAGGCGGTCCGTGCTGTCCTCGCTCGGCTGTACGACGACGAGGCCCTGGCCCGAGAAGGCCATCTGGTAGGCCTCCCCGCTGCCCCGCCCGACGAGCGACGAGGCCTTGAAGCTCCGCTTGCCCTTCACCTTGAGCCCGGGTGACCAGGCGACAAGGGCGTCGGGGTCGACGTACGTCTCGTCCTCACCACGGCCGCAGTCGACGACGATCGGCGTGCCGCGCGAGGTCAGCGCGACCCAGCCGGTCCCGCCGACCGTGACGTTCCACAGACCCTGTCCGGCGAACTTGGCCATCCCCTTCACCTTCTCGACGCCCCACTGGAGGTGCGCGTCGAAGGCCAGCAGGTTGGTGCCGTTGACCGAGAGCGAGTCGTTGTTGAGGTTGATGACGACGACGTCGGCGCCGTAGTCGGCGAGGTAGAGCAGGCCGTCCCCGGCGCACTTCATGATCGGTGTGCCTTCGCCCGTCACCCACTGGCCGGCGATCTGGCGCACGGCGGGCGGATTGGGCTCGTACTGCACGAAACCCTCGTACGCGACCATCGAGCCGGTGCGCGCGTAGAGGTCCTGCCCACTGGCCATGGCGACCTTGAGCATGGTGCGGCCGTGGTTCTCCATCCGGGCCGTGACGGGGGTCGGGGCGAAGCCCGCGAGTTGCTGGTTCATGTGCCGGGCTCCCTCAGACCTCGTACGGCTGGACGACGATGAAGTTTCCGGGGGCTCCCCGGAACTGGAGATTCACGGTCTCTCCGCTGTGCCCGGGATACGCGTTGCGGCGCAGCCGGACCTGGCTGGAGAGGATCACCTGGGACGCGGCGGACCAGGCGACGACGGCGTTGCAGTCGGCGAAGGTCGTGGGCGTGACCGGCAGGACGACAGGGACTCCGTGGGTCTTCACGACGACGGTGCCGGTGCCCTGGAACTGCATGGTGAACAGGGCCCCACCGGGGATGCCGTGGCCCTCGATGCGACGGACCTCGTACTGAAGGGACTCGTCGAAGGCGAGGACGTTCTCCGCGGAGACACAGATCCCGTCGCCCTGGAGTTCGATCGGGTGCAGATGCGAGGCTTCCTCGGCGAGGAACACCTGGCCGCGGCCGGAGCAGCGCATCAGCTGCATCTCCTGACCGGTCGCGTTGCCGACGATGCGGCCGGCGAAACCGGCGCCCTTGTAGCCGAAGTCGACCTTGCCCTGGTACATGACCATGCTGCCCTGGCGGGCGAGTACGGACGCGCCGCCCATGGCGAGGTCGACCCGCATGAGCTGCTGGTTCTGCGGGGTCCAGCGCTGCCCGGTGGCCGCCTCGCGGTACGGCTGGAGCGCCGCCTGGAGACCCGCGCCGGCCTGCTGGCCCGGCTGCGGCATGCCGGGGGGCGGAGCCCCCTGGGGCTGGCCTCCGTACGGAGGCTGCGCCGGCTGGCCGTACGGCGAGGGCGCGCCGGGCGGCTGTCCCTGACCGGGGAACTGGCCGGGGAACTGGCCTGGCGCCTGGCCTGGGATCTGGCCGAACTGCGGCTGCTGCTGCGCCTGCGGCTGGCCGGGCTGCGCGTACGGCGACGGCGCGGGCGGCGGGGCCAAGGGCGCGGCGACGGTCGGCGCACCGTGCATCGGGTGGGGCGCGGGGGCCGGGGCCTGCGGCGGTGCGCCGAACGACGGTGCGGGCTGTGGGGCCTGCGGCGCGGCCGGGGCTCCGAAGGCCGGAGCGGGCGCGGGGCCGCCGGGCGGCGGGGCGAACGACGGCGCGGCTCCGCCGGCGGGCGGCTGGGCGGCGGCCGGCTCTTCCTCGGCGACCTCGCCGCCGAAGTTCTTCAGCAGTGCGTCGAGACCGCCGTCGAAGCCCTGGCCGACCGCGGCGAACCGCCAGACGTCCTTGAGATAGAAGTCTCCGAGCATCACCGCGCGCTCGGTGCTGAACTCCGAGCCGGTGAACGCGTATCGGACGACTTCTTCGCCGCCCGCGACTATCCGGATGTATCCGGGGCCCACTTGGGACATCTGTCCGGCGCCGTCGATGGTGGCGGTGAAGGAGAGGCGTTGGATGTTCGCGGGAATGCGGTCGAGCGTTACCCGGAATGACTCGGTGTCCCCAGACTGCGCGCCCAGCAACTGGACGGATTCCTCGGGAGACTTCGGCTGATTGAAGAAGATGAAATACCGGTCGTCCGAGAGCTGTTCATTGGCGTCGAGGCCGAAACAGCTGATGTCGAACGTCAAGCCGGGTGCCGAGATCTGCACACCTACGTACAGATCCGTCCCCTGCGTGAGGTCACTGATCTTGGCCTTGTGGCCGCGTTGGAATTCCCTCGCCATGCGTAACGACCGTCCCCCATCCCGAGCTGAACACGTCGCGTCAGGCTAACGGTTGAGTACGAGATTGGGCCAAGTCGGTACAGATTCGGTACACGATCACCGAGAGGGCGCCATCACACTCCGGGGGCGTCCGGCAGATGTGGCAGCTGTTCGCCGGCGACGACGCCTTCGAGGTAACCGCGGGCCCGTTCGGTGCGCGGGTACGCCTCCAGAAGCTCCCAGAAAGCCGGGCCGTGACCGGGCACGAGCAGATGGGCGAGTTCGTGCACGAGCACGTAGTCGACGACGTACTCGGGCATGCCCTGGAGCCGGTGGGACAGGCGGATACTGCCCTCGGCGGGGGTGCAGGAGCCCCAGCGGGTGTTCTGGTTGGTGACCCACCGGACGGACGCGGGGCGGGCCCGGCCGTCGAAATACTGCTCGGACAGCCGCTTGGCGCGGTCGGTCAGATCACCGTCGCCGAGGATGCGCTTGCTCTCCTGGGCCGCGAGTTTGTCGAGCATGACCGTCACCCAGCGACGCTCCTCGGCCTCCGACATCCGGGCCGGAATGAGCACGATGGTGCGGTCGCCCTCGCGGTAGGCCGAGACCGTTCTGTTGCGCCGGGCGCTCCTGCGGACCTCGACAGCGCTCGTCGCCGGGCCGCGCTGCGGACGGCCGGTCACGCTGCGCTCTTCACTTCCGGCGATGTGCGGTGGGGATTCCCCCGCAACGCGAGGGGAAGGTTCGGCGGACACGCCTCGACGTTACCCGCTGTCAGTGGGGGACGTCCCGTCGCGGGAACCCTTTGATCTTGATCCACTCCATGCACCCGTCATTTGAACGGCTAATTCCCCACGCCTGTGGATAACTCTTCGCATCTCTCACCAGTTCCCTGCATTCTGGATTCCGATCGCGGGACAGGCACACGGGGGAGACGAATATGCATCCAATGGTGAAGCCCGCGCTGCGCCGGGCTTGGCGGGAGCGACAGACGGTGCAGTTCGGAATCACACCCGCGCACGCGGTGGTGGTGGGCCCTGTCGATACGGCCACGGGAAGTTTTCTCGATCTGCTCGACGGCACGCGAGGACTTCCGCTGCTTCGCGAGGAGGCGCGGACGATGGGGTTGCCGGACGGCAAGGCGGACGCGCTCGTGGACCGGCTCGCGGCGGCCGGGCTGCTGGACGACAGCACAGCGGGCGGTCGGGCCGCCGAAGCGTTACGGAATCGAAAGGTCGAGCTGGACCGGTTGCGGGCGGATCTGGCGTCACTGTCCGTCACTCACCGGGAGCCGGGGGCGGCGATGGAGCGGCTGGCGGCGCGCCGCACCATGCGTGTCCAGGTGCGCGGAGCGGGCCGCGTCGGCGCGGCCGTCGCCTCGGCGCTCTCGGCCGCGGGGGTTGGCCGGGTGGATGTGCTGGACAGCGGGATCGCCGAGGCGTGGGACGTGGCGCCGGGCGGGCTCCCGGCGGAGTCGGTGGGTGAGCGCAGGGATGTGGCGGCCCGGCATCTGGTGCGGCGCTCGGCGCCGAGCCGATCCGTCAGAGCGGCGCCCGGTGCGGGCGGGGCGGAGACCGATGTCCTCGACGACTCGTCGGACGAGCGGGTGTCCGAGAGGCCCGAGCGGGCCGACGAGCGGGCGGCGCGGGCGACCGTCGGCGGCGGGGCGGGGCTGTCGCTGGTGATCGTCGCGCCACGGGACGGGCTCGCGGCCTACGCGCCGGATCCGGCGTCCGCCGAGCGCTGGATCGCCACCGGGACTCCCCATCTCTACGCGGGAGTTGTCGAGGCCACGGGTGTGGTGGGGCCCCTGGTGCTGCCCGGCGGCACAGCGTGCGCGGGCTGTCTCACCGAGGAGCGGGTCGGCCGGGAGCCGGGGTGGCCCCTCATGCTCGCCCAGTGGCGCTCGGGGCGCCGGGCATCGGTCACACCGGCCTGTGACCTGGGTCTCGCCACCACTGTGGCCGGTCTCACAGCCGCCCACGCGCTGTCCTTCCTGGACGGGGAGCTGCCGGCGAGCACCGGGGCGCGTTGGGAGATCACACTGCCCCTGCTCGACTGGCGTTCGGAGCGGATCGTGCCGCATCCGGACTGCCCCTGTGGGGCCGCGGGAGAAGCTGAGGGAGAGGGCATGACCGTGCCAAGGGCGCCGCACGACACAATGGTGCGGTAACCGCCATAGGCGGCCCGGCTGTCTGGGAATTGGAGGGGCGTATGTCTGATCTTCCCCGGAAGGCGGTCACTCGAACTGCCAAGTTGGCCGCGCTGCCACTGGGGTTCGCCGGTCGTGCCACGTGGGGTCTCGGCAAGCGGATCGGCGGCAAGTCCGCGGAGATCGTCGGCCGCGAGCTCCAGCAGCGCACGGCGGACCAGCTCTTCAAGGTGCTCGGCGAGCTCAAGGGCGGGGCCATGAAGTTCGGCCAGGCGCTGTCCGTCTTCGAGTCCGCGCTGCCCGAGGAGGTGGCGGGGCCCTATCGGGCGGCGCTCACCAAGCTCCAGGAGGCGGCCCCTCCGATGCCGACCAGCACGGTGCACAAGGTGCTGACGGAGCGGCTCGGCGAGGATTGGCGTGAGCTGTTCCTGGAGTTCGAGGAGAAGCCGTCGGCCGCCGCCTCGATCGGCCAGGTGCACCGGGCGGTGTGGCACGACGGGCGGAATGTGGCCGTCAAGGTCCAGTACCCGGGAGCCGGTGAGGCCCTGCTCTCCGACCTGGCGCAGCTGAGCCGGTTCGCCCGGCTGCTGGGACCGCTGATCCCGGGCATGGATGTGAAGCCCCTGATCACGGAGTTGCGCGACCGGGTGTCGGAGGAGCTGGACTACGAGTTGGAGGCGGATGCCCAGCGGGAGCACGCGGCGGAGTTCGCGGACGATCCCGATGTGGTGGTGCCCGACGTGGTGCACCAGTGCGAGCAGGTGCTGGTCACGGAGTGGATGGACGGCATACCGATGGCGGATGTCATCGCGGACGGCACCGAGGAGCAGCGGGACCGCGCGGGCCAGTTGCTGGCGCGTTTCCTCTTCTCGGGCCCGGCGCGTACGGGGCTGCTGCACGCGGATCCGCATCCGGGCAACTTCCGGCTGCTGCCGCCCGCAGGCGCCGGGGACGACGGTATGGAGGCCGAGGGTGAACTGCGGCTCGGTGTGCTGGACTTCGGCACGGTGGACCGGCTGCCGGGCGGCCTGCCCGAGACGATCGGTGAGTCGCTGCGGCTGACACTGGAGGGCGACGCCGAGGCGGTGTACGAACTGCTGCGCGCGGAGGGCTTCGTCAAGGAGTCGATCGATCTCGACCCGGACGCGGTGCTGGAGTATCTGGTGCCCATCATCGAGCCGGCGGAGGCGGAGGAGTTCACCTTCAGCCGCGGCTGGATGCGCACGCAGGCGGCTCGGATAGCCGACCCGCGGTCCCCGGCCCATCAGTTGGGGAAGCAGTTGAATCTGCCGCCCTCCTATCTGCTGATACACCGCGTCACGCTGAGCACGATCGGGGTGCTGTGCCAGCTCAACGCCACGGTGCGGCTGCGTGAGGAGCTGGAGGGGTGGCTGCCCGGCTTCCTGCCGGAGGAGTACGTGTACGAGGAGGAGCCCGAGGTCGAGGCGGGCGCCTGACACCAGGCGTCCCGGGTCCCCGAAGATCCGCCGGACAGGACCTGGAGAACGCACCGCGGGGGCCGGTCCTTGAGGACCGGCCCCCGCGTCAAGAACACTCAGGGCTCGTGGCGTTGTGGCGCCCGGCCGATGGCGGTCAGTTCATGACCGCCATGGCCAGCGCGCGGCGGGCGCGCATCGACACGCGCTCGGCGCGGCGCTGCATCCGCCGAGCGGCGACCAGGCGCACGGCCCGGCGTTCCGCATCGGCTTCACGCAGGCGCTCGGTCATATGCGCGCGTGCCATGGCTTCTGGGATGAGTTGCATCTCGCGGGTCCTGTTCTGACGCGAGTCGCTCGCGCCGGTGGTACTGACAGCTGTGGTGGCGGAGCCGGACGGCTCACGCAGGGAAGAGGTCATCGGGGCCTGCTTCTTGGGATCGTGCGTGAAAGGGCGGTCGATGGTGCCGGTGGCGTTCATGCAGCGACCGGGTTCTTGCGCGGACGGCCACGGGGCCGCTTGCGGGCAACGACCACGCCCTGGATGAAGAGTTCGCCGCCCCAGACACCCCACGGCTCACGCCGCTCCTTGGCGCCGGCGAGGCATGCCTCCATCAGCGGGCAGGTGCGGCAGAGGGACTTGGCGTACTCGACGTCGGCCGGGGACTCCGCGAAGAAGACCTCCGGGTCGTAGGCACGGCACGGAACGGGTACGCCGAGGTTCTCGATGGCGTCGTCGAGCGCGGTGAGCGCAGTGAGCGGGGTCAAGGTGGAGTCCTCCGTGAGGCCGTGCGGGGTGATCGTTTCGGAAGGCGGTACGGACGGGGCGTGCGCTTCGAGTTGCACGGTGGTGTCTTCCTCGTCTGTTCGGTCCGGCCTGTTGGCCAGGTGTCGGCTGGTACCGGGTGGTTCTCTTCCAGAGGCCCCTTCGCTCCGCCCGTCCCGTTCGGGACAAACAGAAGGGCCGCGGATCCCGGGTGGGGTTCCGCGGCCCTGAAGGCGCCGGCCTGATCGAGAATCAGGCTGGATCACTCCAGGGTTCAGGCCCACGGAAGGCCCACATCGTGTGGTGCTGCTTCGTCTGCTGCTTCGCTTCCGCACCGGCTGCGGCGAGCGCATAGGCCTTGGCCTCTGCCGCTGCTACTTCTGCCGCCAGTGCCTTGCTCGGTCGCTCATTGCCGCCCATGACACGCAGAGCCACGGGGTTGGTCCGGCCGGCGCGGGCGCCCGACAGACCGGTGGCGACGAACGGAGATCCGTCGGTGGCGAGCAGTCCGGACAGCGAAACGTCGAACGAGCAGGCGGAGACGACCGAGCGATCGGTCAATTTGGCGGTGCTGATGAAGCTGCTGGTGATGCTGATCACTGGAATCGCCTCCTCTCGGCGTATCGAAATCCGGATACCACTTCGGACAAGTAGAGCACGGGGACAGGGCTTCGGAGAAGCCCGCTGTTCCCGTGGTTAAGAACCTATGGTGATTCGCGGGGCGCGCGCAAACTATTTTTTCGACGAGTTTGTATCAGCTCTCCTCGTCCTCCCCGGCAAGCTCCTCACCTGCACAGATGGCGAGGACATCGGCTCCGAACCGCTCCAGCTTACGACCGCCGACGCCCGAGATCCGGGAGAGCTCGCCGTCGTCGCCCGGCACGGACTCGGCGATCGCCATCAGTGTCTTGTCGGTGAACACGCAGTACGCGGGCTGGCCCAGTTGTTTCGCCTGGTCGGAGCGCCACTCGCGCAGTCGCTCGTACAGCCCCTCGTCCATGTCCGACGGGCAGCCCTCACAGCGCATCAGCTTCATCTCGCCGGCGTCCGTCAGTGTCGTGCCGCAGACACGGCACAGCACCGGGCCGCGCCGCTTGCGCCGGCCGCCACGCTCGGCCGCGCCGCCCCCCGTCGCGCCGGCGCCGCGCGTTCCCGGGGCGGACGAGCCCGGCCGCAGGCCGCTCAGGAAGCGGGTGGGACGCCGGGAGGCCCGGCCGCCGGGGGCCCTGGAGAGCGCCCATGACAGGGAGATGTGCAGCCGGGCGCGGGTGACCCCGACGTAGAGGAGCCTGCGCTCCTCCTCGACCTGTTCGTCGGTCTTGGCGTAAGTGATCGGCATCATGCCCTCGGTCAGACCGACCAGGAACACGGCGTCCCACTCCAGGCCCTTGGCCGAGTGGAGCGAGGCGAGGGTGACTCCCTGGACGGTCGGGGCGTGCTGGGCCGCGGCGCGCTCGTCCAACTCGGTCACCAGATCGCCGAGGGTCGCCTCCGGCCTGGCCCGTACGAAGTCCTCGGCGAGACGCACGAGGGCCGCCAGCGACTCCCAGCGGTCCCGCACGGCGCCCGAGCCCGTGGGCGGTTCGGTGGTCCAGCCCTTGGTGGAGAGCACGGCCCGCACCTGCGACGGCAGGTCGACCACATCGTCGAGCAGGGAGTCGTTGCCGCCGAAGCGGGCCGCGCCGCGCAGGGCGGCGCCCGCCTCCCGTACCTCCTGGCGCTCGAAGAACCGCTCGGCGCCACGGAGTTGGTAGGGCACTCCGGCGTCGGCGAGAGCCTGTTCGTAGACCTCCGACTGGGCGTTGATCCGGTACAGGACGGCGATCTCGCCGGCGGGGACGCCCGCCGCGATGAGGTCGCGGATCCGGCGGGCGGTGCCCTCTGCCTCGGCCGGCTCGTCGGCGTACTCCGTGTAGACGGGCTCGGGGCCCGCGTCGCGCTGGGAGATCAGTTCCAGCCGGTGTTCGGCGGCGCGGCCCCTGGCTTGATTCAGCAGGCCGTTCGCCAGGTGTACGACCTGGGGGGTGGAGCGGTAGTCACGGACCAGCTTCACCATCGTCGCGCTCGGGTGGCGGGTGCGGAAGTTCAGCAGATGGTCCGGGGTGGCGCCGGTGAACGAGTAGATCGTCTGGCTGGCGTCGCCGACGACGCAGAGATTCTCCCGGTCGCCCATCCACAGGTCGAGGAGCCGCTGCTGGAGCGGGCTCACGTCCTGGTACTCGTCCACCACGAAGTGCTGGTACTGACCGCGGATCTGGTCGGCGATGTCGTGCCGGTCCTGGAGGATGCCGACGGTGAGCAGCAGGACGTCCTCGAAGTCGATCACGGACCTGTCCCGTTTCAGCTGTTCGTACATCGCGTAGATCTGGCCGATTTCCGCGGGGTCGCGCGGGGCGTCGCGGTGGGACTTGGCGACCGCGGCCGGATAGTCGGCGGGCACGGTCTGGGTGACCTTGGCCCACTCGATCTCGCCGGTGACATCCCTCAACTCGTTGCGGTCGAGTTTGATCCGGCAGCGGGCCGCCGACTCCGCGACCAGCTGGACCTTGCGCTCCAGCAGCCGGGGCAGCTCACCGCCGACCACCTTGGGCCAGAAGTACTGGAGCTGTCGCAGCGCCGCCGAGTGGAACGTACGCGCCTGGACACCGCCCGCACCGAGCTGGCGCAGCCGTCCGCGCATCTCCCCGGCCGCCCGGTTGGTGAAAGTGACGGCGAGGACGCTGGCGGGCTGGAGGATCCCGGCCCGCACGCCGTACGCGATCCGGTGGGTGATCGCCCGCGTCTTGCCCGTGCCGGCACCGGCCAGCACGCACACCGGACCGTGCAGCGCCGTCGCGACCTCGCGCTGCTCGGGGTCGAGCCCGTCGAGCACCGCGTCGGCGTCGCGCGGCGGTGCCACGAACTGGCTGCCGTCGGAATCCTGCGGGAAGAGTGAGGAGTGCGTTGCTGCTGTCACCCCGCCATGCTGCCAGGTCCCGTGAGGCTGGTGCTGCACTTGTCCACAGGGGAGCCCCGTTGGTCGTACAAGTACGGGAATGGTGACCAGGTCACGTACGTTCTCCTCTCAGCGAAGACATTTCGAGCCTGCCAGAGGAGCGCGAGAAGACATGCCGGGGACCGTGACGATGTACAGCACCACATGGTGCGGATACTGCCGTCGGCTCAAGGGCCAGATGGACCGCGAAGGCATCGCGTACACCGAGATCAACATCGAGCAGGACCCGGATTCGGCGGCGTTCGTCGAGAAGGCGAACGGTGGCAATCAGACGGTCCCGACCCTGCTCTTCGACGACGGATCGACGTTGACGAATCCGTCTCTCGCGCAGGTCAAGCAGAAGGTCGGCGCCTGAGCCCACGTGCGGTGCACCGCACGGCGCGACAGGACGCGACATGCGAAAGAGCCCCCGCCGGCCGGCGGGGGCTCTTTCGCATGCCGGTCAGTTCAGCGGCTTCGGCAGCGGCTTTCCGTACCAGAGCTCCGTCAGCCGTGCCGCGATCGAGATGCCCGACGGCGGCAGGACCTCGCCCGACTCGATCGCGGTCCGCAGGTCGTCGCGCGAGAACCAGCGCGCCTCCTGGATCTCGTCACCGTCCACGGTGATCTCGAAGGAGGTGGCGCGGGCCATGAAGCCCAGCATCAGGCTGGAGGGGAAGGGCCAGGGCTGGCTCGCGACGTACTCGACGGTGCCGACCGTGATGCCCGCCTCCTCGAACACCTCGCGGGCCACGGACTGTTCGATCGACTCCCCCGGCTCCACGAAGCCCGCCAGCGTCGAGAACCGCCCCTCCGGCCAGTGCACCTGACGGCCGAGGAGCGCGCGGTCCCGCTCGTCGGTGACGAGCATGATCACGGCGGGGTCGGTACGCGGGTAGTGCTCGGCACCGCACGCGGGGCAGCGGCGGATGTGGCCGGCCGCGGCGATCACCGTGCGCTCGCCGCAGCGGGAGCAGAAGCGGTGCAGCCGCTGCCAGTTCTCCAGCGCGACGGCGTGGACCATCAGGCCCGCGTCGCGCGGGGAGAGCAGCAGCGCCGCCTCACGGAGCCCCGCGGGGCGCGCCGACTGGTCCATGCGGCCCGGCAGCGTGTCCTTCTGGAGCGCGAAGTAGCTGACTCCGTCGTCGTCCGTACCGAGGAAGTAGCGGTGGGTCTCGGTGAGGGGCGCCTCGAAGGACGGGGTCATGACGAGTTCGGTGCGACCGTCGGGGGTGTCGTCTATCAACACCTGGCCGGCGGAGACGACGAAGACCCGCGTCGTCGGGTGGCTCCACGCGGCGGCCAGCCACGCCTCGTCGAGGCGGTGGTGCGCGGCCCGGTCGATGCCACTGTCGGAGGTGAGGACGATCGGCCGGTGTGCGGCGGTTTCTCCGCCGCTGGTTGTGGTGCTCACTGGTACTTCCAACTCCCCCGGATGGATGGGTGTCTGTTCAGCGGAGAGCGGCGGCGAGATCGCTCCAGAGGTAGGCGGTCGTCTCCACGCCCTTCATAAGAAGGTCGATCTCGACCTTCTCGTCGGGCGCGTGCCAGCCGTCGGACGGTACGGAGATGCCCAGGAACAGCACGGGCGCGCCGAGCACGTCCTGGAGGTCGGCGGCCGGTCCCGAGCCGCCTTCGCGGGTGAAGCGGATCTTCTGGTCGAAGGCGCGGCCCATGGCCCGTACGACCGACTGGAGCGCGGGGTGGTCCAGCGGGGTCAGACAGGGGCGGGTCGCCGCGGCGAAGGTGGTCTTGTGGCGGACACCGGCCGGGATCCTGGCGTCGATCCAGTCACCGACGGCGCGCTCGATCCGGTCCGGGTCCTGGCCGCCGACGAGCCGGAACGAGAGCTTCAGCCGCGCGGACGACGGGATGATCGTCTTGCCGCCGGGGCCTTGGTAGCCGCCGCCGATGCCGTTGACCTCGGCGGTGGGACGGGCCCAGACGCGCTCCAGCGTGGAGTGGCCCGCCTCGCCGAGCGTGCCGTGCGACTTGGCCGTACGCAGCCATGCCTCCTCGTCGAAGGGCAGTTCGGCGATGAGCGTGCGCTCGGCGTCGGTGAGCGGCGCGACGCCTTCGTAGAAGCCGGGCACGGTGACCCGCTCGTCCTCGTCGTGCAGCGCGGCCACGAGGCGCGCCGCGACGGTGGCCGGGTTGGGCACGGCGCCGCCGAACGAGCCGGAGTGGATGTCCTGGTCGGGGCCGTACAGCTCCACCTCGCACTCCGCGAGGCCGCGCATCCCGGTGCAGACGGTGGGGGTGTCCGCGGACCACATGCCGGTGTCGGAGACGATCACGGCGTCGGCGGCGAGGCGGGCGGCCCGCTGCTCGACGAGCGCGCGGAAGTGCGGGGAGCCGGACTCCTCCTCGCCCTCGACGAGCAGTTTCAGATGTACGGCGGGGTTGTCGCGGCCGGTGGCGGCGAGATGCGCCCGGACGCCGAGTGTGTGGAAGAACACCTGCCCCTTGTCGTCGGCCGCGCCGCGCGCGTACAGCCGGCCGTCCCGGACGACCGGTTCGAAGGGGTCGCTGTGCCAGCCGTCCTCGCGGGCCGCGGGCTGGACGTCGTGGTGGCCGTAGACCAGGACGACCGGTGCCTGGGGGTCGTCGGAGGGCCACTCGGCGAAGACGGCGGGGGCGCCGGGGGTGTCCCAGATCTCCGCGACCGGGAAGCCGGTCTCGCGAAGTTTCGCCGCGAGCCAGTCGGCGCTGCGCCGTACGTCCGCGTCGTGGTCGGGCTGCGCCGATACGGACGGGATGCGCAGCCACTCGGAGAGGTCGTCGAGGAAGGCCGCGCGGTGGGACCGGATGTAGTCACGGGTGTGCGTACGGACGGCGCTGTCCGGGGTCTCGCTCATACATCGAGCCTATCCGGCTCCGGGGGTGGTCTCGTCTGCCGTTCCCTGTTCGGGGCGCTGTTCCGGCATGTGTTCGCCGGCGGTGGCGGAGGTGTCTTCGGGCGCGTGGTCGGTGCCGTCGCCGGTGCCGTCGCCGGTCGCGTGCTCGGCGCCGTACAGGAGGATGCGTTCCAGTCCGGAGCGGCCGGGCAGCCCCTCGGGGCGTACGGCCTCGCCGCTGCGTACGTAGAGGAAGGTGGCCGTCACCGCGTCCGGCGCGATGCCGTGCTGCTCGGCCCAGGCCAGGCGGTAGACCGCGAGCTGGAGCGGGTCGGCGGTACGGCCGCGGCTGGTCTTCCAGTCGACGATCTCGTACGTGACGGTGTCGTCGAGCGGGTCGACGTCGCGGTACACCGCGTCGATACGGCCGCGGATCACGCGGCCGGCGAGGGTGAGCTGGAACGGCGCCTCGACGCGGTACGGCGTGCGCCGGGCGTACGGGGTGCGGTCGAAGGCGTCCTTGAGGGCCGCCAGATCACGTTCGTCGGCGATCTCCGGCTCGTCCGCGGCTCCGCCGGGCAACTCGTCGGGGCCGAGCATCGGGAGCGGCAGCTCGTCGAAGCGGGACTCCACCCAGGCGTGGAACCGGGTGCCGCGGCGCGCGGCCCGCTGCGGCGGGCGGGGCATGGGGCGGGCCAGTTCCTGCGCGAAGGCGTCGGGGTCGGCGGCGAGACGCAGCAGTTGGGAGGCGGAGAGGGAGGGCGGTACGGGGACGTCACGGACGCGCGCGCGGGCGCGCAGCAGCTCTCCGGAGAGGGCGTCGAGGTCGCGGTCCCAGGAGGCGAGGGTGCGGCGTTCTTCGGGGGTGAGGCGTTCCGCGTCGGCCGGAGGCCGGGGGCCGGGCAGGTGCGCGGGACCCGCGGACGCCGCTACGTCCGCCGGCCGCTCCTCCACGGCTTCCGGCGTCCGCGAGTGCTCGCGTCCCGTCTCCCAGTCGTCCCAGTCCGCCAGATCGTCGTTCTCCCTCTCCTCGACGGGGTCGGGTCCGTCCGCCGGGTCGTACACGTCGTCCGGCGGCGGGGCGTCCTCTTCAGGAGGAGGCTCGTCGTACGGCTGATCCGCCACCTCGGACCGTCCGGCGGACGCCGTCAGCGCGTCCAGGTGCGCCAGGACCGTGTCCGCCGCGGTGCGGCGGCGGGCCAGGGAGTCCGGGTCCAGCGGAAGCGGCCAGGCCCGCGCCGTGTCCGCCGCGAGCAGCGCGGGATTCTCCTCCGACTCCGGGGGCTCGTCGGCCCACACCTCGACCTCGCCGAAACCGGCCACGCAGTGCTCGTACAGGGCGTTCAGGAAGTCCGAGGGACCGCGGGCGCGCTTCTGGGTCGGGCCCCACCAGTGGCCCGAACC
Organism: Streptomyces sp. NPDC060366; assembly: GCF_042725135.1. Taxonomy (NCBI): domain Bacteria; kingdom Bacillati; phylum Actinomycetota; class Actinomycetes; order Kitasatosporales; family Streptomycetaceae; genus Streptomyces; species Streptomyces sp. NPDC060366. The sequence continues at coordinate 416,671 of NZ_JBHXDC010000003.1, read as the reverse complement.
CAGCAGCAGTGAGCGCGGTCGGGTGAACGTCACGTAGCCGAGGCGCAGTTCCTCCGTGTGCTGGTGGGTGCGCATCTCGTCCTTGAACGCCTTGAGGCCCCTGGCGTCCCAGTCGGGGACGTCCGGGAGCGTCGGGGCGTCGCCGCGCAGGGCGTGCGGCAGGACCTTCGACTGGGACGTCCATGCCTCGCGCGCCTTGCTGTTGGGGAACTGTCCGGTGACCAGGCCGGGGACGGCCACGACATCCCACTCCAGTCCCTTGGACTTGTGCGCGGTGAGGACCTTCACGGTGTTCTCGCCGCCGGGCAGGGCGTTGTCCAGGCCCTTCTCGTACTGCGCCGCCGTCCTGAGGAAGGCGAGGAAGGCGAGGAGCGTGGCGTCCCCGTCGAGCGCGGCGAAGGAGGCCGCCGTGTCGAGGAAGTTGCCCAGGGTCTCGCGGCGCCGTGCGGCCAGGGCGTGCGGGGACGCCGAGAGCTCGACCTCCAGGCCGGTGGTGGCGAGGACCCGGTGCAGGACGTCCATCAGCGGGTCGGCCAGCGAGCGGCGCAGATCGCGCAGTTCGGCCGCGAGCCTGGCGAAACGGACGCGCGCTGCGGCGGAGAAGGGCAGGCCGTCGTCCTTGCCTCCCGCCGACTCCAGGAACGTGTCGAGCGCGTCCGCGAGCGATATCACCTCGGCGGGGTCGGTGCCCTCGACCGCCGCCGCCAGTCGTTCGTCGGCATCGGCCGATTCGTCGGAGCCGCCCTTCGCGCGGTGGACCAGCAGTCGGGCGCGGCGGCCGAGGAGCGCCAGGTCGCGGGGGCCGATGCGCCAGCGCGGGCCGGCGAGCAGCCGTACCAAGGAGGCGTTGGCGCCCGGGTCCTGGAGGACCTCGCACATCGCCACGAGGTCGGCGACCTCCGGGAGATGGAGCAGCCCGGCCAGGCCGACGACCTCCACGGGCACGTCGCGAGCCACCAGCGCGCTCTGGATCGCGGGGAAGTCACCGGCGGTGCGGCACAGCACCGCGATCTCGGCGGGCTCCTTGCCGGTGCGCACCAGATGCGCGATGGAGTCGGCGAGCCAGTCCAACTCCTCGGCATGGGTGGGGAGGAGGGCGCACCGCACGATCCCGTCGCGTTCGGCGCCGGGCGCGGGCCGCAGCGCTTCCACTCCTTCGTGCATGGCGCGCAGCGGCCCGGCGAGACCGTTGGCGAGGTCGAGCAGACGGCCACCGCTGCGGCGGTTCTCGCTGAGCGAGAAGCGGGCGGCCGGGGTGCCGTCGACGTAGGGGAAGTGGGAGGGGAAGTCGTCCAGGTTGGCGACGGAGGCGCCGCGCCAGCCGTAGATCGCCTGGCAGGGGTCGCCGACGGCCGTCACCGCGTGGCCGGTGCCGGAGCCGAAGAGACCCGACAGGAGCAGGCGTTGGGCGACCGACGTGTCCTGGTACTCGTCGAGCAGCACGACGCGGAACTCGTCGCGCAGGATGCGGCCGACCTCGGGCCGGGTGAGGGCCAGTTCGGCCGAGAGGGCGATCTGGTCACCGAAGTCGAGCAGGTCGCGGGCGCTCTTGGCCGTGCGGTACCGCCCCACCAGATCGAGCAGTTCGCGGCGGGCGGTGGCGGTCTCGGGCACCTTGCGCAGGTCGGCGTTGGTGAGCCGGGCGCCTTCGAGGGTGCGCAGCAGTTCGGTGTCGTACGCGGCGAGTTCACCGGTGGGGACGAGATGTTCGGCGAGTTCGGCGTCGAGCGCCAGCAGATCGCTGACCAGGGCGGGGAACGACCTGGTCAGGGCGGGATACGGGCCGGGGGCCTCCTTCAGCACCCGCGCGGCGAGTTGGTAGCGCGTGGCGTCCGCGAGCAGCCGGGCGGTCGGCTCCAGCCCTATCCGCAGGCCGTGGTCGGTGAGGAGTTGTCCGGCGAACGCGTGGTACGTGGAGATGCGCGGCTCGCCCGGAGGGTTCTCCTGGTCGAGCAGATCGGGATCGGTCACCCCGGCCCGTACGAGCGCCTTGCGGACCCGCTCGGTCAGTTCACCCGCCGCCTTGTTGGTGAAGGTGAGGCCGAGGACCTGCTCGGGTGCCACCTGGCCGGTGCCCACGAGCCACACCACGCGCGCGGCCATCACCGTCGTCTTGCCGGAGCCCGCGCCGGCCACGATCACCTGCGGGGCCGGCGGTGCGGTGATGCACGCCGTCTGCTCCGGGGTGAACGGAATGCCGAGGAGTTCGTTGAGCTGCGCGGGGTCGGTGATACGAGCGGACACTTCAGAGAGGCTATCGGGGACCACTGACAGGAGAACGCCGGACAGATCCGGCAGACCGGGACGTCTCGGCTGTCGGGTGCTGGACGTCACCGTCGTCGGTGGTCCCCGCGCCCCGGGCCCGGGGCCCGCCTACGGCTGGATGTCCCGCAGGTCGACGACCTCGGTGGCGGGCGGTGCCGTCGCGCTGACGGGTACTCCGAAGTCCCGGAAGAGGACCGTGCCGGGGTCCGCGCCGCCCTCGCTGACCGACTTCAACAGATACGGCGCCCCCTCGGCGGCGACGAACGTCGTGCGCGTCACGCCGCCCTCCCGCTTCACCAGAGTCAACGCCTTTCGGCCGTCGACCTCGGCGGCGGCGCCCGTGGTCAGGCCTTTCGTCCGGTCGGTGTCCAGGCGGTCGAGCATCGCGTCCAGATCGCAGGCGCCGCCCAGCGCGCGCCCGGCGGCGTCCTCGCCCGCGGGAATCTTGAGCCACTTGCCCCGGAGCAGTTCGACCAGCTCGTCCGCACCGCCGGTTCCGGCGCTCCGGCTGGGGTCGGCGCTCCTGCCGTCCGGGTTCCCGCCGGTGGTGACAGCCCGCCAGAATTCGTCGTCGCCCTTGAGGTACGTGACGCCGTCCACCACGGTGAACTCGGCCTCGCTGTCGTCGCGGCGCAGACCTCCCGTACAGGTGCCCCGCTCGTCCAGCGAGAAATCGACCTTGAGCAGGCGGCCGTCGTTCGTGCTCTCCGCCGTCAGCCGCAGGGACTTCGCGCCCTTGGTCGCGGTGAGGGCCTTCTGGGCGATCCGCGCGGCGTCGAGGCCCGCGAACGGACCGGCCGAGGGCGCCCCCGTCGACGGCGCTGCCGCCTGCTTCGCGGCGGCCCCGGCGGTGTCCGTGCCGACCGCGCCCTCCGCCACCTCGGTGGCACCGCCGGTGGAACAACTCGCCAGCGCGGCCACCGTGATCGCGCTCATCAGCGCCGGCATCAGGAACTTCCGCTTGATCGCGGTCATCTGTCGTCTCTCCTCGCACATCCGGCACGTCGGGCGCGTCTCGCGATCCGTGCCTGACGTGCCGTTCCCCTTCCGGTCACCCGAGCCGCCGCGAAGGGTGCATGTGCACGAGGGGATTCATACGGGAGGGGCACTCACTCCACGATCTGCCGGCCCTCCGGCCGCGCGCTGCACGACGCACGGAAGGAACAGTGCGCGCAGTGCTGGCCGGTGCTCGGTGTGAAGCGTTCGTCCAGTACGCGCCCCGCCGCCGTCGCGAGCAGATCGCCGACCCACTCGCCGGCGAGCGGCTCCTGCGCCTGGATCTTGGGCAGGTCCTCGCCGCCCTCCTTCTTGAGCGCCGCCTGCCGCAGTTGTACGAGTTCGGCGCCGCCCGCCTCGGGACGCCGCCCGTCGAAGATCTCGTCCACCGCGCCCTCCCCCACCGCGAGCTGGTACACGGCGAGCTGGGGGTGGTGCGCGACCTCCTCCTTGGTAGGCGCCGCTTTGCCGGTCTTGAAGTCGACGACGTAGGCGCGCCCCTGGGCGTCCTGCTCCACACGGTCCATGGAGCCCCGGATGCGTACTTCATAGGCGCCGGCTTCAAGAGTGACGTCGAAGGCGTGCTCGGTGGCCGCCGGTGTGCGCCCGGCGCGGTCCATCACATGCCAGCGCAGGAAGCGTTCGAGCGCCACGCGCGCGTGCTGCTTCTCCTGCTGGGACTTCCAGGGCGCGTCGAAGGCGAGGGAGTCCCAGACGGAGTCCAGGCGCTCCATGAGGACGGCGAGGTCGGCGGGGGTACGGCCGGAGGCCACCTCGTCGGCCAGGACATGGACGACGTTGCCGAAGCCCTGGGCGGCGGTGGACAGCTCGTCCGCCTTGACCTCCCGCCCGAGGAACCACTGGAGCGCGCAGGTGTTGGCGAGCTGGTCCAGCGCGCTGCCGGAGAGGGCGACGGGCTGGTCCCTGTCGCGCAGGGGCACGGCGCTGTGCGTCGGCTCGTACAGGCCCCACCAGCGGTGCGGGTGGGCGGCGGGGACCAACGGCTGGCCGTCCTCGTCGCTGAGTGCGGCGAGCCGGGCGAGCCGGCGGGCCGCCGCGTCGCGCAGCGCGGGCGCCGCATGCGGGTCGACGGTCGTGGCACGCAGTTCGGCGACGAGCGCGGCGACGGCGAGCGGACGGCGTGGCCGGCCGGTGACGTCCTTGGGGTCGGCGCCCAGTTCGGTGAGGAAGCGGGACGGCTGGTCGCCGTCGTCGGCGGGAGCCTTGACCGCCGTGACGACGAGCCGTTCGCGGGCGCGGGTCGCCGCCACGTAGAAGAGGCGTCGCTCCTCTGTAAGGAGGGCGCCGGGAGTGAGGGGTTCGGCCAGACCGTCGCGGCCGATCCTGTCCGCCTCCAGAAGAGAGCCGCGCCGCCGGAGGTCGGGCCACAGTCCCTCCTGGACTCCCGCGACGACGACGAGCCGCCATTCAAGGCCCTTGGAACGGTGAGCGGTCATGAGACGGACAGCGTCGGGCCGTACGGCCCTGCCGCTGAGCGTGTCCGCCGCGATGTCCTGCGCGTCGATCTCCTCAAGGAAGTTGAGGGCGCCGCGCCCGCCGGTGCGTTCCTCGGCTCGGGCGGCGGCGTCGAACAGGGCGCACACGGCGTCCAGGTCACGGTCGGCGTTACGGCCGCCGGCGCCGCCCCGCAGGGCGGAGCGCTCCAGCCGTGCCGGCCAGGGGGTGCCGTCCCACAGCTCCCACAGCGCCTCCTCGGCGGTGCCGCCGCCCGCGAGCAGGTCACGTGCCTTGGCGAGCAGCGCGCCGAGCCGCTGCGCGCCGCGCGCGTGGGCGGGGTCGTGTGTGACGAGCCGCTGCGGTTCGGCGAGGGCGCGGGCCATCAGCTTGTCGGAGGGCGGCGGTACCCGATTGCCGGCGGCCCGCTCCTCGTCGCGCAGGGCCCGCCCGAGGCGGCGGAGGTCGGCGGCGTCCATACCGCCGAGGGGCGAGGTGAGCAGTGTGAGCGCGGTCTCGACGTCGAGCCAGTCGCTCCCGACCTCAACCTCGGCGTCGGTACCGGAGCCGGTGCCGGTCGCGCCTGTGTCGGTCGCGTCGGCGTCGGCGGTCTCCCCCAGGCCCTCGCCCCCGGCCCCGTCTTCGGGCTCCGACTTCGCTTCGCCCCCGGCGTCGGCCTCGTCCCGAGCCTCGCCTCCGGCCTCCGCCTCGCCGTGCCCCGACCGCACCGCCGCCGTCGCTACCGCGCGCAGCGCCGTCAGCAGCGGCGACACCGCCGGTTCGTGACGCAGCGGCACATCGTCGCCGTCGATCTCCAGGGGCACGCCCGCCGAGGTCAGGGCCCTCCGTACAGCGGGGATGGTCCGGCCCCCGGCTCGTACGAGCACCGCCATCTCGCTCCACGGCACGCCCTCTTCAAGATGCGCGCGCCGCAGGATGTCGGCGATGTTCTCCAGCTCGGTCGAGGCGGTCGGGTAGGTGTACGTCTCGACCCGGCCGCCCTCACGGACCGCCGCCAGCTCGCGGTGTGCCCGTACCTTGTCGCCCGGCAGTCGGTTGAGCGGCATCCGGCGGGTCAGCAGCCGGGTCGCGGCGAGCAGATCCGCGCCGGAACGCCGGGAGGTCGTCAGGACCTCCACGGGGGCGGGACGGCCGTCGGCGCGCGGGAAGGCGTCGGGGAAGTCGAGGATGCCGTTCACGTCGGCGCCCCGGAACGCGTAGATCGACTGGTCCGGGTCACCGAACGCGACCAGCGTCCGGCCGTGCCCGGCGAGCGCCCTGAGCAGTCGGACCTGCGCCGGGTCGGTGTCCTGGTACTCGTCGACGAAGACCGCGTCGTACCGGTCGGCCAGTCGTTCGGCGACCTCCGGCCGTTCCGCGAGCAGCACCGCGCGGTGGACCAGTTCGGCGTAGTCGAGTACGCCCTGCATGTCCAGGACGTCGAGGTACTCGGCGAGGAAGGACGCCGCCGCCGTCCAGTCGGGGCGCCCCGTGCGGCGCGCGAAGACGGACAGGGAGTCCGGGCCGAGCCCCAGCTCACGGCTGCGGGCGAGCACCGCGCGTACCTCGTCGGCGAAACCGCGCGTGGTGAGGCAGGCCCGCAGCTCGTCGGGCCAGCGGATGTGCGCCAGCCCCTCGCGCTCCAGGTCGAGCTGGCCGGAGAGCAGTTCCCGTACGGCGACATCCTGCTCCGGTCCCGACAGCAGCCGCAGCGGCTCCGTGAAGAGGTCGGCCTCCTGATGGGCGCGGATCAGCGCGTAACAAAATGAGTGGAACGTGGTCGCCTGCGGCCCCTGCGCACCGCCCAGCCGGACCGCCGTACGGTCGCGCAGTTCGACCGCCGCCTTGCGGCTGAAGGTGAGGACGAGCATCCGTTCGGGATCGAGGCCGCGCGCGACCCGCGCGGCGACACTCTCGACCAGCGTGGTCGTTTTCCCCGTGCCGGGACCCGCCAGCACGAGCAGCGGTCCGCGGTCGTGGTCAACCACCGGACGTTGCGCTGCGTCCAGCACAGGAGGATCCACCGGAGCCGGCGTCGTACGCACCAGTCGGTACGCACCGGAGGTCCGCTGCCGTACCCGACGGTGCGGGGTACGTCCGGTGAAAGGGGAGGAGCTCACGTGGATCGCCGGTCCTGGAGGGGGTGCTGGTGGTGACGGGGCTTTCTGGGATGTGTGTGCCGCAAGCTGACGAGGCTACGCCGTGGGACGACACGGAAGCGGGGAGTCCGCCCGATGATCCGACGGCCCGCACGGGCACCGCGGTCGCGGCGGTCTCCTCGGTCGCCATGTCCCGTCGTCATCCGTACGGTCCTCAGCGGACTCGCAGGACCTCTCGCGACACAGCGGAATGCCAGAAACTGTCAGATGTGAGCAGCATCGTCCGCATCAGCGCCCGGTTCCGGCGGTCGGCCGTCCCATCGCGCCCGTTTCATATCGAGGCGCGGCATATGACCTTCGGCGCTGCGCGACGCCTCCCGCAGCGGGGTGCCCTCCTCCCGGTAGTGGGCCAGGGCCCGCAGCTCATGACCGGCCAGCAGCACACCGTCCGAGCGGACCACACGCCACCAGGGCACGGCCCCGCCGTACAGCGCCATCGCCCGGCCGACCTGGCGCGGGCCGCCCTCGCCCAGCCACTCGGCGACGTCGCCGTACGCCATGACCCGGCCCGACGGGATCAGGTCGGCGACGTCGAGCACCCGCTCCGCGTACTCGGGCAGCTCTCCGGACACCTCGTCGGGCTCGTCGCTCGTCATCCGTCCCATCCTGCCGCACGGCACCGACAGTCGGCCCGACCGCTCGGCCCGGCCCAGCGGCATGTCCCGGCCCGGCGGCATGTCCCGCGCACGCGGCGCGGTGTTCCTCAATGCACCCTGATACCCCCCTCTGTCACCCTGGCGTGCCACCATCATCCGGGCGGTGACTGGTGATACGAGATCAAGAAGACACGGACTCGACAAAGGAGCAGGGCGTGCAGCCTCCGACGGTGGCCGGCACCCCTGAGGCCGAGCCACGCCCCGATCCGGCCCCCGACGACGGCGCGAAGACCGGTGCCGACACCGGCGCCGAGAAGGGCGGCGACGCCGGAGCCGAGGCCGGTAACGGCACCGAACGCGAGGCCGGCACCACCCACGAAGCCCCCGAAGCCCCCGAAGCTCACGGAGCCCACAGAGCCGCCGAGGCCCACGCCGACGCACCCGACACCGACACCGACACAGACAGCGACGGCGCGACCGGCCGGGGCGTCCCTCCCGGCAGCCACGCCGACCCGCTCTCCGGTGACGAGCCGCTGCTCGCCGCCCGCGTGCACCGCCCGTCCGACCTCCTGCGCCTGCTCATCGGCATCCTCGCCATCGCGATCGTCCTCGGCCTCTCCGCCTTCGCCCACGGCACGACGTCCGGCCTCGAACAGGACATCAGCAAGGGCACCGGCCAGGCCCCCGACCTGCTCGTCAAGGTCGCCGGTCTGATCTCCAGCATCGCCGTGCTGCTCGTCCCGGTCGCGTTCGCGATCGAGCGGCTGATCAAACGCGACGGCCTGCGCATCGCCGACGGTGTCCTCGCCGCCGTCCTCGCGCACGGTGTGACGCTCGCGACCGATCTCTGGGTCGCCCGTGCGGCGCCCGGTTCCATCCAGGACGCCCTGACGCGCGCGCAGCCCGGCGAAGGGCTCACCGACCCCGTACACGGCTATCTCGCGCCCGTCATCGCCTATATGACGGCCGTCGGGATGGCCCGCAGACCGCGCTGGCGCGTGGTCCTGTGGGTGGTGCTGCTGCTCGACGCTTTCGCGATGCTGGTCGCCGGCTACACCACACCGTTCTCGATCATCCTCACCGTGCTGATCGGCTGGACCGTCGCGTACGGCACGCTCTACGCGGTCGGCTCCCCGAACGTGCGGCCCACCGGCCAGACACTGATGGCGGGTCTTCGCCATGTGGGTTTCCGGCCCGTCAGCGCGATGCGCGCCGAGCCCGACGACACCGCCGACTCCACCGAGCAGGGCGAACGGGGCCGCCGCTATCTGGTGACGCTCGACGAGGGCCCACCGCTGGACGTCACCGTCGTCGACCGGGAACAGCAGGCACAGGGCTTCTTCTACCGGGTCTGGCGCCGCCTCACCCTGCGCTCGATCAGCACCCGCCGCTCGATCCCCTCCCTGCGCCAGGCACTGGAGCAGGAGGCGCTCCTGGCGTACGCCGCCATCGCCGCCGGCGCCAACGCGCCCAAGCTGATCGCCACTTCGGAGCTGGGCCCCGACGCCGTCATCCTGGTGTACGAGCACATGGGCGGGCGCTCCCTGGACTCGCTGCCGGACGACGAGATCACCGACGAGCTGGTACGCGGCGCGTGGGAACAGGTCAAGGCGCTCCAGTCGCGCCGTATCGCCCACCGCAGGCTCACCGGCGACGCGCTGCTGGTCGACCGGGACGGCCAGGTGATCGTCACCGATCTGCGCGGCGGCGAGATCGCGGCGGGCGACGTCGTACTGCGGATGGACATCGCACAGCTCCTCACCACGGTCGGACTGCGCATCGGCGCCGAACGCGCGGTGGCCACCGCCGTGGACGTGCTCGGCCCCGACACGGTCGCCGACTGTCTGCCGCTGCTCCAGCCGATCGCGCTCAGCCGCTCCACGCGCGCGACGCTGCGCCGGCTCGCCCGTGAGCGGTCCCAGCGCGAGCGCGAGGCGGTGCTCCAGGCGTCCCTGGCGGCCAAGCACTCCCGTACGTCGGAGGCGAAGGCACCGGCCACGGACGCCGAACGCAAGGCGGCCCGCAAGTCGCTGCGCGCCGAGAAGCAGGCCGAGAAGAGGGCGCTGGACGACGCGCAGGAGGGCGCGCGCGAGGAGGACCTGCTCTCCCAGATCCGCGCGCAGGTGCTGCTCATCAGGCCGCAGGCACCGGTCGAGCCGGTCCGTCTGGAGCGGATCAGACCGCGCACGCTCCTCAGTTTCATCGCGGGCGCCGTCGCCGCGTACTTCCTGCTGTCGAGCCTCGCCGGGATCGACTTCGGCACGGTCGTCGCGGAGGCGCACTGGGGTTGGGTGGCGGCGGCCGTCCTGTTCTCCTCGCTCAGCTACTTCGCCGCCGCGATGAGCCTGCTCGGCTTCGTGCCGGAGCGGGTGGGCTTCCTGCGTACGGTCGTCGCGCAGGTCGCCGGGTCCTTCGTCAAGATCGTCGCCCCGGCGGCGATCGGCGGCGTGGCGCTCAACACCCGTTTTCTGCAGCGCGCGGGCGTACGCCCGGGGCTCGCCGTGGCCAGCGTCGGCGCCTCGCAGCTGTTCGGACTCGGCGCTCACATCCTGCTGCTGCTCCTCTTCGGCTATCTCACCGGTACGGAGAAGACGGCCTCCCTCACCCCGTCGAGGACGGTGATCGCGGGTCTGCTGACGGTCGCCGTGCTGGTGCTGGTCGTCACCGCGATCCCGTTCCTGCGCAAGTTCCTGGTGACGCGGCTGCGTTCGCTGTTCGCGGGGGTCGTGCCGCGCATGCTCGACGTGCTCCAGCGGCCCATGAAACTCGCCACCGGCATCGGCGGCATGCTGCTGCTGACCGGTCTGTTCGTGATGTGCCTGGACGCGTCGGTGCGGGCCTTCGACAACGGCGATCACGGGCTGAGCTACGCGAGCGTCGCCGTCATCTTCCTGGCGGGCAACGCGCTGGGATCGGCCGCTCCGACGCCGGGCGGTGTGGGAGCCGTCGAGACGGCGCTGACGGTCGGTCTGGTGGTGACCGGCGGCGTGCCGTCCGAGGTGGCGGTCCCGGCGGTGCTCCTGTACCGGACGCTGACGCTGTGGCTGCCGGTGCTGCCCGGCTGGATCTGCTTCAACCACCTCACCCGCAAGGGAGCCCTCTGAGACCGGTCCCCGAGCGGGGCAACCACTCGGCTGGACCCCGGGCCGCGCGCCGCTCCTCGTCACGACGCACCATGGGGAGATGCCGATGCCCTCCTTCTCCGCCTCCACCACTCCCGCCGGGCGTCGCCGCCCGGCGCTGACCGCCGTCACCGCCGTCGCCGTCGCCACATTGCTCGCCGCCGCCGGATGCTCGGGCTCCGACTCGGGCCCCGACAGCGGCGACCAGGGCGGGCAGAACAGCCGGAACGACCAGGACGGCCAGAACAGGGCCGACAAGAGCGCCGCGCCCGAGGACCTGACGTCCCAGAAGCTGGACTGGAAGACGTGCCCCACCCCGTCGGCCGCCGAGGGCGGCGGTACGGCCCCGTCGCCGCTGCCCGGCGGCACCAAGTGGGAGTGCGCGACCATGGCCGCCCCGCTCGACTACGCGAAGCCCAAGGGCGACACGATCCCGCTGGCCCTGATCCGGGCGAGGACGAGCGACCCGGACAAGCGCATCGGCTCACTCGTCTTCAACTTCGGCGGGCCCGGCGGCTCCGGGGTGACCGGACTGCCCTCCTTCGGCAAGGACTACGAGAAGCTGCGCACCCGCTACGACCTGGTCAGTTTCGACCCGCGCGGCGTCGGCCGCAGCGAGCCCGTGGAGTGCAAGGACGACAAGCAGCTCGACGCGTACTACGCGCGGGACATGACCCCGGACGACAGTGCCGAGGAGAAGTCGTACGTCGACGGCCTCAAGTGGTACGCGGGCGGCTGCGAGCGGAAGTCCGGCAAGGAGCTCCCGCACGTCGGCACCGTCAACGCCGCACGCGACATGGAGCTGATGCGCCAGGTCCTCGGCGACGACAAGCTGAACTACTTCGGCATCTCGTACGGCACCGAACTGGGTGGCGTCTACGCCCACTTGTATCCGAAGTCGGTGGGCCGCACCGTCTTCGACGCCGTCGTGGACCCGTCCGAGAGCTCCGAACAGGGCTCGCTCGGCCAGGCCAAGGGCTTCCAGCTCGCCCTGACCAACTTCGCGAAGGACTGTGTGAGCCGCGGCGACGCGTGCACGCTGCCGGGCAGCACCCCGCAGGAGATCGAGAACTTCGTCGTCGAGCTGCTCGACCGGCTCGACAAGAAGCCGATCAACGGCATCGGCGCCCGGAAGCTCACCGAGACGCAGGCCACCAACGGCATTGCCCAGGCGCTCTATTCGAAGGAGTACTGGCCGCTGCTCGAACAGGGGCTGGACGAGGCCGACGGCGGCAGCGGCGCGCTGCTGCTCATCCTGTCGGACGCGATGAACGGCCGTAACGAGAAGGGCCAGTACAGCAACATCCAGGCGGCCAACGCGGCCGTCAACTGCGTGGACTCCAAGCAGCGCTACACGCTCGCGCAGACGAAGGCCAAGCTCGCCGAATTCCGCAAGGTGTCACCGGTCTTCGGCGACTTCCTCGGCTGGGGCCTGCTGGGCTGCTCCGAGTGGCCCGTGCCGGGCGAGTGGGACAAGCCCGACGTCAGCGCGCCGGGCGCGGCCCCGATCCTGGTCATCGGCAACACCGGCGACCCGGCGACGCCGTACGAGGGCGCGCGGGCGATGGTGAAGGCGCTCGGCAAGGGCGTCGGCGTCGAGCTGACGTACGAGGGCCAGGGGCACGGCGCCTACAACAGCGGCAGTTCGTGCGTGCAGAACGCCGTGAACGGCTATCTGCTGGACGGCAAGGTGCCGAAGGACGGAACGGTCTGCAAGTGAGTCCGACGGGCCCCGGCGGCCCGCATACGTAGGAGGCCGGTCCACACGACGTGTGGACCGGCCTCCTTACACAAAGAGCGTCACTCAGTAGATCGGCTTCTCCGGCTCGATCTGGTTGACCCAGCCGACAACCCCGCCGCCGACGTGCACGGCGTCGGCGAAGCCCGCCGACTTCAGCACCGCGAGCACCTCCGCACTGCGGACACCCGTCTTGCAGTTCAAGACGATCTTCTTGTCCTGCGGCAGATCCTGGAGCGCGTTCCCCATCAGGAACTCGTTCTTCGGGATCAGCTTGGCGCCCGGAATGGAGACGATCTCGAACTCGTTCGGCTCCCGCACATCGATGAGTTCGATGTTCTCGCCGTCGTCGAGCCACTCCTTGAGCTGCTTGGGAGTGATCGTCGAACCGGCCGCCGCCACCTGCGCCTCCTCGGACACGACGCCGCAGAAGGCCTCGTAGTCGATGAGTTCGGTGACGGTCGGGTTCTCGCCGCAGACCGCGCAGTCGGGGTCCTTGCGGACCTTGACCTGGCGGTACTGCATCTCCAGCGCGTCGTAGATCATCAGTCGGCCGAGCAGCGGCTCACCGATGCCCGCGAGGAGCTTGATCGCCTCGTTGACCTGGATGGACCCGATCGACGCGCACAGGACGCCGAGTACGCCGCCCTCGGCGCAGCTCGGGACCATGCCGGGCGGCGGCGGCTCCGGGTAGAGGCAGCGGTAGCAGGGACCGTGCTCGGACCAGAAGACGCTCGCCTGACCGTCGAAGCGGTAGATCGAGCCCCATACGTACGGCTTGCCCAGCAGCACACACGCGTCGTTGACCAGATAGCGGGTGGCGAAGTTGTCCGTGCCGTCCACGATCAGGTCGTACTGGGAGAAGATCTCCATCACGTTCTCGGACTCGAGCCGCTCCTCGTGAAGGACGACCTCCACCAGCGGGTTGATGCCGAGGACGGAGTCACGCGCGGAAGCGGCCTTCGAGCGGCCGATGTCCGCCTGACTGTGGATGATCTGCCGCTGGAGATTCGACTCGTCGACCTCGTCGAACTCCACGATGCCGAGCGTTCCGACACCGGCCGCGGCCAGATACATCAGCGCGGGCGAGCCGAGCCCGCCGGCGCCAACGACGAGCACCTTCGCGTTCTTCAGCCGCTTCTGCCCGTCCATCCCGACGTCCGGGATGATCAGGTGACGGGAGTACCTGCGGACCTCGTCGACGGTGAGCTCGGCAGCGGGCTCGACCAGGGGTGGCAGCGACACAGGGACCTCAACAGGGGATTGGTCGGTTGGTCAGTACGTTTGTTCCTTCAGTAACACTGCCACGCGCCTTCTCATTCCGAGACACCCGGTCCGATCTGCGAGACGATTTCGTCCCAGTAGCCGGGCAGGGCCGCGAATGGGCTGTTCTGCCCCGTCCGGTCGTCGTGATCGCTCCGGTCGGTGAAGAAGATCGTGCCCGCGCCCTGCCAGCGCGCGATCCTCATCGCCTCGTCAAGATGGCTGCGCGGCACGCCGTGGACGAGATGCGCGAAGCGCTCGGGTGGATGGTCCGCCGTCCACTCGGCCGCCTGTGACCAGCGGTAGTCGGTCCACGGCCCGCGGAAGGTGACCAACTGGTCGGCGATCTCGGCGTATCCGGGGTGCGGATGCGTGCCGTGGCCGAGGACCAGATGCCCGCGGTGGGCGACCGTGTCGAGCGTCGCCGCCGTACGCCGGACGTCGGGGAGGTACGACGCCTGCGCCGGACACCGGTCCAGGTAGAAGCCGTCGACGCGGTACCAGTCGTGGAAGTCGTGCGCGTCGGAGACGATCTCGCCGAAGCTCCGGGCGCCGTACGCGAGATCGAGATGCCCGAGCACCCGCACGCCCGCGTTCCTGAGCCGGCCCGCGGCCTCCAGGCAGTGCGGGTCCGGCATGGCGCCGGGCCCGTCTGAGACGTTGAGCACGGCCCAGTGCAACGGCGTGCCGGGGCGCGCCAGTTCGGCCCACTCGACCGGGGCGAGCAGCGGATGCGCGTAACCGGGGATGCCGAAGCCCAGCCCGGCGGCCCCGGTGGCCGACAGGCTGCCGCCGGTGGTCGTCAGATGCGACATGCCGCCTCCATCCAGATGTCGGCGAGCGACTCCTCCAGGTTGATACGGGGCCGCCAGCCGAGCCGGTCACGCGCGGTGCGCACGTCGGCCTGCTGCCAGCCGCCGCAGCCGTCGGGGTACGGGAACGGGCCGGCGCCCAGCTGCTCCGCCGGGTGCTCTCCGCGCGGCGGGCCGAGGGTGGCGTGCGCGGGGCGCGGGGGGCCGGTGGGCGTGTCCAGTTCGTGCAGGGCGCCGCCGTATCCGGCGACCCTGGCGAGGACGGCGGCGGCGTCCCTGAGCCGGACCGCGCGCCCCGTCCCGATGTTGACGACGCCCTGCGCCGCCGAGAGCGAGGCCGCGTGCACGGCACGGGCCACGTCCCGTACGTCGACGAAGTCGCGCTGTACGCCGAGGCCGCCGAGCTTCAGCTCGCCGTCGCCGGACTGCATGGCGCGGCGCATCGCCTCGGCGAGCCTTCCGAGCGGGGAGCCCGCGGGGGTGCCGGGTCCGACGGGCGAGAAGACCCGCAGGACGACGGCGTCGAGCCCGGCGCCGAGCACCAGCTCGCTGGCGGCCAGCTTGCTCACGCCGTACGGGCCGCCGGGCCGCGGCACCGCGTCCTCGGCGGTGGACGAGCCGGGCTGGGAGGGCCCGTACTCGGAGGAGCAGCCGAGCTGGACCAGCCGGGCGCCGCAGCCGCTGCGGCGCAGCGCCTCGCAGACGGTGGCGACGGCGACGGTGTTGTGCCGGGTCAGGTCGCGGGCGCCGCCCCGGGTGGCGCCGGCGCAGTTGATGACGACTCCTGGGTGGACGGCGTCCAGGAAGCGGGTGAGGGCTCCGGGACTGCCGCCGGCGAGGTCGAACCGTACGTCGGCGTCGTCGCCGCGGCCGAGTGCGGTCAGATGGACGGCGGGATCGGCGAGCAGCCGGTCGGCGACGAAGCGCCCGAGGAAACCGTTGGCACCGAGCAGGAGGACCCTCATCGCGCGGCCCCTTGGTTCCGACGTGTCGGTGCTGGGGGTTGACGGGTCATGTTCTGTCGTCTCCTTAGAGGGTGTTGCGGTGTGCTTCGGGTTACGCCCGCGGCGTCGGCTCCGCGGGAGGTCTGTGGGGGTCCGGGGGTGTGGCCCGGAGGGGGTGTGCGCCGGAGGTCGGTGGTCCCACCGGTCAGGTGTGGGCCGAGGCCCGTGGCAGGGCGACGGTGGCGTGGATCAGCAGGCCGAGCGCGGCGGCGCCGCAGGCGAGGGCCGGTACGGCGCCGGCTCCCCCCGCGTCGACGAGGGCCCGGACGGGGGCGGAGACGGATTCGAGGCCGGGGACACGGCCCGCCGTCGCGAGGACGAGGGCCAGCGCCTCGACGGCGCAGGCGGTGACGAGGCCGGTCGCCGCCGCCCCGGGGAAGCCGTGGACGGTGAGCAGCCGGGCGAGGAGGAGCAGACCGCCGAGGGCGACGGTCGCGACGGGATGACCGGCGCCCGCGCCCCGGTCGCCGCCGGCGACGAGTTCGGCGAGGACTGCCAGGGCGGTGAGTGTGAGGGCGTACAGCGCGAGCAGGCCCAGCAGCGGTGGCCGGGTCCGGGAGGCGAACTCGGCCAGTCCGCGGCTGTCGGCGAACCCGCGCCGCGCCTGTACGGAGAGCAGATGGGCGCACCAGGCCGCGGGGGCCACGGCGAGCGCCAGGGCCAGGAGCGGCGCGGCCGCGTCGGTGAGGGGCGAGGTCCCGTGCGGGCCGCCGCCGGACAGGCGCAGCAGCCCGTCGCCGTACAGCACGTACGCCAGCAGCCAGCACACCCACAGACGGGAGACGCGCGCGGTGTGGCCCTCGACGCGCAGCGGGCCGCGCCGGAGGGCGACGGTGAGCGCGATGGCGAGGGCGACAGCCCCCGCCACGCCTATCGCGGAGCGCGCTCCCCCACCGTCTACATACCGCTCGGCGACGACGGCGACGGCGCACACGGCGCCCGGGAGCAGGGTGCGCAGCGCCCACCCGGCGCGTGGATCGCCGGCACGCGCCGGATACGGCGCGGTGGTGTCGGCGTCGTCCGTGTCACTGTCCGCGGCGCGCGGCACGCGCGCGTACAGCTCCTCGGCGAGGGAGAAGACGTCCCGGTGCCGGAAGCGCGCGGCGGCCCGGTCGGTGACGCCGTGCGCCTCCAGACCGGCGGCGATCTCCAGCGGGTCGACGGCGCGCTCGCACAGTTCACGGTGGCTGCGCATCAGCGTCCTGACGGGGTCGGCCGGTCCCCGCCGCCGGGCGAGCCGGGCCGTCCCCACGGGTGTGGTGCCCGCGTCAGACATCGCTCTCCCCCAGGGCCTGTCCGGCACCCACGCCGACCGCCTCCGTAGGACGCGACGTCCGTGTCGCCGGGGAGAAGGGCGCGGGCTCGGTCGCGGGCGGGGGCAGCGGCATCGACACGGGAGGCACCATCGGTACGGGCGGCGGCATCGGTACGGTCCTGGCCTGCCCGGCGGTCCAGTGACCGGGTACGTACGCCTCCGCCGGGTTGGCGAACGGCAGCGGCTCGCCGTGCGCGTTCACTGTCTCGGCCGGACGCCGGACCGGGGCGTGCGAGATCAGCTCCAGGTAGATGCCGCGGAACGCCGCCAGATTCTGCTCGACGGTGAAGAGTTCGAGCGCGCGGGCCCGCGCGGCGGCGCCCAGCCGTTCGCGCCGCTCCGGGTCGCGCAACAGCGCGACACAGGCGTCGGCGAGCGCCCGCGGATTGCGCGGGGGCACCACGAGCCCGGTGCCTCCGATGACTTCGACGACCGCGCCGACGTCGGTGGAGACCGTCGCGCGTCCGCAGAACATCGCTTCGACCAGACTGACGGGGAAGCCCTCGACGATGCTGGACAGGACGATCACCCCGCCCGCGGCGTAGGCGTCCACCAGCTCCGGCGCGCCGGGCCCGCCGACCTCCTCGAAAGAGACGCAGTTGTCGCCCACGGCGTGCGCGTCGGCAGCCTCGTCGGGGAACAACTGGGCGGCCAAGGCGCGGCAGTGGGCGAGATAAGCCGTCGCCTCCGTGCCCTGCGCCGCGGCGCCGATGATCCTCAGCCGCGCGTCGGGCTCCTCCTTACGGATGTCGGCGAAGGCGTGCAGCAGGGAGATGAGGTCCTTGGCGGGCTCGATCCGGCCGACCCAGACCAACGCTTTCGGATCGCCGCCGTCACCGCCCTCGCCGGCCCCGGCGCTCTCCTCGCGTTCGCCCAGCGCCGCGAAGCGCTCCGTCTCCATGCCGGGGTAGACGGTGCGCAGTTTGGCGCGATCGGCTCCGCAGCGCTCCTGCCAGCGTCTGGCGTGGGTGTTGCCGGGGGTGATGACGGCGGCCTGGCGGTAGACCTCGGCGGCGAGCCGGCCCTGGAAGGCAGCGAGCAGGGCGCGTACCGGCGTGCGCAGGGGCGCGTCGCCGCCGGGTCCGGCGGCCAGGTAGTGGGCGCGGAGTTGGACGCCGTACTCGGTGACCAGCAGCGGCGCACCGAAGAAGCGTTTGGCCAGGAGTCCCGGCAGGGCGGCGGATCCGCCGGTCGTCGCGTGGCAGAGGTCGACGCCGCCGAGCCCGTCGTCGTCGTACCAGTCGAGGGAGAGCGGGCGCAGGGCGCGTTCCAACTGGCAAGCGAAGGCCAGGTAGTCGGGGACGGTGGCGCCGCGCACGCTCCGGCGCGCGCCGGGGGCGTGGCAGGCGGTCTCCAGGATCCGTACGGCGGCCTCCGAGCGCAGGGCCGTGGAGAGACCGCCGTGCTCGTGCGCCAGCTCGGCGAGTCCGTACAGCCCTTCGGCGAAGGCGCCGGCGCCGCGCGCGTCGTCGGCGACGCTCTCCGCGGCTCGCCCGTCCGGGGCGCAGACCGCGGTGATCAGATCCCCGAAGTGCCCCACGAAGCGCCGTCGTTCACGCCGGCCGTACGCCCTGCCGTCGCCCTGCGCGGACCAGAGCGCCGCCGTGCGCACCCGAGTTACGGAAGGAGGCAGTTGGATCCACCCGGTGCCCTCCTGGTGGGCGCTGCGGCTGAGCGCGTAGATGTCGAACTCGTGCTGTGCGAGACCGCGCACGAGCCGGTCGCACCAGAGCCTGGACTCACCTGTCGCGTACGGGTAGCCACCGTCCGTAAGCAGTCCGATCCGCACGAGCACACCCCGATCTCCCCTGTGGGAAGCCGCCGTTGGATCGGCGACTCACAGCGGGACGACCGTAAGCGGACATCAGGGTGGAACGGCGGACGGTTGTCCGTCGCACCACCAGAAGGGGTGAATGCACGTAACTTTCCCACCGCGGTAGCGTTCCGTCGCGGTAAGGGATCGTTCGGTCACACTGCGTCAAGCTGCGGCCGATGCCTCAACTGCCGGGAAACGCCCAGGGGTTGGGCTTGCATTTCACGCCGTCGAGGTTGAGCGTCTTGGTCTGCTGCTGCATCACCGGGGCGAGCGAGCCCGGCGTCCGGCAGCTCACGTGGTCGTGCCCGAGCCGGTGCCCGATCTCGTGGTTGATCAGCATCTGCCGGTAGGTGAGCATCGCCTTGGAGCCGTACGTCTTGGCCCCCTGCGCCCAGCGGAACGCGTTGATCATGACGCGGTCGGTCGCCGCGGAGTCGCAGGACACGTTGTCGACGGTGGTGTCCAGCCCGGACTTGGCGCACCACTCGGCCGTGGTCCCGGGACTCGCCAGAGTTATCACGAAGTCGGGCGAGCCACCGGCGATCCGCTCGAAGGTCATGGCCCCGTCGTGGGCCCAACTCCGGTCGTCGTTCAAGGTCTTCTGCACGGCGTCGGCGAACAGGTTCCGGTCGAGGCCGAGGCCCTTCTCGACATCGATCCGATAGCGGATCTTGCGGCCCTCGCCGGGCGCCTTCGCCAGTCCGGGCACCGCCTCGAACTCGCCCGAGCCCTTCAGATCGGCGGCCAGCGGGAACTGCCTGGTCATCAACTCGCTGTAGGTGGGCGGCAGCGCCGGGGCCTGGACGGCGGGCTCCTTCGGCGTCGGCCTGCCGTCCGAGCGCGAGGCGGCGCCCTCGCCGTCGCGGGCGAGCCCGCCGGAGGGCTGCGCGCCGGCCCGCTGTTCGCCGCGGTCGGTGACCTGACCGGCCACCACGACGACGAGCACCGTGGTCACGGCCGCCGCGGCGATCCCGGTGAAGGTACGGCCCAGACCGCCCTTCGCGGGCCGCTCTCCGTCGCCGTCGGCGTCCGGGTCGGCCTCGGGGTCGTCCCGGTCGGAGCCGCGGCCCGAGCCGTCGGCGGAGCCCGCACGGGGCCGGCTGTTCTCGTCGTCCCAGTCGGTGACGGGGGCGTACGGATCGGGCCGCCACCGCGCGGGGTCGACGTCCGTACCGCCGCCGACACCGGCTCCGTACGGAGAGGGCGGCGCGTCGAAGGCGTCGATGAACTCACGTCGCGGACCCGGCACTTGGCGCTGCCCGGTCGGCGCCGAGCGCGGCTGCCGGCCCTGCGGCTGCCGGGGCCCCGGCGAGCCGCCGCCCTGCCATTCCCCGTAGCGCTGCTGACCCCAGCCGCCACCCGGCTCACGGTGCTCGGGATGTCCGCCGCGCACCTGCGGCACGCCCTGCGCGGGGGTGCCGTACGACGGTGGTGCGGCATGGTCCCGCCCGCCGGGAGACGGCGCGGCGGGCGCGTCCCGCCGACCGGCCGGCGGACCGCTTCCGGCGGAAGCGCGCTTCTTGCTGTCGGATCCCTGGGGTGCGGGGCCTTTACGGCTGTGTCGTCCCACGCCCAGGATCAGCTCCCGCCACTGTCGTTGTCGCTGTCGTTGCCAGTACCGCCGTCGTCGCGCTCACCAACGACCGCGCCGCCTCTACCGTAACTACGGTCGGCACGGTCGTTCGTCTCACCCACCGTCCCACCCGTCGCCCCGTCGGACTCCCGGATGAGACCGCGCGCGGCCTCCGCGACCGTCTCGGGGTACTCCATCATGGCAACATGTCCGGCGTCCGGAAGCGTCAGGAGCCGCGAATCACGGAAAGCGGCGGACGCCTTTCGTGCCATTCGGTACGAAACGAGCTGATCCCGCCCTCCGTAGACGAGCAGTGTCGGCGCGAGGACCCGTTCGGCCTGCCGCCACAGCCCCTGCTGTCCCCCGAGGGTGTACGCGTCGACGATGCCCCGCGCGGAGCGCGTCATCGCTTCCCAGAAGTACGGAAGACGCTGCCGCCGCTCCATCTCCTCCACGGCGTGCCGCAGCCCTTCCTCCGAGACCCGGCCGGGGTCTCCGTAACAGAGGGCCATCACCCCGCGCGTGCGCTGCTCGGCCGTCCACTCGCGTGTCATCCGCCCGAACAGCGCGGCGACCCCGGGTACGGCCAGCAGGGCGGTCGGCAGGGCGTTGCGCTGCACGCGGATCTCGGGGAGCGCGGGCGAGACGAGGGTGAGGGTGCGCACCAGGTCGGGGCGGGCGGCGGCGATCCGGGTCGTGACGGCGCCGCCCAGGGAGTTGCCGAGGAGGTGGACCGCGCCGTGGCCGTTCGCGTCGAGGAGCCGGATCACGGCCCGCGCGTGGGCCGTGACCGAGTAGTTGCGGTCCTCCGGCGGCGGGGAGTCCCCGAAGCCGGGAAGGTCGACCGCCTCGCCGTCGACCACGTCGGCCAGCAGCGGCATCAGGTCGGACCAGTTCTGCGAGGAGCCGCCGAGGCCGTGCACGTACAGGGCGCGCGGCAGTCCGGCGCGCGTCGGGGGCCGTGAGCGGACGTTCAGGGTCAGCCCCGGCAGGGCGACCGTACGCAGCCGCTCACCTTCGGCGACCCGGACGGCACTCACGCGCGGGACGGCGGCGGCGAGGGTTTCCGGCAGCTCGGTCGAAGACATGCGGGCAATGTTACGAGACGATCACGCGCCGGTTCGCGTGTTCACCGTCACAGGACGCATAGCGCCGCGCGTCCGGACCTCCTACCCTCGTAAGTAGGCGTCGGTATTCGCCTCATTTCGCGAATGAAAGACGGAAGACGACCGGAGAAGGAAAGGGCGCCCCATGCCGGCGGACCCGAACGGCCCGGACACATTCCCGAACGACACCGACGAGGAAGAACGGACGGCCGGGACGGATTCCGGCGAACTCGAGGAAATCGACGAGGAGACCCCGGAGGCCGACGCAGCCGAGCAGCACAGGGATGTGCGGCCGGAGGGCGACGATCCACCCGCCCCCCTCGATACGACCGAGGCTGACGAGGCGGACGCCGCCGAACAGGCGCGTATCGTCTCCCTCGACGAGGACGACTACCGCTGAGCGAGTGCCCAGGACCGGGTTCGCCTTTTGTCAGCATTGGATACTTTTCTCCGCCGCCGCATACGAGGCCGGACGGATATCCGGCTCCCCGACCGTCCGGTCCGTGAAATTCTGCGACCTGACCACGCACAGCCGGGATACCCAAAAGTACGATGGCAAGGCGGCGCACAGCGCGCACGGAACGATTCTGGGAGGCGGCGTGACAGCCATAGAGCAGACCGAGGCGGCGCGCCCGCGAGGCACGCGCCTGCCACGCCGCGCTCGACGCAATCAGCTTCTGGGCGCGGCTCAGGAAGTCTTCGTCGCACAGGGCTACCACGCCGCGGCGATGGACGACATCGCGGAACGGGCCGGCGTCAGCAAGCCCGTCCTCTACCAGCACTTCCCCGGGAAGCTGGACCTCTACCTGGCGCTTCTCGACCAGCACTGCGAGGCCCTGCTGCACGCGGTGCGTACGGCCCTGGCGTCGACGACCGACAACAAACTCAGGGTCGCGGCCACGATGGACGCGTACTTCGCCTACGTCGAGGACGAGGGCGGCGCGTTCCGGCTGGTCTTCGAGTCCGACCTGACCAACGAGCCGGCCGTGCGCGAGCGCGTCGACCGGGTCGCGCTCCAGTGCGCGGAGGCGATCTCCGACGTGATCGCCTCGGACACGGGCCTCTCCAAGGAGGAGTCCATGATGCTGGCCGTCGGGCTCGGCGGTGTCTCCCAGGTGGTGGCCCGCTACTGGCTCTCCAGCGAGTCGGTCATCCCCCGCGACAAGGCCGTGGAACTTCTCACCTCGCTGGCATGGCGCGGCATCGCCGGATTCCCGCTGCACGGCAGCGAGCAGCAGCCGGGCGCCTGACCCGGTCCGTGTTCGCTGCGGGCGTGCCCCGCCACCGTCCTGAGCATCGTCCCGCCGGGCTAATGTGTGCTGCGTACCGCGCGGTTGACCGCGCAACGCACCGACCGTTCGGAGGGACATAGCGGTGGAGGTCAAGATCGGCGTGCAGCACACGCCCCGCGAGATCGTTCTGGAGAGCGGGCAGTCCGCCGAGGAGGTCGAGAGCGCCGTCGGCGACGCACTCGCCGGCAAGGCGAAGCTGCTCAGCCTCACGGACGAGAAGGGGCGGAAGGTGCTCGTACCGGCCGAACGCATCGCGTACGTGGAGATCGGCGAGCCGACGACACGACGAGTGGGCTTCGGCACTCTCTAGGCGGCCCGGTCCGAGACGGCCGAACAGCACCAAGGCGACAGAGGAGTGGGGGGGGGGGGGGGGGCCCCCCCCCCCCCCCCCCCGGGGGGGGGGGGGGGGGGGGGGGGGGGGGGGGGCCCCCCCGGCCCCCCACCACGGACCCGACCACGGGCGGCTGGCACTTTCGACGCGGCCGGAGCCCCAGCAC